>JBAVXA010000001.1:0-1922 GCA_049698095.1 Burkholderiales bacterium
GGTCCACCCAGTATCCTCGGCAGAATTAAATAACCTGCCGAAAACGAAATGGTTGGCATAACTGGTAGCAGGAACGGTGGTTCCATTGTCGGGAATCGTAAAATCGGTAAACCCCGGCAAAATATCAACGAAATTTCCCGTCGCCGAATCCCGGACCCGCCAGCCATGCTCAAAAGCCTCGGTCGCACTAGCATTAAACTCAATTAACTTGGTCTCAAACCCGGAGCCGGTATTGCGCTGGATTTGGTCATTGCTGCTGCCATTGATGTCGAAATCAATACGCCAATTCGGATAATGGACGTGGTTCACCTGGCACTGCAGGCCCTTGCTGAAGATGTGAGCATCAAGGATCCCATCGGTGCTGAGATAATAAACCTGGTACATATCGTAGCTGCCGATCAGGTCGCGTATCCCGATCTCGTACCATTGACGACCGTTTAAAGTAAATTCCCGCCTTGCGACGGTAGCATTGTTAGCCCACGGAATCGGATAAATCGTTCCTCCGAGCCGATCGGCATAGGGCCCGCACACGTTCCCGTCATAAAATACGCGCATTACCGGAAAGCTGAGTTTGTTGATCAGTGGCAACCCCTGGAATTGAACGCCCGTCAGCGATAGCCCATCGTCATTACCGCTAACCTGGTAGTTGAATACCCAGCCGTTCCAGTTGACACTTCCCGAAGTTTGAGCCTGGCACATGCCCGCGAAAGAAAGCGCGGCGGCGACCAACGCAGTTCGCAAGATCGGGCCGCCGTTGCGAGAATTGCTCATGGCTCCTCCCTTGCATTTATAACAAGCTGGTTCGTCAGATCGACCCATGCCATAAGCTGGGGCGGTGAGTCATTGTCTTCGTGGAAAGAAACGTAAATGACCCTGGTGTCGAAAAAGCCGTTCCCCTCGGGTCGATAGGCGAGAATGCCATAGGCTTTCAAGGGCAAAACTCTTGCGCGGCCGAGATTGAGAAAATAGGTGCGCGCCAATTCGGCCGCCTCGGTAATTTCCTCATCGGTAATTTCTGGCTGATAATCCCAGGCGGGTCTGGAATTGATCGCCTGCACCTTGTTATTTTGATAGTCGATTTCGACCGTTTTATTTTTGTCGCGGCTGAAAAAGACCACCTGACTTACTGACTTGCCCGTCTTTTTGTCGGATTTGATGATTTCTGTAATTCGTGTGGACTTATTTCCAAGCTGAAGCTTCGCGATAGGATCGGCTCGGGCAATCCCTTCCAAGAAATCCAAACGGCTCTTTTTCGCGATTTTATCCCTGCTCTCCTTAACGGGATCTGAGAAAAGCACAACATTCGTAATCCCTACGGGCTGCGGAGGCCATGTTTGTCCTTCATGGTTGTGCTGATGCCCTGGCGAACCAGCGTCTGTCGGACCCGCTGTAGCCTTTGCCACGCCGGCGATGATGATTACAAAGCCGATTGCTACGGAAAGTATTACGTTCATGTGGTTTTCGAGCGGTTTGATATTCAATTTCGGCCTCCGTAAATTCACACTACCAATAGACAATGAGGCGGCTGGTCGAATTGCAGATCGGTGAATCTGCTTAGAAAAGCGACAACCCACTCCGTCGACTATACAAGATGGCCGATCGAAGTCATGAATCGCGAATGCAAATTCGAGCGCAATGTTGATTGAATCAGCCGAGGAAAATTAAGGCATTTCGGCCAAATTTCAACCCTTGTTAATTCGTTGTAGTTCAAAGGAATGCATTTTTCAAGCTTACGCGCAAACCATATTCAGGCAAAAATGGCCTGCAATATTTCTGTCTCTTATCGTTGATGCGCGGGCAAATTATTAATGGCTGGTAGAACGAACTCTGATGCCTGACCGGACACGGTGGCGCAATACTTATTCCAAGTATTGTAGCGAAACTAAATGGGGGTCGAATTCACCGGAAGCTTTGCTGCGAAA
>JBAVXA010000002.1:0-16550 GCA_049698095.1 Burkholderiales bacterium
AGTTCTACTTCCGCACCACCGACGTGACGGGCAGCATTGAACTGCCGGCCGGGACCGAAATGGTCATGCCGGGCGACAACATCTCCATCACCGTCAACCTGATTGCCCCGATTGCGATGGAAGAAGGTTTGCGCTTCGCTATCCGCGAAGGCGGCCGCACCGTGGGCGCCGGCGTGGTGGCAAAGGTTATTGAATAATTGAAAAGAATAAAGTTGTTATAAGTTTAGGCCAATAGCTCAATTGGCAGAGCGTCGGTCTCCAAAACCGAAGGTTGGGGGTTCGAGGCCCTCTTGGCCTGCCACTAAGTAGAAACCGGAATATGAACGATAAAATTAAATTGGCAGTTGCGGCACTCCTGGTAGTTGCCGGTATCGCCGGTTACTACTATCTAAACGCGCAGCCGGATGTGGTGCGCGTGCTGGCGATTCTGCTCGGCGTGGCTGCAGGCACTTTCGTCGCGTGGCTGTCGCAGCCGGGTAAAGTTTTTTTCGTTTTCGCCAAAGAAGCGTGGACTGAGGCGACCAAGGTAGTCTGGCCAACGCGCAAAGAAACCATGCAGACCACAACGGTCGTATTTGTGCTGGTCGCCGTGATGGCCGTATTCATGTTCCTGGTTGACGGAAGTTTGACCTGGCTGGTCAGTCGCTTAATGGGCGGAGGTGCAGAATGACAATGCGCTGGTATGTGGTCCACGCGTATTCCGGCTTTGAGAAAAGTGTCCAGCGTGCGCTTATCGAGCGTATTGCCCGCTCAGAAAGCAAAGACAAGTTCGGCGAAGTGCTGGTCCCGGTCGAGGAAGTGGTTGAAATGAAGGCCGGGCAAAAGAGCATTTCCGAGAGAAAATTTTTCCCCGGCTATGTGCTCGTGCAGATGGAGATGACCGACGAAACCTGGCACTTGGTGAAAAGCACGCCCAAGGTCACCGGCTTCATCGGTGGCACCTCCACCAAGCCGACGCCGATCAGCGAAAAGGAAGTTGCCAATATCATGCATCAGGTGCAGGAAGGCGTTGAAAAACCGAAGCCAAAAGTGTTGTTCGAAGTGGGCGAGAGCGTGCGCGTGACCGAAGGCCCGTTCACCGACTTCAACGGCAATGTAGAAGAAGTGAATTACGATAAAAGCAAAATTCGCGTTTCCGTTTTGATTTTTGGCCGCTCAACACCGGTTGAGTTAGATTTTGGTCAAGTGGAAAAAGCGTAATTCGATTTAAGTTTTTTGCAGTACACGAAAGATATTTCTCTTTCGCTTTTTAAACGGGGAGGGCGTTGTCAAACCAGCGCCCGCTAACACCCACAAGGAGACATCATGGCGAAAAAAATCGTCGGCTACATCAAGTTGCAAGTGCCCGCCGGCAAAGCCAACCCTAGTCCACCTATTGGACCGGCGTTGGGTCAGCGCGGTTTAAATATTATGGAGTTCTGTAAAGCGTTTAACGCGCAAACCCAAGGCGTCGAGCCGGGTTTACCGATTCCAGTGGTGATCACGGCATTCGCGGACAAGAGCTTCACGTTCGTGATGAAAACGCCACCTGCGACTATTCTGATCAAGAAAGCCGCGAAGATCGACAAAGGCAGCCCCACACCGCACACAGTAAAGGTTGGCAAACTCACGCGCCAACAAGCGGAAGATATTGCCAAGCTTAAAATGCCTGACTTGACCGCCGCCAACATGGACGCTGCTGTACGCACCATCGCCGGTAGCGCGCGCAGTATTGGTATCGATGTGGAGGGCGTAAAATGAGCAAGCTGACTAAACGCACTAAAGCCGTGCGCGCACTGGTTGATCCAACCAAGTTGTACGCAGTTCCGGCCGCGCTGGAAATTATCAAAAAAACCGCTAACGCAAAATTTGACGAGTCCGTTGATATCGCAATTAACCTCGGCGTCGATGCGAAAAAATCCGACCAGACCGTGCGCGGTTCCGTTGTGATGCCGCGCGGTACAGGTAAAACCGTGCGCGTTGCCGTGTTTGCCCAAGGCGCCAATGCAGAAGCCGCGAAAGCTGCCGGTGCAGACATCGTCGGCTTCGAAGATTTAGCCGAAAAAGTTAAAGCCGGCTTCATGGATTTCGACATCGTTGTGGCGACGCCTGATGCGATGCGTATTGTTGGTCAACTCGGTCAGATACTCGGCCCGCGCGGTTTGATGCCTAACCCGAAAGTCGGCACCGTGTCGGCCAATCCTGCAGAAGCAGTGAAGAATGCCAAGGCCGGTCAGGTGCAATACCGTACCGACAAGGGCGGCATCGTGCAATGTACCATCGGCCGTGCGTCATTCCCGGTTGATGCGTTGCAGGAAAATATGATGGCCTTGATTGCTGCGCTGAATAAAGCCAAGCCAGCGTCATCCAAAGGCGTGTTCCTGAAAAAGATTTCCGTCTCCAGCACCATGGGAGTCGGCGTGCGTATCGATCAGGCCAGCCTGGTCGCGCAAGCGCAGCAGTAATCGAATAACTGAATCCCGCGTTCGCGCGGGGTTCGCGCTCGGTGAAACGAGCAGGGCTTTGGGCTGACGCATGAACGATTTTGTTCGTGCGCCAGGTTATCAAAGACCGTAGGCATCCGTAAGGATTTAATGCCGGATAGCTCAAGATGTGGCGATGGAATATCTGGATTTTCCGTCCTCCGCCTTGTGTGCTCCGGACCCTACGCAGATGGCGTGCCCCAATCAGGTTGCAACAGTTATGAAAATGGCTGAAAAAATTCCTGACGCAAGGTCGCTGTATTGAAACGGATGATCAATGACGGTTCATTCCGGCGTTGGTCGCCATTGATGAAGGAGCAAGACCTTGAGTCTCAATCTCGATGAGAAAAAAACAGTCGTCGCCGAAGTGTCCGCGCAGGTCAAGGACGCCCAGTCGATCATCCTCGCTGAGTTTCGTGGTCTGCAAGTGAGCGACATGACGGTTCTGCGTGCGAAAGCCCGCGGCGCCAACGTGTACTTTCACGTACTGAAAAATACTTTGGCACGTCGCGCAGTCGCCGACACGCCGTTTGCCGCGCTGTCCGACAAAATGGTCGGTCCGTTGGCTTACGGCATTTCGTCCGACCCGGTTGCGGCCGCCAAAGTGATGCATGATTTCGCCAAAGGTAACGATAAGTTCGTCATCAAGGCAGGCGCGTTGGCCAACTCAGTGATGTCCGCAAAGGATGTCGCGAGTCTTGCCAGCATGCCGAGCCGTGATGAACTGATCGCAAAACTGATGGGCACCATGCAGGCGCCGGCAACCAAATTTGTCCAGACACTGAACGAAGTGCCGACTAAATTTGTGCGTGCACTGGCCGCTGTACGCGATGCCAAGCAGACGACATAACTTATTGATTTTATTAAATAATATTTAGGAGTTTTATTATGGCTGTAAGCAAAACAGAAATTCTCGACGCCATTGCTGGCATGACCGTGCTGGATCTTTCCCAGTTGATCAAAGACATGGAAGAAAAATTCGGCGTATCCGCAGCAGCAGCTGTTGCCGTCGCCGCACCCGCCGCTGCTGGTGGCGCCGCCGCAGTTGAAGAAAAAACCGAGTTCACCGTCATGCTGACCAACGCAGGCGAGAACAAAGTGAACACCATTAAAGTCGTTCGCACAATTACAGGCCTCGGCTTGAAAGAAGCGAAAGACCTGGTGGACGGCGCACCGAAAGCGGTAAAAGAAGGGGTGCCGAAGGCTGACGCCGATGCGATTCTGAAGCAATTGATTGAAGCCGGCGCCAAGGCTGAAATCAAGTAATTGAAAATCGACGTATGAAGGCTGGCGCGCGAGCGCCGGCCTTTCGCTACTGGCGAACTTTGCGTTCGTCACGAGGCCAGAAATAAGCTGACTGGCGCATCAGTCGTCTTATTCCTGTCTTTACCTGTTCCATCACGGCCGTGGAGAATCTATGAACTACTCATTCACCGAGAAAAAACGTATCCGCAAGAGTTTCGCTAAACGCGCAAGCGTGCAGGAAGTTCCGTTTCTTCTTGCTACACAGCTTGATTCGTATGCTGAATTTTTGCAAGCAGAAATTCCCGCCAACGCGAGAAAAGGCCAAGGCTTGCAAGCGGCGTTCCAGTCGGTGTTTCCGATCAGCAGCCATTCCGGCAACGCCAAGCTGGACTACGTCAGCTATGTTCTGGGTACGCCGCCTTTCGACGTCATCGAATGCCAGCAGCGCGGGCTGACTTTCGCCTCGCCGTTGCGTGCCAAGGTGCGCCTCACCATCATGGACAAGGAAGCGTCCAAGCCGACGGTGAAAGAAGTCAAGGAACAGGAAGTCTACATGGGCGAGATCCCGCTCATGACGCGCAACGGGTCGTTTGTCATCAACGGCACGGAACGCGTGATTGTGTCGCAGTTGCATCGCAGCCCCGGTGTATTTTTCGAACATGATCGTGGCAAAACGCATTCTTCCGGCAAGCTGCTTTTTTCCGCGCGGATTATCCCTTATCGCGGTTCCTGGCTCGATTTTGAATTCGACCCGAAAGACTATTTGTATTTCCGCGTTGACCGTCGACGCAAAATGCCGGTCACGATTCTGATGAAAGCGCTGGGTTATACGCCGGAACAAATCCTTGCCGGGTTTTACGTGAACGATACATTCCATATCGCGAAAAAAGGCATTGAGTTCGATGTGCATCCGGAGCGCATGCGCGGCGAAATCGCGCGTTTCGATATCGAGACCAAAGCAGGCAAACAGATTGTCGCCAAAGACAAGCGCATTACCGTGAAGCACATTCGCGAAATGGAAGCGGCGGGACTGAAAAAGCTGGTCGTGCCGACCGACTTTCTGGTCGGTCGCGTGCTGGCCAATACCATAGTCGACAAAACCAGCGGTGAAATCATCATGAACGCCAACGATGAGCTTACCGAGGCGTCGATCGAGAATCTGGTCAACGCAGGCATTACAACCATCAATACCATTTACACCAACGACCTCGACCATGGACCGTACATTTCGTCGACATTGCGCATTGATGATACGCCTGATTCGCTGGCGGCCAAGGTAGCGATTTATCGCATGATGCGCCCGGGCGAACCGCCAACGGAAGATGCCGTGCAATCGTTGTTCCAGGGCCTGTTTTTCAATCCGGATCGCTACGATTTGTCTGCCGTCGGCCGCATGAAATTCAATCGACGCGTCGGCCGCGACGAACTCACCGGTGAGATGATCCTGTCGCACGAGGATATCGTGCGCGTGATTCAGATTCTGGTGGAGTTGCGCAATGGCCGCGGCGAGATTGATGACATCGACCACCTGGGTAACCGTCGTGTGCGTTCCGTCGGTGAGCTTGCGGAAAACCAATTCCGTTCCGGCCTGGTCCGAGTGGAGCGCGCGGTGAAGGAACGCCTGGGCCAAGCCGAGTCGGATAATTTAATGCCGCACGATTTGATCAACGCCAAGCCGGTTTCCGCAGCGATAAAGGAATTTTTCGGCTCATCGCAGTTATCGCAGTTTATGGATCAGACCAATCCGCTATCGGAAATCACCCATAAGCGGCGCGTATCGGCGCTTGGACCGGGCGGATTGACGCGCGAACGTGCAGGCTTTGAGGTGCGCGACGTGCATCCAACGCATTACGGCCGCGTGTGCCCGATTGAAACCCCGGAAGGCCCGAACATCGGACTGATCAACTCGCTTGCGCTTTATGCGCGCGTGAACGATTACGGTTTTATCGAAACGCCGTACCGCCGCGTGGCCAACAGCAAAGTCGGTACTGAAGTCGATTACCTGTCGGCCATCGAGGAAAGCAAATTCATCATCGCGCAGGCCAACGCGCAAATCGACAAAAGCGGCAAATTTGTAGATGAGCTGGTGTCATGCCGCCACAAAAACGAATTCACGCTGTCCGCGCCGGAAAAGATTCAGTATATCGACGTTGCGCCGGCGCAGATCGTGTCGGTAGCGGCTTCGTTGATTCCTTTCCTTGAACACGATGACGCCAACCGCGCCTTGATGGGATCCAACATGCAGCGCCAGGCGGTACCTTGCCTGCGCGCGGAAAAACCGCTGGTCGGTACCGGCATCGAGCGTACCGTCGCAATCGATTCGGGCACAACCGTACAGGCATTGCGCGGCGGCCGCGTCGATTACGTCGACGCCAGCCGGGTAGTGATCCGCGTCAACGACGATGAGGCGCAGGCAGGCGAAGTCGGTGTTGACATTTATAATCTGACAAAATACACGCGTTCCAACCAGAATACCAATATCAACCAGCGACCGCTGGTGCGTGTTGGCGATACTGTGAGCAAAAATGACGTCATCGCCGACGGCGCGTCGACCGATATGGGCGAACTGGCTTTGGGGCAAAACCTTCTGGTCGCGTTCATGCCGTGGAACGGCTATAACTTCGAGGACTCGATTCTTATTTCCGAGCGCATTGTCGCAGAAGACCGCTACACCTCGATTCATATTGAGGAATTGAACGTCGTTGCGCGCGATACCAAGCTTGGCGCCGAAGAGATTACGCGCGATATTTCCAATTTGTCCGAGCGCATGCTGGGCCGCCTCGACGAATCCGGCATCGTTTATATCGGCGCCGAAGTCGAAGCCGGTGATGTGCTGGTGGGTAAAGTTACGCCAAAGGGCGAAACGCAACTGACGCCGGAAGAAAAATTGCTGCGCGCGATCTTCGGCGAAAAAGCGTCCGATGTGAAAGACACCTCGCTGCGGATTCCTTCCGGTATGAACGGCACGGTAATCGACGTGCAAGTGTTTACCCGCGAAGGAATTGATCGCGACAAACGCGCGCAACAAATCATTGACGACGAACTCAAGGCATTCAAAAAAGACCTCGGCGACCAGATGCGCATTGTTGAAAACGATGCGTTCGCGCGGATCGAGCATTTGCTGGTGAATAAAGTCGCCAAAGGCGGCCCGAAGAAGCTGGCCAAGGGCACGAAAATTACCAAAACCTATCTTCACGAATTGGAGCGCCATGACTGGTTTGATATCCGGCTCGCCAACGACGAACCTGCACTGCAACTTGAATCCATAAAAGATTCGCTGGTGCAAAAACGCAAAGACTTTGAGGCGATGTTCGAAGAAAAGAAAAAGAAACTTACCCAGGGCGATGAGCTGCAGCCCGGCGTATTGAAAATGGTAAAGGTATATGTGGCGGTGAAGCGACGCCTGCAGCCCGGCGACAAAATGGCCGGACGGCACGGGAACAAAGGCGTGATTTCGAAAATCGTGCCGGTCGAGGACATGCCGTTCACTGCAGCCGGAACGCCGATGGACATCGTGCTGAACCCGCTCGGCGTGCCGTCACGCATGAACGTCGGCCAGATTCTTGAAACGCATTTGGGCTGGGCCGCGAAAGGTCTCGGAATGCAAATCGGGCACATGCTCAAGGCCCATTCAGCTGTTTCCCAGCTGCGCAAGTTTCTCGATCAGATTTATAACTCCGCTGGGAAGAAAGAAGAGTTGTCGGCATTCAGCGATGAGGAAATCCTCGAGCTGGCGCGAAATCTGGAAAACGGTGTGCCGTTCGCGACACCGGTATTCGACGGCGCGACCGAAGCGGAAATCAAGCACATGCTGGAACTCGCAGGGCTGCCCAAGTCGGGACAGATTGCGCTCCACGACGGCCGCACCGGCGAGGCATTCGACCGTCCTGTTACCGTCGGTTACATGCACATTCTGAAACTGCACCATCTGGTCGACGACAAAATGCATGCGCGGTCCACCGGGCCGTACAGCCTCGTCACGCAACAGCCGTTGGGCGGCAAGGCGCAGTTCGGCGGTCAGCGTTTCGGCGAAATGGAAGTGTGGGCGCTCGAAGCGTACGGAGCGTCGTACACCTTGCAGGAAATGCTCACCGTCAAGTCCGACGACGTCAATGGCCGCACCAAGGTGTACGAGAACATTGTTAAGGGCGAGCACAAGATTGATGCAGGCATGCCTGAGTCATTCAACGTGCTGGTGAAAGAAATCCGCTCGCTGGCAATCGATATCGACCTCGAACGCTATTGATATAATTCATTGATTATATTGAACATTTTAGTATCAGATTCAGCCCCTGAAATAACAGGAGTCGCAAAATGAAAGCACTATTAGATTTATTCAAGCAGGTCACGCAGGAAGAAGAGTTCGACGCAATCCGCATCGGGCTGGCGTCGCCGGAAAAAATCCGGTCCTGGTCGTATGGCGAAGTAAAAAAGCCGGAGACGATTAACTACCGTACCTTCAAGCCAGAGCGCGATGGCTTGTTCTGCGCCAAAATTTTCGGCCCGGTAAAAGATTACGAATGCCTGTGCGGGAAATACAAACGCCTCAAGCATCGCGGTGTGATTTGCGAAAAATGTAACGTTGAAGTGACCTTGTCCAAAGTTCGCCGCGAGCGCATGGGTCATATCGAGCTCGCCTCGCCAGTCGCGCATATCTGGTTTCTGAAATCGCTGCCGTCGCGTCTGGGCATGGTACTCGACATGACGTTGCGCGACATCGAGCGGGTGCTTTATTTCGAAGCATTTGTCGTGACCGAGCCCGGCATGACGCCGCTTGAACGCTGTCAGTTGCTGACCGAAGACGACTACCTGGCAAAGGTGGAAGAATTCGGCGACGAGTTCCATGCGTCGATGGGTGCCGAAGGCGTACGCGACCTGCTGCGCAAGCTGGACCTGCCGCGCGAAATCGAAACACTGCGCACGGAACTGGCCACCACCGGTTCGGAAACGAAAATCAAAAAATACGCCAAGCGGCTCAAGGTACTGGAAGGTTTCGCGAAGTCCGGCATCAAGCCAGACTGGATGGTAATGGAAGTCTTACCCGTGTTGCCGCCGGAATTGCGTCCGCTCGTTCCACTGGACGGCGGCCGTTTCGCCACGTCCGACCTCAACGATCTATATCGCCGGGTGATTAATCGCAACAACCGTCTGAAGCGCCTGCTCGAACTGAAGGCGCCGGAAATCATCGTGCGCAATGAAAAGCGCATGCTGCAGGAAGCCGTCGATTCCTTGCTCGACAACGGCCGACGCGGCAAAGCCATGACCGGCGCCAATAAGCGCCCGCTAAAATCGCTGGCGGATATGATCAAAGGTAAGTCAGGTCGCTTCCGTCAAAACTTGCTCGGTAAGCGCGTCGATTATTCCGGTCGTTCCGTCATTGTGGTGGGTCCGCAATTGAAATTGCATCAATGCGGTCTGCCGAAGAAAATGGCGCTGGAATTATTCAAGCCATTTATTTTTCACAAGCTTGAAGTGCTCGGCCTTGCGACCACGATCAAGGCGGCGAAGAAACTGGTCGAGCAGGAAATCCCCGAAGTGTGGGACATTCTCGAAGACGTAATCCGTGAACACCCGGTGCTGTTGAACCGTGCACCGACATTGCACCGCCTGGGTATTCAGGCTTTCGAGCCGGTATTGATTGAAGGCAAGGCGATTCAATTGCACCCGCTAGTCTGTACCGCATTCAACGCCGACTTTGACGGCGACCAGATGGCGGTTCACGTTCCGTTGTCGCTCGAAGCGCAGATGGAAGCACGCACATTGATGCTGGCTTCCAATAACGTATTGCACACTGCCAACGGCGAACCGATTATCGTGCCGTCGCAGGATATTGTGCTTGGCCTGTACTACATGACGCGTGAGCGCGTTGCCGCCAAAGGCGAAGGCACTATGTTCAGTAACGTGACCGAGGTGTCGCGCGCGTATGAAGCTCGTCAGGTCGAATTGGGTGCGAAAATTCTGGTGCGTATCCGCGAGACGGAATTGCTTCCCGACGGCGGCACCAAGGAGAAAATTACACGCTACGAAACGACGGTCGGCCGCGCTTTGTTGTCGGACATCCTGCCGTCTGGCCTGCCGTTTAGCCACATCAATAAGTCATTGAAAAAGAAAGAAATTTCTAAGCTGATTAATGCGAGCTTCCGCCGATGCGGCATTCGCGAAACGGTCATATTCGCTGACAAGCTGATGTATACCGGCTTCACGTACGCGACCCGCGCGGGCATTTCAATTTGCGTTGATGACCTGCTCATACCGGATCAAAAGCACGTCATTATTTCAACTTCGGAAAAAGAAGTGAAAGAAATCGAAGCGCAGTACACCTCGGGCTTGGTGACACAAGGGGAACGCTACAATAAAGTGGTGGACATCTGGGGACGCGCCGGCGACCAGGTCGGCAAGGCGATGATGGAACAACTTGGCACCGAGCCAGTGACCACGCGTGACGGTAAAAAGACGACCCAGGAATCGTTCAACTCGATCTACATGATGGCCGACTCCGGCGCTCGCGGTTCCGCGGCGCAGATTCGACAGCTCGCCGGCATGCGCGGCCTGATGGCGAAACCGGACGGTTCGATTATCGAAACGCCGATCACGGCAAACTTCCGTGAAGGCTTGAACGTGTTGCAGTATTTTATTTCCACCCACGGTGCGCGTAAAGGCTTGGCGGACACGGCGTTAAAAACCGCGAACTCGGGCTATCTCACCCGCCGTCTTGTCGATGTGACCCAGGATCTGGTAGTGGTCGAACACGATTGTGGCACCACTAACGGCCTCGCCATGAAAGCCATGGTTGAGGGCGGTGAAGTGGTGGAAGCGTTGCGCGACCGCGTGCTTGGCCGCGTGGCCGTTCTTGATGTCATGAATCCGGAAACAGGCAAGGTGTTAATTGCGGCGGGTGCTCTGCTGGACGAAGACCTGGTCGAAGCGATCGAGGCCGCGGGCGTCGACGAAGTCAAAGTGCGCACACCACTGACATGCGACACGCGCTATGGCCTGTGCGCGCAGTGCTACGGACGAGATCTCGGCCGCGGCACCCAGGTGAACGTCGGCGAGGCAGTCGGCGTGATCGCTGCGCAATCCATCGGTGAACCGGGTACGCAGTTAACCATGCGCACCTTCCACATCGGCGGTGCCGCGTCGCGGACTGCCGTAGTAAGCCAGGTAGACGCGAAGTCGTCGGGCATGATCCATTTCTCTGCCGGCATGCGCTACATTACCAATGCCCGCAACGAACAGATCGCGATTTCCCGCAGTGGCGAGATTTTCATTCATGATGAAAATGGTCGCGAACGCGAGCACCACAAGGTTCCGTACGGCGCAACCCTGCTGGTCAGTCACGGCGCAAAAATCAAGGCCGGTCAGGTACTCGCGACCTGGGATCCGCATACCCGTCCGATCATTACCGAATATGCCGGTGAAATCCATTTCGAAAATGTGGAAGAAGGCGTCACAGTCGCCAAGCAGATTGATGACGTCACCGGTCTTTCCAATCTGGTGGCAATCGATCCGAAGCGCCGCGGCAGCAGCACTTCAAAAGGCCTGCGTCCGGCAGTCAAACTGCTGAATGAAAAAGGCAAGGAAGTGAAGCTCTCCGGCAGCGATCAATCGGTGAATTACACCTTCCAGATCGGGGCAATCATTACCGTAAAAAATGGCCAGCAGGTTGGCGTGGGCGAAGTGCTCGCACGTATTCCGCAGGAATCATCGAAAACGCGTGACATCACCGGCGGTCTGCCGCGCGTTGCGGAATTGTTCGAGGCGCGCTCACCCAAAGATGCTGGCTTGCTGGCGGAAGTGACCGGCACTGTTTCTTTCGGCAAGGATACCAAAGGTAAACAGCGTTTGGTCATCACCGACCTTGACGGCGTCGCGAACGAATACTTGATTCCGAAAGAACGCCATGTCACCACGCACGACGGCCAGGTCGTTAACAAGGGCGAATCGATTGTGGACGGCCCGGCCGACCCGCATGACATTCTCCGGCTGCTGGGCGTTGAGGCACTGGCGCGGTATATCACCGACGAAGTGCAGGACGTCTACAGGCTGCAGGGCGTGAAGATCAATGACAAGCACATCGAGGTTATCGTGCGGCAGATGTTGCGTCGGGTATCCGTCGTCGACGCTGGTGACACTCGCTTCATCATCGGCGAACAGCTTGAACGCGCCGAAGTGCTGGAAGAAAACGAAAAGATGGTCAAAGCCGGCAAACAGCCTGCTTCCTACAACTATATGTTGCTGGGTATTACCAAGGCGTCGTTGTCGACCGATTCGTTTATTTCGGCTGCCTCGTTCCAGGAAACGACGCGCGTATTGACCGAGGCTGCGATCATGGGTAAACGCGACGACCTGCGCGGCTTGAAAGAAAATGTCATTGTCGGCCGCCTGATCCCCGGCGGTACCGGCCTGGCTTATCACAATACGCGGCGCAAGCGCCATCAAGCCGACGGCGTCGGCCCAAGCCGTCATTTCACCAGTCTCGACGATGTGGAAACGGCGTCGGGCAGCGAACAGGTGGCTTAAGGGCGGCAGCCTCTGGGGCGGCTTGACAGTATTTAGCCCTACGTCGTAGAATTGACAGTCTTTTTTCCGGGATTCCGGCGCCTATGGCGCCGGAATCGTTTAATCGCAGTCGCATGAGAGAAGCAAGAAATGCCAACAATCAATCAGTTAGTGCGGAAACCGCGAACCAAGGTCAAGGCCAAGAGCAAGGTGCCTGCGCTGAACAGCTGCCCACAAAAGCGTGGAGTTTGTACCCGTGTTTACACCACGACACCGAAAAAGCCGAACTCAGCGCTGCGTAAAGTCGCAAAAGTGCGTTTGACGAATGGTTTCGAAGTCATCAGCTATATCGGCGGTGAAGGGCACAATTTGCAGGAGCACTCGGTCGTGCTGATTCGTGGTGGTCGCGTTAAGGATTTGCCCGGCGTCCGGTATCACATGGTGCGCGGCAGCCTAGACACGGCGGGCGTCAAAGACCGGAAGCAAAGTCGATCCAAGTACGGCGCCAAACGCCCCAAAGCAGCATAACGAATTCAGGTTCAGAGGTTATTCATGCCAAGACGTAGAGAAGTTCCCAAGCGCGATATTTTGCCCGATCCAAAGTTCGGCAACGTTGAAGTATCCAAATTCGTCAATGTGCTGATGCAGGAAGGTAAAAAAGCGGTTGCTGAGCGCATCATTTATGGCGCGCTGGAACAAATCCAGAAGAAATCCGGCAAAGATCCGATTGAGGTGTTTGTCACCGCGCTGAACAACGCTCGTCCGATGGTCGAAGTGAAAAGCCGACGTGTCGGCGGCGCGAATTATCAGGTTCCGGTTGAAGTGCGTTCGACCCGCCGTACAGCATTGGCGATGCGCTGGTTACGCGAAGCAGCACGCAAACGCGGTGAGAAATCCATGGGAATGCGTTTGGCCGCCGAGTTGATCGAGGCGGCCGAAGGCCGCGGCGGTGCAATCAAAAAACGCGAAGAAGTGCATCGTATGGCTGACGCGAACAAAGCGTTCGCGCATTATCGTTTCTAATTTATTGATTATATTGCATTTTTTGACCGATTTTGATCAGTTGTAAAACAGAAGAGCAGGTTATAACGTGGCACGCAAAACACCTATCGAACGCTATCGTAATATTGGCATCAGTGCGCACATTGATGCGGGTAAAACGACGACCACTGAACGGGTACTTTTTTACACCGGGGAAAGCCACAAGATCGGCGAGGTTCACGACGGCGCGACCACAACAGATTGGATGGAGCAGGAAAAAGAACGCGGGATCACCATTACGTCCGCTGCAGTTACCTGCTTTTGGAAGGGCATGGACGGCAAGTATCCTGAGCATCGCATCAATATCATCGACACGCCCGGCCACGTTGATTTCACCATTGAAGTGGAACGTTCGATGCGCGTTCTCGACGGCGCCTGTATGGTGTATTGCGCCGTAGGCGGCGTTCAGCCGCAATCCGAAACCGTCTGGCGCCAGGCGAATAAATACGGCGTACCGCGTCTGGCCTTCGTTAACAAGATGGATCGCCAGGGCGCGAACTTCATCAAGGTGTACGACCAGATGAAGTCGCGCTTGAAGGCGAATCCTGTGCCTATCCAGATACCCGTTGGCGCGGAAGAGAAGTTTGAAGGCGTGGTTGACCTGATTAAAATGAAAGCTATTTTCTGGGACGAGGCGTCGCAGGGAATGAAGTTTGAAGAGCGCGAAATCCCGGCAAGCCTTTTGGCTGAAGCGAAAGAGTGGCGCGAGAAAATGATCGAAAGCGCGGCAGAAGCTTCTGAAGACTTGATGAACAAATATATTGAAGCTGGGGATCTTTCGGCAGAGGATATCAAGCTCGGCCTGCGCACGCGAACCATCGCCAGCGAAATCGTGCCGATGTTGTGCGGCTCTGCGTTCAAAAACAAGGGCGTTCAGGCCATGCTTGACGCCGTCATTGATTATTTGCCTGCTCCGACCGATATTCCGCCCGTTACCGGCGAACTTGAAAACGGCACGCAAGGCAGTCGTACTGCCAGCGACGACGAGCCATTCTCCGGCCTCGCGTTCAAGATCATGACGGATCCGTTTGTCGGCCAATTGATTTTTATCCGCTCCTATTCTGGCGTGCTGAAAAGCGGCGACACAATTTACAATTCGGTAAAGGGCCGCAAGGAGCGCATCGGTCGGCTGGTACAAATGCACGCGAACGACCGTCAGGCTATCGATGAAGTGCGCGCAGGCGATATCGCCGCAGCCGTAGGTCTTAAAGACACCACGACTGGAGACACGATTTGCGATCCGGATAAAGTGATTGTCCTCGAGCGCATGATTTTCCCCGAGCCTGTCATTCACGTGGCGGTCGAGCCGAAAACCAAGGTGGACCAGGAAAAAATGGGCCTTGCGCTCAATCGGCTGGCGCAGGAAGATCCCTCTTTCCGCGTGCGTACAGATGAAGAATCTGGCCAGACGATTATTTCGGGCATGGGCGAATTGCACCTCGAAATTATCGTTGACCGCATGAAGCGCGAATTCGGCGTCGAAGCCAACGTTGGCGCGCCGCAAGTTGCATACCGTGAAGCGATTAAAAAATCGGTCGAAATCGAAGGGAAATTCGTCAAGCAATCCGGTGGCCGCGGCCAATACGGCCACGTCTGGCTGCGCATGGAGCCTAACGAAACCGGCAAGGGATATGAATTCGTCGATGCCATCAAGGGTGGCACGGTTCCGCGCGAATATATCCCGGCGGTCGACAAGGGTTTGCAGGATACGCTGCCAAACGGCGTGCTCGCAGGCTTTCCGGTTGTCGACGTGAAAGTGACCCTGTTCGACGGTTCATATCATGATGTCGATTCGAACGAAAATGCTTTCAGAATGGCGGCATCGATGGCGTTCAAAGACGGAATGCGCAAAGCGAATCCAGTATTGCTTGAGCCGATGATGTCCGTCGAGGTCGAAACGCCGCCGGAATTCATGGGCAACGTAGTAGGCGATTTATCCTCGCGCCGCGGCATGATTCAGGGCATGGACGACGTTCCAGGGCTGAAGGTAATCAAGGCGGAAGTACCATTGGCGCAGATGTTCGGTTACTCAACGTCGTTGCGTTCCGCGACACAGGGCCGCGCAACTTACACCATGGAATTCAAGCATTACACTGAGGCGCCGAAAAATGTCGCCGAAGCAGTAATGAACAAGAAGTAAAAGCAATCAAAAATCAACCGTAATTTTTGAAGGAAAGACATCATGGCAAAAGGCAAATTTGAGCGGACCAAGCCGCACGTGAACGTAGGGACGATCGGGCACGTGGATCACGGCAAGACCACGTTAACGGCGGCGATCACCACCGTGCTGTCGAAGAAATTCGGTGGCGAAGCACGCGCCTACGACCAGATTGACGCGGCGCCGGAAGAAAAAGCGCGCGGTATCACCATCAACACTGCCCACGTCGAATACGAGACTGCCAAGCGCCACTACGCCCACGTTGACTGTCCCGGCCACGCCGACTACGTCAAGAACATGATCACCGGCGCCGCGCAAATGGACGGCGCCATCCTCGTCGTATCGGCGGCCGACGGCCCGATGCCGCAAACGCGCGAACACATCCTGCTGGCGCGCCAGGTCGGCGTACCGTACATCGTCGTCTTCATGAACAAAGCCGACATGGTTGACGACAAAGAACTGCTCGAACTGGTCGAAATGGAAGTACGCGAACTGCTGTCCAAATACAACTTTCCCGGCGACGACACCCCGATCATCATCGGCTCCGCCAAAATGGCTCTCGACGGCGACAAAGGCGAACTGGGCGAAGTGGCCATCATGAAACTGGCCGACGCCCTCGACAGCTACATCCCCGAACCCAAACGCGCCCTGGATGGCGCCTTCCTCATGCCGGTCGAAGACGTGTTCTCCATCTCCGGTCGCGGCACCGTCGTCACCGGCCGGATAGAGCGCGGCATTGTCAAAGTCGGTGAAGAGATCGAAATCATCGGCTTGAAACCCACCCTCAAGACCATCTGCACCGGCGTCGAAATGTTCCGCAAACTGCTCGACCAGGGCCAGGCGGGCGACAACGTCGGCGTCCTGCTGCGCGGCACCAAGCGCGAAGAAGTCGAGCGCGGCCAGGTGCTGGCCAAACCCGGCTCGATCACCCCGCACACCAAATTCACGGCTGAGATCTACGTCCTGAGCAAAGACGAAGGCGGCCGTCACACCCCGTTCTTCCAGGGCTACCGTCCGCAGTTCTACTTCCGCACCACCGACGTGACGGGCAGCATTGAACTGCCGGCCGGGACCGAAATGGTCATGCCGGGCGACAACATCTCCATCACCGTCAACCTGATTGCCCCGATTGCGATGGAAGAAGG
>JBAVXA010000003.1:0-6998 GCA_049698095.1 Burkholderiales bacterium
GGCTTCGCCGCTGGCGATGAGGTGAACCATTACCGGCGGAAACATTTTGCTGACGCCGAGCGAGCGGCTGAGCGGCGCGCCTTCACGCACCATGCGCTGGGCTTCTTCCAGCGCGTTTTTCATCGGCAGATTGTTCATGACGCCGACACCGGCCTGCAGCGCATTAAGCAGCGGCACGCGGCTGCCGGTAAGGATGGCCAGCGTGCTGGCAAGCCGCGCCGTGTTGATGCCGCGAATTAACCGGCCGACGACCGGAACGCGCAACAAAAATCTGTGCACTCTCAGGCGAAACGGCTCCGCGCGCATCGCGCGTGAAAACAGCCACACGCCTATCGCAAGGGCAATCAGCCAGAAGATTCCGGTGGTGCGCAGAAAATCGGACAATCCAATCAGCAGGCGGGTGAGCAAGGGCAGGGTTTGATTGGTGTTGCGGAAAACTTCCACGACCTGCGGAACGACGTATGTCAGCAAGCCGGTGATGACGGCGACGGCGACGAGCGAAATAATGCCGGGATAGACGAACGCCAGGGTGACTTTTTGCCGCAATGCCTGACTCTCCTCAGTGTAATCAGCGAGGCGCGACAATACCTCGGATAATTGTCCGGATTGTTCGCCCGCGCGCACCAGCGTGCGATAAAGCTCGGGAAACACGTGCGGATACTGGCCCATCGATGCGGACAGCGTGTTGCCAGCCAGAACTTCGCCGCGTATGCCGGCGAGGATTTGCCGCTGTTGTTCGCTTTCGGCCTGCTCGATCAGCGCGTTCATGGTTTGCTCGACGGTCAGGCCGGAGCCGATCAACGTCGCGAACTGGCGTGTCATCAGCGATAATTCGCTGGACGAAATCTTGCGTCGGCTGAAGGCGCTTCGACGCATGCCGGGTTTTTGTTCCTGCTGGACCAGCGCCTCAACCTCAAGCGGAATCAGCCCGTCTTCACGCAGATTCGCACGCGCCTGACGCAGACTATCGACCTCCAGCACGCCCTTTTTGAGCTTGCCCGTGGCGTCCATTGCCTGGTATTTAAAGCCTGCCATTTTTCAGAATAGGAAGAGTCAAAAATGCAGCGATGAAGATCAGCCTTCGCGCGTGACGCGGAGGACTTCTTCCAATGTCGTTTCGCCTGCCGCGACCCAGCGGATACCGTCTTCACGCAGGCTGACCGTGCCTTGTGCCATGGCGTATTGACGCAACTGCTGCTCGGCGGCGACATCGTGCACCATGCGGCGGATATTGTCGTCCACAGTCATCAATTCGTAAATGCCGGTGCGGCCTTTGTACCCTGTCCAATTGCAATTAGCGCAACCGGCGGCAGTATAAATTCTTTCGGCTTTGAACTGCCCGTTGAGCGCGGCTCTTTCGGCGGGGTCGGGATCATGGGCCTTTTTGCACGATTGGCAAACCCGTCGTACCAGCCGTTGCGCCAGTACACCGAGTAGGCTCGATGATAGAAGGAACGGCTCGACGCCCATGTCGATGAGTCGGGTTACCGCGCCAGCTGCGTCGTTGGTATGCAGCGTTGCCAGAACCAGATGCCCGGTAAGGCTGGCCTGTACGGCAATTTGCGCTGTTTCAAGGTCGCGGATTTCGCCGATCATGACAACGTCCGGGTCCTGCCGCAAAATGGCGCGCAGCGCGCGCGCAAAAGTCATTTCGATACGCGGGTTGACCTGGGTTTGCCCAACGCCATCGAGGTCGTATTCGATCGGGTCTTCCACCGTCATCATATTGAGTTTGAGTGCGTCGAGTTGCGACAGCGCGGCGTAGAGCGTGGTGGTCTTGCCCGAGCCGGTAGGGCCGGTCACCAACACGATACCGTGCGGCTGATGCACCAGATGGTCGAGCTGTTTGAGCGTCGGCTCGCTCATGCCGAGGCGATTCAACTGCAGGCGGCCCGCCTGTTTGTCGAGCAGCCGGAGCACGACACGTTCGCCGTGCCCGGTTGGCAGCGTCGATACGCGAACGTCCACGGGCCGCCCGGCGAGACGCAAAGTAATACGGCCATCCTGCGGCAATCTTTTTTCCGCGATGTCGAGTTGCGCCATGACTTTGATGCGCGACACGATCGCCGCATGTAACGCACGCTGCGGTTCGATCACGTCGCGCAACGCGCCGTCGACGCGGAAACGCACTAGTGAACGCGCTTCGAAAATTTCGATGTGGATATCGGACGCATTCTCGCGCAGCGCCTGTGTCAGTAACGCATTGATTAACTTGATGATCGGCGCATCGTCTTCCGACTCGAGCAGGTCGGTGATTTCCGGTACTTCCTGCGCCAGCTGCTGCAGGTCGACGTCCTGGTCCATGTCGTCGATCAGCTTCTCCGCCTCGTTATCCTGACGTGTATAGACCGATGAAAGGCTGGATTCGAACAATTCTGTTGGCAGCAAAACCGGCTTGAGCGGCCGAGCCAGAATACGCCGCACCTCCGCCAGCGTTGCCGCTTCGACGCCGGGCCGTAACCAGACTTCGATGCCGTCGCCATCGTGACGCGCCGCGATCACGCCCTTGGCGCGCGCGAATGCATAAGGAAGGAGCCGCACGACGTGATGATCGGGCGGATTCAGCGCGGCGGGTTCCTTCTGCTGCGACGATTGCGGCAAGATCATGATTTATTGCCCCGGCGGCCTGGTGGCGGGCTCGGTGTAGCGGGGCGACTCCACCGGCATTGATGCCGGCGGCGTGGTTGACGATGGCGGAGACGTCGGGGCGGGCGGCATCAACGGCACCACTTGCGGAATGTTGCGCGGGATGGGTCGGCTTATTAATTGCGAAGTGTCGTTTGCATTGCCAATATTGGGCAAGACGGGAACCGGCATATCCGGAAGCATGAAATTGTATTCAGGCTTTACCTGGATTTGCTCCTTGCGAATGTAATCGTAGCGATCGCCAGTAAGCGTGGCAGTCGAGGCAGCATCGCGCAGAACAACGGGGCGCAGGAAAACCATCAGGTTAGTCTTGGTCCGGTCGCGCTTCTCGTAACGAAAGAGATTGCCGAGGATGGGTATGTTACCCAGCAGCGGAACTTTGTCCGCGCCATTGTTTACGTCATCCTGAATCAAGCCACCGAGCACCACAAATTGTCCATCGTCCGCCAGAACAGTCTGGTCAAACGAACGCTTATTGGTCGTGGGGCCGTTTGCCGCACTGCTGGTGCCGGGAGCGACGCTCGACACCTCTTGCGAAATCTGCAGCTTGACGCTGCCACCCTCGGATACCTGCGGCTTTATTTTCAGCGTCAGACCGACGTCCTTGCGTTCAAACGTCTGGAACGGATTGGTGCCGGTGCCGCCGGTCGGTTGGGTGTAGCTGCCGGTGACGAACGCGACGTTTTGGCCGACGACAATTTTCGCCTCTTCATTATCCAGCGTCATCAGCGTCGGCGCAGATAAGATATTGGTTTTCGCTTCACTTTCCAGCGCACGAGCGAGAGCGGGAATATTCAGGATTTCCTGGCCGAGAATTTTAATCGTGCCGCGCACCAGTCCGAGATTCAGGCCGCCGCCGATACCCGCAGGATTGGCCGCCGCATTGTTAATATTGCCGGTTCCTGCATTGGCGTAATTGGTGCCGCCGAAGACGGTGGTGCTACTCGCGCCATTTGTGACGGACCCGCCGAGATATTGCCACTGGATGCCGAACTCTGCAGCCTGGGTTGACGACACTTCGACGATCAGCGCCTCGATAAACACCTGCGCGCGGCGGGCATCGAGTTTTTCAATGACGTGGCGCAGCGAGTTGTAAACGTGATCCGGCGCGATAATGATTAGGGAGTTGGTCGCCGGGTAGGCCTGGATGCTGCTCGAAACCTGGCTTGAGCTGCTGCTGGCGGCCGAAGCCGTCTGTGCCGTTTGCAGTCCAGCCTGTTGTCCCAGCTGCGCGCCGGCTGGCGCCGGCGCTGCGCTCGGCGCAGTGGCCGGCTGGCCCGACATCAGGCCGCGCAATACTTCCGCCAATTTGGTCGCTTCGGCATTGCGCAAATAGACGACATGGATGTTGCCGGTCGTGGCGGTGGGAATATCCATACCGGCGACCAAAGCGCGGATACGCGTTACCACGGAAGGGTTATCCGAGCGCACCAACAGACTGTTGGTGCGTGGATCGACGCTTACCAGCAAACGCGGCGAGACGCCGGGGATAGAGGGAGCAGCAGTTTCCGGCATGACTCGCGCTATCAGGCCGCCGACGTCGACGGCCGATGCATATTGCAGCTTGATGGTTTGTACTTCACCGCCTGCCGGTACATCTATGGAGGCGATGATTTTCAGCAGGCGGCGGATATTTTCCGCGTAATCGGTGATCACCAGGGTATTGTTGTTGGGATAAGCCGCGATGACATTGTTGGGCGTAATCAATGGCCGCAGGACCGGCAGCAGTTGCGCGGCGGATTCATATTGCAATTGGTAGACCTGCGTGACGATACGGTCGCCGCGGCCCCTGACGACGCTGCCTTCGTTAATCGGGCTGCGGTTCAGTTTGGCATCGGCTTCGGGAACGATCTTGGTAAAGCCATTTTCTTCGACTGCAGCGAAGCCTTGCAGGCGCAACGCCGATAGCAGGGTGTCGTAAACCAGTTCGCGCGCGACGGGGCCATTCGAGACGATATTAATCGTGCCGTTGACGCGCGGGTCGAGAATGAAGTTTTTGTTGGTAATAATGCCGACCGTCTTGATCACCGACTGAATGTCGGCGTTGACGAAATTGAGCGTCACCGGTTCAGCCTGTACCGCGGGCGGGAATGAGGCGAAAAACAGCCATGCGAGCAACAGCCAGAAATTGCGTTTAAAAGTCACGCAGCACACTCCCGCAGGTCAATGTCATTATGGGAAACCAATCTGTTTTTATAGGTTACAGAGCTTGCAAAATACCACGCATGGGGTTGTTTCTACAAGGAAATTCGCCACGAGGAATTCAAAGAGTAAAAAAATATTTCAATAAAATCAATAAATTATATTTATTAATTAAAGCAAATTATATTATAAATTACTTTATCAGCTTACTGTTGGACGCTATAGCTGAGGTTCAACGGTTTTCCGCCACGCGAGCCGTCAAGCGTGATAGAGGCGGTTGTGGCGAATTGCGCGTAAAGTCGCGACAGGTCGGCCATGGTGTTCACCGGTTGGCCATTTATCTGCCGCACCACGTCGCCTTGCGTCAAACCTAACCGTTCCGCAAGACTGCCGGGGGGCACATCCTCGAGCAGCATTCCGCCGCCGGTGGCGGGCGACAGTTTGCCCAGGTTTGTGAGTTGCTTGGGATCCTGCAGGGATTGGGTTAATTCGCCGCGGGAGAAAGTAAAGTTATTCGGCGCGGCCGACGGCACTTTCAATCTGAACTGGCTGGCCTGCTGGCCGAGCGTGCGCGCCGACGCGGTGTTGAGTACCTGGCCTTTTTCGTCCAGATTGATGCGCTCGAGCAAGCCGTTGCGTTTGACCAGAATATGATTCGGTTTGACGGAGTCGAGCAGCACGCCGGGAACGATCTCGGTACCGGATTTGACGGATTCGTCCTTCGCGCCGGTATTGACAATCGCGAACGCCGGCAGCACGCCTTCAGAGGCAAAAACGCCGCGCAGCTTCACGTTCAAATTACTCAATGCGGCATCTTCAGCCGGTTTGTTGACAGCGACGCGTCCGAACAAATGCGCATTGATGGCAGTATCGGCGGCGGCCTGGGCGCTGAGGGTGCTGGCTGGTGCGACCGGCCGAGCCGATTCCTGCGGGCGCAAATACTCCAGAAATATCCACGACCAATGCGCCAGCAACCAGACAAAAAGCCCGAGCAGCAGAAAAACGGCGACTGGCAGCCCGAATTTATCGAGGGTTGCGCGCGCCGAGTCGGGTAATAATGCAGTCGTTGCCATGACAATAAAGACTAACCAGGTTCAGCGGAGTTCAATTATATCATTCAGCGCCGCCGTTTCGCGCTGAAGCATTTGCCGATCATCAGTGTAAAGGGATTGGCCGCTGAATTGCGAGCAAAATAACGTTAATGCAGGATGCGCCCGGATTCCATTGCCTCTTGCGCGGTTTGCGGCGGCGACGGCGATGCGTGGTGCAGAATCATGCGCCAGCCTTTGTCGCTGCGCATATAAACGTTGGTGGCGAGAATCGGATTGGAAGATTCCTCGCCGCTTTCGAGGCGTGCATGTTCGAGAACGACATGCACCGACAGCATAAGGCCGGTATACGCGTGGTGCGGGGTAATCCGCAAACGAAATTTCTGACCGCTATTGAAAATTTCGCGCCAGCTTTCCCGCACTGCCTCGTAGCCCGCTATCGGAGACCCTTGCGGGTGTATGCACACGACATCTTCTACACTCGACCAGACGGCCATCATCGCATCCGCGTCGGCTTGTTCAAACGCCTCGTAAAACGCGGCTTCTGCCTCCTGCGGCGTGGAATAGAATTTGGATCCCATGTTTTTCGACTGTCGCGGCATTCTGGCGCCAAGTATAGCAGTCAGCGCATTGATTATTAAGTATATTTTAATGCGTATTATCATGGGCTGGCAGGTCGGCCGTTTTTTGCCTATATTGGCTGCGCGAGCTTTCAAATGCAGAACAGGTCTGCGATGAATCCGCTGAACTTTCGGCGGGTACGATTTTTTCACGATTTTCTAATTTCGGAGTACTGCCATGAAATTGAACGTTAACGGTCAATCCAGAGATGCCGACGTTACGCCGGATACGCCGCTGTTGTGGGCGCTGCGCGATTCGCTAGATCTGACCGGGACCAAATACGGCTGCGGCATGGCATTGTGCGGGGCATGCACCGTGCACCTGGACGGCAATCCGGTTCGCGCCTGTATGACGCCTGTTTCAGCGGCCGAAGGTAAAAAAATCACCACCATCGAGGCGATCGGCGCGTCGCTCGTCGGCAAAGCGGTGCAGGCCGCCTGGCTGAAGCTCGATGTGCCGCAGTGTGGTTACTGCCAGTCCGGTCAAATCATGAGCGCCACTGCGCTGCTGACCAAAACGCCGAAACCGACCGATGCCGAC
>JBAVXA010000004.1:0-3477 GCA_049698095.1 Burkholderiales bacterium
GCAACCGCATGTTCCCAATTGGCCATCAATTCTTCCGCTCGCTGCCGGCTCATGGTGGGATGAAAAATTCGTTCGACCTGCCAGTGTGCCGAGAGTTGATCGAGGTCCCTGTAGACGCCGGTCGCCAGACCCGCCAGGTACGCCGCACCCAGCGCCGTCGTCTCGATGACTTTCGGGCGCACAACGGGGATACCCAGCAAGTCGGCCTGAAATTGCATCAGCATATTGTTCACGCATGCGCCGCCATCAACACGTAATTCATTCACCGGTCCGCTATCCTTGATCATCGCCAGCAATAACGCCGCGCTTTGATACGCGATTGACTCCAGTGCAGCCCGGGCGATGTGCGCGACCGTACTGCCGCGCGTAAGACCGACTATCGCGCCTTTGGCATTGGGCTGCCAATACGGCGCGCCGAGGCCGGTGAATGCCGGGACAAACCTGACGCCGCCGCAGTCCGGCACCGATTCGGCTAATGATTCCACAGCCGACGACGTGCTGATGGCTTTCAGGCCATCACGCAACCATTGCACAACGGCGCCGCCGATAAACACGCTGCCTTCGAGCGCATATTCTGCTTTGTTGGTTGGCTGCGCGGCGGCGGTAGTAATTAACCCATTCCGTGAGGCGATGAATTGATTACCGGTGTGCTTCAGCATGAAGCAGCCGGTGCCGTAGGTATTTTTCGCCAGCCCTGCGTGAAAACAGGTCTGGCCGAACAGCGCCGCTTGCTGGTCGCCGGCCAACCCGCAAATCGGAATGTTGGCGCCAAAAAATTCCGCCGCCGTATTGCCGAAATGGTGGCTGGAAGAATGGACTTGCGGTAACACTTCGTGCGGGATGTTTAAGGCAGCTAATAATTCGTCATCCCAACGCCCGTCACGAATATTGAACAACATGGTGCGGGAGGCGTTGCTGACGTCCGTCACATGCAATTGCCCTCTACTCAATTGCCAGGCCAGCCAGGTGTCGATAGTGCCGAAGGCGAGTTCGCCGCGTCGCGCGCTGTCGCGTGCGCCGGCAACATTGTCGAAAATCCATTTTAATTTTGTGCCTGAAAAATATGCGTCGATGGTCAAGCCGGTATTTTTGCGTACGCTCGCTTCAAGGTCTTTTGCGCGCAGGTCGGCACAGGCCGGCTCTCCCCGCCGGTCCTGCCAAACGATCGCGTTATAAATCGGCACGCCGGTTTTTCTATTCCATACAACAGTCGTTTCGCGCTGGTTGGTAATGCCGATGGCAGAAATATTCAGCGCAGGTATTCCGGCTTTGGCAATCGCTTCGCGTGCGGTTGCCAGTTGATCCAACCAGATTTCCATTGGGTTGTGTTCCACCCAGCCCGGTTGCGGATAGATCTGGGTCAGCTCGCGCTGAGCCATCGCGATAATATTGCCATGCTCGTCGAATAAAATACTGCGCGAACTTGACGTGCCTTGATCTAACGCAAGCAAATACTTCATTCGTCCTCTGCAGGTTGTGCGCGCATATAACTTATTGATTAAATGAAATTATTTATCCTACATAGGCCGTTCTTCCGACGCAGGGGATCTCGCGCGATTTCATCATCGCATTATCGGTACAATCAGAAAAGGGGTGAAACAGATCCGATGGATGCAAGGGAAACGCGATGAGCGTCGGTCGCAGGGGGTGTGATGTTCTGATTGTCGGCGGCGGAATCAATGGCGCGGGCATTGCGCGCGACCTCGCCATGCGCGGGCTGTCAGTCATTCTTTGCGAGCGCGATGACCTGGCCTCACACACCTCGTCCTCTTCGACCAAGCTGATTCACGGTGGCCTGCGTTACCTGGAACATTACCAATTTTCGTTAGTGCGCAAGGCGCTGCAGGAGCGCGAAGTGTTGTTGCGTTCGGCACCGCATATCATGTGGTCGCTGCGATTTATCATGCCGCATGATCCGTCAATGCGGCCGGTATGGATGATTCGCGCCGGCTTATTTTTTTACGACCACTTGGCAAAACGCCGGTTCCTGCCCGGCTCGAAAGTCATTTCGTTGCGATGCCATGAAGCAGGCGCGGCACTCAAACCGCAATTCAGAAAGGGATTCGTTTATTCCGACGGTTGGGTAGACGATGCGCGCTTGGTAGTGCTCAACGCGCTGGATGCGCGGCAGAATGGTGCAAGCATACTGACCCGCACCAAATTTATAAGCGCTAATTATGGAAATAACGTTTGGCAAGCCTCGCTGCAGCCAGCCGTGGGGGGCTCGCTCCAGGTGAGCGCACGCACTATTGTTAACGCTGCCGGGCCCTGGGCTGAGCAGATCCTGCAACATAACTTGCCGCGGGTTGCTGCACCGAATTTACGCCTGGTAAAAGGAAGCCACATTGTCGTGCCTAAATTATTTTACCATGACTATGCGTATATTTTTCAGAGCGCCGACAAGCGGGTTATTTTTGCCATTCCATATGAAACTGATTTCACGCTCATCGGCACAACGGATGTGGAAATCAACGGCGACCCAAGGGCGGCAAAAATTGATGCTGATGAAATTCGGTATTTGTGCGAGCAAGCCAGTCGCTATTTCGCGAGGCCGGTGTCGGCAACTGATGTAGTGTGGAGTTACACCGGCGTGCGGCCACTCTTGGACGATGATGCAGGTGATCCGTCAGCCGTTACGCGCGATTACCGGCTGGAAATGGGCAATCAGCATGGACCAATCCTGACGGTGTGGGGCGGAAAAATCACCACCTTCCGTAAGCTGGCGCAGGAAGCAGGCGACATGATCTGCACCGCGCTCGCGGTAAAGAAAACCAGTGGCACGTTAAGCAACTGTCTGCCTGGCGGCGACTTTTCGGATTTTATCCATGTAACCGGCAACCCCACGGTTGATTTTGCCGCTTTCGCGGAAGAGCTCGGACGTCGTTATTCCTGGTTGCCGGCCTCAATGCGGCATCGTTATGCTCGGGCCTACGGCTCGCGTATTGGCCAGATTATCGGCTCGGCAACTTCAATGGCAGAATTGGGTGACGAAATAGCACCGCATTTTTATGCGGCGGAGGCTCGGTATTTACACGAGCACGAATGGGCAACCAACGCAGAGGATATATTGTGGCGCCGCTCTAAATTAGGTCTGCGCATGGATGACGAGGCGAGAAAAAAAGTCGCGGCCTGGTGTGCCGCCAATATGAATTTGCCTGCGGGGCCTTCGGGAAACCCTGCCGCGGCGGCTTCGCAATGAACAGCATGCATCCAGCGCTACAAGCCGCGGCTGGAATTCAGTAGAGCGAGCGCCAAAGTTTACGGTCGTGGCTAGTGCATCCGATCAGTTTTTGTTTTCCGCCGGAATAAATTTCAGCGCCACGCCGTTATTGCACCAACGCTGCCCGCTCGGCTGCGGGCCGTCGTTGAACATGTGGCCCTGGTGCCCGCCGCAGCGGATGCAATGGTATTCAGTCCGCGGCCACACAAGCTTGTAATCTTTTTTGCTGGCGGTGTGTCCAGGGATGGCAGTGAAAA
>JBAVXA010000005.1:0-10771 GCA_049698095.1 Burkholderiales bacterium
AGGCTTCGCGCGCATGAATGTTGGACAGATGCACTTCTACAAATGGGATTTCGACTCCCGCCAATGCGTCGCGCAAGGCAACGCTGGTATGCGTAAACGCTGCAGGGTTAATTATGATGAAATCGACAGCATCTTTTTTGGCCTGATGAATGCGGTCGATCAGCGCACCTTCATCGTTGGTCTGAAAAGTTTCCGCCGTTGTATGAGCGGCTTTTGCCTGGCTGAGCAGGCGCCGATCGATTTCAGCCAGGGTGTCCGTCCCGTACAGCGCCGGCTCCCTGCTGCCCAGAAGATTAAGATTTGGACCGTGCAAAATCAATATTTTCTTCATTTTTGCATTTTCGCGCGAATTAGCTGAAGTTGTCCAGTTTTAACGAGAATAAACACCATGTCTTTTAATACGCAGGTCGAATCCCGTGACGAGGCGTCCACTTCTCAGGCATTTGCGAGTTCTAATTATTGAATTAGGAAATAATAGACTTAAATGACAGTAGTTAACGCATTTTAGCCCAATAATCAGTTACGTTGGCAGAAATAATATTAACTGAAGCAAAGTAAAAAAATGAAATAAATCAAATAGTTATGGTTTGACACTTAATGGGCGCCTCGGGATATCTAAAGTCTGCATTTAACATTCAGAGGGCGCCCTCAGTTCTGGGAAATTGCGGCCTTCCCAACTGCGCAGAAGTTGACTAAGTTCCGGTTTTATTTTTGTTCGGCTGGTGGTAAATTCATATTACCGATCGAATGAACGGTCGACCATTCCACGGGTCAGAGTACTCACCAACACTCAGGTAATTTTGATGCGCTTTTTGTTCCTAATTCTTGTTTTGGCGTTTCCGGCGCTGGAAATATATACCTTGCTTCAACTGGCGCGTGAATTGCATTGGTGGGTAATGGCATGGCTGGTCTTTGCTGCCCTTGCCGGAGTTGCGCTGATCAAGGAAACCCGCTTTGTGATGCTCGGCCGATTCACGTCGGCTTTACAGGAAGGTCGTTTTCCGTTGGGCGAGTTAATCCACAGTGCGCGCAGTTTTGTTGCCGGTGCGCTGTTGATTTTCCCCGGCATTGTCAGCGATTTAATCGCGCTGACCATTCTGCTCATGCCGAATCGCCAGTTAGCGCCAGTAAAAGCTGCGCGTGGCGATGTGATCGAAGGCCAGTTCAGGCGAGAATAATTTTCCCTTGTGTTTGCCGGCCGGCTATTTCAATGCGACTGGTTTGCGCGTGCAGAAAAATCTTCTGGGTCAAGTCAAACCAGCAACGCCAGCTTTACAATTTCACCCTCTCGCACGCGGTTGCATGCCTGGAATTCAAGCCCGAGTGGCGCCATGCACGTTCGGTTTCAATCCGCACAACAATGAATCGACCGACGGATATTTCATTCGCACGCGCAATTCTTCCACCATCCGCCGGTTTTGCAGACACCGCGACTCACGCATAAACGACAAGCCGGGCTCGGCGATCATTTGTTCGGCCTCAACCCTGGTTACACGCGGCGGCTTCTCCAGCGCAAAAGCCTCGGCAATCTGGTCGAAGTAATCGCCCATCTTTTGGTTAATGCCATCGCATATATTATAGGCGCGCAGAGGCTGTCCGCGGAAAAGCGCGGCTATACAAGCCTGCGCCAAATCATCGGCATGAATATGATTGGTGAACACATCCTCGGACTGATTCAAGACAGGTAGTCGCCGCTGCAATCGCGAAAGCGGCAATCTGTCCGCCGCGTAAATTCCAGGTGAGCGCAAAATCGAAAGCGAAATGGCGTTGTCGGCACACCAGACACGCAGCCGTTGCTCCGCGTCCACCCTGCGTTGTGCGCGCGGCGTCTGCGGATTCAGCGGACGGGTTTCGTCGATGCTTGCGCCGTTGCAATCGCCATACACGCCGCTGGTACTGATATACACCACCCGCTGTGGTAACATTTCGCCCTTGCTCAAGGCACCGATCAAATGGCGCGTTCGCGTGTCGAGGCGTCCATGATTCGGCGGTGGCGCCGAGTGTAAAATCGAATCGGCAATGCCGCCGAGTCGATGCAGGGAAGCCAGCGTATCAAGATCGCCGAGGATGGGGGTAATGCCGTGGTTGCGCACTAGTGCGGAATTCTCAATACTGCGGGTAAGGCCGAACAGGCGAAATTTTTCACGCAGCAGAGGTGCCGCGCGCAAGGCCACATCGCCGCAGCCGATAATAAGCAACCTGGGCATGAACTTCATAACGCGATTCTAACGGATTTAAGCAGAGACACTCCGCATGACACATTCGGTCACCGTACAGCCCAGCGGGCATGTATTCGAGGTAAAACAGGACGAGACCGTGCTCGAGGCGGCGATTCGCAACAATGTCAATTTACCCTATGGCTGCCGCAACGGCGCCTGCGGTTCGTGCAAAGGCAAAATCGTGCACGGTACGGTCGATTACGGCGACTACCAGCCAGGCGCCCTGACCGACGAAGAAAAACGTGAAGGCAAAGCGCTGTTCTGTTGCGCCACGCCGTTGAGTCCGCTTGCGGTGGAATGCCGCGAAATAGGCGCATTGCATGAAATTGCCATCCGAAAATTACCCTGCCGCGTGCAAAAAATCGAGCGTCCGGTAAAAGACGTGACCGTCCTTTCACTCAAATTACCCGCCAACGAACGCCTGCAATTTCTCGCCGGGCAGTATATCGACATCCTTATGCAGGACGGCAAGCGGCGCAGTTTTTCGCTAGCCAACGCGCCGCACGATGACGAGTTTCTACAATTACATATTCGTAATTACAGCGGATCTTTTTCAAGTTTTGTATTCAGCGAGCTGAAGGAAAAAGCCATTCTTCGCTTTGAGGGTCCGCTGGGGAGCTTTTTTCTGCGTGAGGATTCCGACAAACCCATGATATTCATGGCCGGCGGCACTGGCTTCGCGCCGATCAAGGGCATTCTGGAACACGCATTTCACAAGCAGAACCAGCGGGAAATGGTTTTGTATTGGGGCGTACGCGCGCGCGAAGACTTGTATATGGGCGAGCTCGCAGATAAATGGCAGCGCGAGCATAAGAACTTTACCTTTATTCCCGTTTTATCCGATGCGCTGCCGACTGATCATTGGCAAGGAAGAACAGGCTTTGTGCATCAGGCGGTTCTAGACGACTTCGAGGATTTATCCGGATATCAGGTGTATGCCTGCGGTGCGCCGCTGATGGTGGAAGCGGGACATCGCGCGTTTACGCAAACGCGCAAACTGCCCGAAGAAGAATTTTATTCGGATCCGTTTACTGTGTCGGTGGATCATAGCAAGGCCAAGTGACAAGGTCCGCTAGCGCCAAAAAACGCCGCGATTTCCGTCGCGGCGTAATCATACAATATCTAATTAAATCAATCAGTTAGAACAAATGTCACTTTGATGTTGACGCGATAGTCAACGATCTTTCCATTCTTGATCGACACTTTCTGGTCCTTGATCCACGCACCCTGCACGCCCTTCAATGTCTTGTTGGCGCGCTTGATGCCAGCCTGGAATGCGTCCTCAAAGCTCTTCGGTGATGAGGCAATAATTTCGGTGACGCGAGCGACGGATGTAGCCATCATGTTCTCCTTGTTAAGTCAGGCATTGGAAAGAAGCTTCGACGCGAATCGGGTTCGCTGAATTAATCCTAGGCGCAGTGACGGGTCAAGTCAACCAAGCGCGGTGATCAAGCATGAAAATGATCCTCGAAATCATTCGTTATCAGGGATAATCGCCTTGCGGTTGTGACGCGCGGCTTCCTCGACCCGGCCGGATTTTTCCAGCAGGCGCGTTATCGCCAGGTGCGTTTCGCGTTTAGGTTCGATGGCGAGGCTGGCATCCAGATAATTCTCCGCCTTTCCCCATAACTGCAATTCGGTACACAATTTTCCCAGCGCCAATAACAGATCTGCATCGCGTGGATTCTTCTTCAATTGCGTGTCAGCCCATTCCACTTGCTTGATTAAATCGGAGCTACGGCATTCGCCATAAAGATGTACCAGCCCCGCATCCCATTCACGCGCGAGCGTTTCCTCCAGTATGGCTTTGGCATCGTCATGGCGACCCGAGGCCATCAAGCTGCGCACCACTGACGACGCCAAGGTGACATTCTGCTTGTCTATGCCCGGCAGTTGTTGCCAGTAAGCCAATAGCAATGCCGGATCCTGCGCCTTGCGCTGCAGGTTGCCCATCTGGGCATTAAACCGGCTTTGCGTGGCATGTTGCGGCAAAATCGCCTTGCGTTTTTCCAGCAAAGCCGTCAGTGCTAACACTTCATCCCAGTTCTTGGTCAGCGTTTGCGCCTTCAGTTCCAGTTTGATGGCGGTGATATTTTTAGGCGCCTCGGCACGGATGCGCTTCAACACTTCGAGCGCATCGTCAAGGCGACGCTCTTTCAGAAATAGCTCCGCCTGGGTGATTTGGCGCAACAATCCTGCTTCGGGCGAGCGATGTTCCGATTGATTCAAATATTCGTCACGCTTGTCGAAGTCGCCCAGCTGATGCGCGGAGCGTGCGGCAATGACCGACAAAAGTGCATGCGAATCCGGGTGCTTGAGCGCGGCCGCTGCAGATCTTTCGGCGTGGCCGTAACGGCCTTCGAAAAACGACGTCATCGCATCGAACATGGCGCTGACAGATTTCTTTTTCGCCTGCCGTTCGCGATAGGCGCGTACCGTGGCGGGCAGGCGTAGCGTATGCACGAGCGCGCGCAGCAGGAAATAAAACAGGAAAAAACCAGCGAGAATAATGAACACGAATAAATTCAGCGACAGGTCGATCTGCTGCTGGTTGAATAAAAATCGCACCGAGCCTTTATTGTCATGCAGAAACAGCGCAACCGATACGGCCACCACAGCAAGGATAATCAGCCAGAGCAGGCGTTTCATTTGGTTGCCGCCTTGTCGCGCACCAGACGCGCGCGCTTGACCGAATCGACACTGCTGCTCAATTCCGGCAGAGCAATATCAAGTACGTTGTCGGACAAATGCTTCAAAGTGTTCATCGCGGCCACCACCGGCTTCGCCTGAGTGTCGAAGTATTTTCCGAGCAAATCGTACGCCGCTTTCACATCGGAACGAAAACTGGCCTCGTCGCGCGCCAGCAACGACAGGCGTGCCGAAAGCAGATGCAGCTTCAGGTTTTCGCGCAGGAAATAGCTTTGCGTCGGGGAAAAAAGCGACGGATCCGGTGCATCGAGTTTCCGCACTTTGACCAGTTGGCGGACTTCTGTCCAGATGCGTGCGAGAAAGCCTTCGACCGGTTTTTCTGCAGGGGCCTCACGCGGAGCCGCGTCGGAGACGACAAACGGAAATGAGTCGCAATCGACAATCAGATTGTTCAATTGCAGGTTCATGCCTACCGTATCAACCAATGGCAATGACTTAAGCTTTTCCATGTCGGCGTTGATTGATTTTCTCAAAGCGGTCCATTGCGGCTTGTCGTTGCGCGCAAGACGACTATCGGCCACCTGCAGCGCGATCAGGGCGGCCTTAGGGTTGCCGGCGAGCTGCAGTTGCTGATTGGCAATGCCGATTGTCTGTTCCACTTCAGCGAGGGAAATTTCGTCCGGATTACGCGCGAGCTGTTGATACAATGCCTCAAGGGAAATGTAATGGTTTTCCGCTTCCGCCATTTTGCTTTCAAGCTGGCCAATGCGCTGTTGGCTTTGGTCGACCAGCTCGCGCACTTTATCCACGCTGGCTTTTATTTGGCCTGCGCGTTCTTCGCCAGACTCAAGCCGCCGCGCGACATCCATCCGCACTGCGGCGTACTGGTCGGATTGCTGTTTGTAATGCCAGCCGGAGAATCCCAAGGCCGCCAGCGCGAGGTAAAGCGCGGGGCTTTTCCACCAGCCGGAGACACCGGGGGGGGAATTCTGCTCGATGGGCAAATCTGCATCAGACATGGATAGCTTCCGCGATGTTCAGTTACGCCAGTTTACCAAGAGAAAGCGAATCCAGCACGGCGATCAGCGCCGCGTTGGCCGGCCTGCAGGTGAATACGCGCGCAAAGCCGGCATCCTGCGCTGTCCGGGTCACGCGCGCATGATGGGTGATGACCGGAATGGATTTCAGCGCGACGGCCAAGTCACCCGCCATATCGAGTAGATTGGCGAGGCTTTCGACGCTCATCACGTTTATCGCCTGGATTTTTTTTTGCTCCAGCCAGTGGCGCAAATCGCGGTTAGTCGTGGCTGGTTTAATCCGGCGGTAGCACTCGCAGTAAACCACTTCTGCGCCGCGTGCCGCCAAGGTTTGCTTCAATGTTTCGCGTCCACCCTGGCCTCGCAAGATCACGATACGCGCATTTTCAACTGACTGAAATTCGGGCAGCGCGAGTAGGGCCTCGCTGTCGAAGTCTTGCGTCGGCGCATGAATTTTCCCGACTCCGTGCTCTCGCAGCGCATCTGCCGTCGCCGCGCCGATTGCCGCGGTCGGAAGTGAGGCGGGCCAAACGCCGTCCGGAGATAACATCGAGAATGCTTTTTCCACTGCATTGGCGCTGATGAAAATGGCCCAATCAAATTCCTCAATTGTCGCCAGCGTTCGCCGCGCAGCCAGCGGGTCATCGCTATCTGCGATTTCAATCGTCGGATAAAGCAACGGTTCGCCGCCCGCTGCGCGAATGGTTTGCGCCAGGCGCTGCGCCTGGTTCTTAGGCCGCGTAATCAACACGCCCAAGCCATGCAGCCCGGCTGTCATTGGGGCGGCGATTCCAGCGCCGCAAGAATTCTGTCCGCGCCGAGAGCAAGCATCTGGTCGGCCAAACCATTACCGATTTTCTCCGCGTCCTTGCGTTTCCCGCGCAGGCTCGCACGGACCATGTGTTTGCCGTCCGGCGTGGCGACAAAGCCCGTTAATAGCAAGCCGTTCTCGACGATTTGTGCGTAGGCGCCCAACGGTACATCGCAGCTGCCGGAAAGGCGGCGCGAGAATGCCCGCTCCGCGAGCACGCAAGCCGTAGTTGTCGGCGCCTCGAGGTTTTTAAATAATTCAATATAATCAATAAGTTGTGACCTAATCTCGATTCCCAGCGCGCCTTGCCCGACAGCGGGCAAACTCTGTTCGATGGTGAGCAAGGCTTTGATGCGATCACCGAGCCCTAAGCGTTTCAGACCGGCCGCGGCGAGAATGATTGCGGCATAATTTCCTTCGTCCAGTTTGCGCAGGCGCGTTTGCACGTTGCCGCGCAGCGACTGAATAAGCAATGCCGGATAGCGCGCGCGGATTTGCGCTTCACGGCGCAGGCTTGAGGTGCCGACGACGGCGCCGGCGGGCAGCGCGTCAAGCGAGGCATAGTCGTTGGACACAAATGCATCGCGTGCGTCTTCGCGCTGGCCGACCATGCTGAGCGAAAATCCTTCCGGCAAGTTCATTGGCACGTCTTTCATCGAATGCACCGCGACGTGCGCACGGCCCTCGTCGAGCGCGATTTCAAGCTCCTTGATGAACAAACCTTTGCCGCCGATTTTTGCCAGCGGCTGGTCGAGAATCTGGTCGCCGCGGGTCGTCATTCCGAGTATGGTTACATCCATTTGCGGATATAATTCCAGCACGCGGCCACGAACATATTCCGCCTGCCACACTGCCAGACGGCTTTCGCGTGTCGCGATGATCAGTTTTTTTGGAACTGCCAAAATATTTGTCCAGGCCGATAAAGCACAATTTTATCATGTCGCCTGCCTCAAACCGGCCCAGGAAAAGCAAATTACTCCATGAACGAAGCAAATAACCAATCGGAGGTAGCCGCGCCGGATAAGGATCAGCCGCTACGCGATGATATTCGCCTGCTCGGCAAATTGCTCGGCGACACCTTGCGCGATCAGGAGGGCGATGAGACCTATGCGCTGATCGAAACCATCCGCCAGACAGCCGTGCGCTACCGTAAACACGCCGACGCAGAAGAAGGCCGGCAAATGAAGGACGCGCTGAATCGCCTGTCCAACACCAACACGATTTCCGTTGTGAGGGCGTTCAGCTATTTTTCCCACCTCGCCAATATTGCCGAGGATTTGCATCACAACCGCCGCCGCCGAGCACATCTGGTCGCCGGCTCGGAAGCGCAGGTCGGCAGCATCGCGCGCGCCTTAGCGCAGTTAAAGGCTGCAGGAACGCACGCCGACGCGCTGCAAAAATTCTTCGCCCATGCATTGATTTCGCCCGTGTTGACCGCGCACCCGACTGAAGTGCAGCGTAAAAGCATTCTCGATTGCCAGCTGGAAATCGCACGCCTGATGAATCAGCGCGACCGCATGACGCTTACGCCGGACGAGAATAAGGAAACCGACGACGATCTCAAGCGCGAAATTCTGACGCTTTGGCAGACCAGCGAACTGCGCACCTTCAAATTGCGCGTCCATGATGAAATTGAAAATGGCCTTTCCTATTACCGCTATACGTTCCTGAAGGAATTACCCAGGCTTTACGGCGAAATCGAAGCCGCCATTGCGACCGCATACGGCGGTGCCATCAACCTGCCGCCGTTCTTCCGGCTGGGAAGCTGGATCGGCGGCGACCGCGACGGCAACCCGTTCGTCACGCACGATGTGACTCTACGTGCGATGGAGCGGCATTCGTCCGTCGCGTTGCATTATTATTTGCAGACGATCAACGAACTCGGCAGTGAGCTGAGCTTGTCGGAAAAATTGGTCGGCATCAGCCCTGCCCTGCGTGCCTTGGCCGATGTGTCGCCGGATAAATCGCCCAGCCGTGCCGAGGAACCCTACCGGCGCGCGCTCAGCGGGATTTATGCGCGCCTTGCCGCCACCAGCAAACAGCTTTTGCGCGAGGAACCGAATCCGCCCGCGGTCGCCGCCGCTATGCCTTACGCAACACCGGCGGAATTGCTCGTCGACCTTGATGTTATTATCGACTCGCTGGTTGAGCACAAATCCGTCTGGCTCGCGCAAGGCAAGCTGCGGCCGCTGCGACGCGCGGTCGAAGTATTCGGCTTCCATCTCGCGCCGCTCGATATGCGCCAGGTAAGCGACACGCACGAACGTACCGTGGGCGAGCTGCTGGCGCGTGCGGGAGTGGAAAAAAATTATTCCGCGTTGGGCGAAGACGCGCGCGCGCAGCTTTTGCTGCACGAAATTCAAAGTCCGCGGCCGCTCGCCTCGCCGCACCTCAGCTACACGGAAGAGACCGCAGAAGAACTGCGCATATACAGCGCCGCTGCCGATATTCACCGGCGCTTCGGTCGCGAGGCGATGCCTAACCATATTATTTCCAAAACGGCGTCCGTGAGCGATTTGCTCGAAGTCGCGCTGCAATTGAAAGAAGTCGGATTGCTCGAACCCGGCGACACGCCGAGATTGCACATGAACATTATTCCTCTGTTCGAGACTATTGCCGACCTGCGTGGCGGTGCGGCGATCATGGATAGGTTATTTTCATTGCCGTATTTCATGCGCCTGCTCGATTCGCGTGGGCGCACGCAGGAAGTCATGCTCGGTTATTCCGACAGTAACAAAGACGGCGGATTCCTCACGGCAAATTGGGAATTGCACAAAGCCGAAGTCGAGCTGGTCAAAGTGTTTGCCAGACATGAGGTGGAATTACGTTTGTTTCACGGCCGCGGCGGATCCGTCGGCCGCGGCGGCGGGCCGAGCTATTTCGCCATCCTCGCGCAACCGCCCGGAAGCGTGAACGGACAAATCCGTCTCACCGAGCAGGGCGAAGTCATCGCCAGCAAATATTCCAACCCCGAGATCGGGCGACGGAATCTGGAAACGCTGGCCGCCGCCACGCTTGAAGCCACCTTGGTCAAGCGCGATGAATCGGTGGAACATTCGGAAGAATTTTTTAGCGTGATGGAAAGTTTGAGCGCCAGCGCGTTCAAAGCTTATCGATCACTGGTGTACGAAACCGAAGGCTTCAACAGATTTTTCCGCGAAGCTACCCCGATTTCCGAAATCGCCGAACTCAATATCGGCTCGCGCCCTGCATCAAGAAAAAAATCCGACCGCATCGAAGACCTGCGCGCGATTCCGTGGGTCTTCAGCTGGGGGCAAAACCGTTCCATGATCCCCGGCTGGTACGGTTTTGGTAGTGCAATTATTCAATATAAACAACAAGTTATAAATGGCGACTTGAGTATGCTGAAAGACATGTTCGAGCGCTGGCCGTTTTTTCAAACCATGCTTTCCAATATGGATATGGTGTTGGCGAAATCCGATCTCGGCATTGCCGCGCGTTACGCGGAGCTGGTAAGCGACAAAAAAACAGCAGAAGAAATTTTCACGCGCATCGAGAGCGAATGGCACGCCACGCGCGATGCTTTTTTGGAAATAACCGGACAAAAAGAATTGCTGCAAACCAACCCGTCGTTGCTTCGCAGCATCCGCAATCGCACGCCGTATATAGATCCGTTGAACCATTTGCAGGTCGAATTGCTGCGCCGTTATCGCGCGGGCGATGTCGACGACGCAGTTAAGCGCGCAATCCATTTGACCATCAATGGTGTGGCGGCGGGCTTGCGGAATAGCGGGTAGTAACTGCGGTATGGGCTATAAAAAAAGCGCACAGAATGTGCGCTTTTTCAAAAAATAACTTACGGCCGAACTATTTTTTCGGCGCTTCGACGTAAGCAATACACCACCCGTTCGGATTGATATCGCCTTCGACCACTTTGCATGCGCCATTGGCGCCGGCCTTGGCGGCGGGAACATAGAGCGTGCAGTTGACGCACTTCTTGCCGTCTTTCGGCCCGTCCTGGTATTGAAATGCGGCTTTCGCGCCTTTGGTGGCGGTCTGGGCCAATGCATGGCGAGCGGCATTGGTGCCGGCAA
>JBAVXA010000006.1:0-8942 GCA_049698095.1 Burkholderiales bacterium
TTGCATTCAGGGTTATCACGGTGTGGCTTTATAACAATTCAAATCACTCGTTGTTCGCCGTAATCCTCGCTCATGCGATTGGCAGCACGGCTCGTTCCACCTTTCCCGGCGGGCGTCAGGCTTATGAGCTGGGGGATGGGTCTATCAGCTACGCAGTCATCGTCTTGGCGGCTGTAATTGTCTCGGTTTTGTGGGGAAAACGAACTCTGAGCAATTTCCTTGGCCGCCAATCGCTAACGGCCTGTTCGCGTTGACCAAATTCGCCTGCGGTTGAATTCGACTGTCGGGCGCCACAAGAAAAAGATCGTCTGGCCGCCCAAGAATTGTCCGCTCGACAAGCACATTCGCTTGAATCGACCAGGCGATGTCAGCTGGAAAGCAGATTTCTCGCGATGACCATGCGCTGCACTTCGCTGGTGCCTTCATAAATCTGCGTAATGCGCGCGTCACGGTAATGGCGCTCAACCGGATAATCTTCGAGGTAGCCGTAACCGCCATGTATTTGAATCGCTTTACTGCATACCCATTCGGCGAGTTCGCTGGCGTAGAGTTTTGCCTGCGAGGCCTCGGATAAACACGGCAGGCCTTCGGTACGCATTCTGGCGGCGTGGTGAATCAGCATGCGCGCGGCATTGATGCGGGTGTGCATGTCGGCCAGCATGTTGGCGATACTCTGATGTTCAATGATGGCTTTGCCGAATTGGGTGCGCTCGTGCGCATACTTGAGTGCGGCTTCGTAGGCGGCGCGCGCAATACCGAGCGCCTGCGCGGCGATGCCGATGCGGCCGCCTTCAAGATTCGACAGCGCGATTTTCAAACCTTCGCCGCGTTGTCCGAGTAAATTTTCTTCGGGGATCGCGCAATCTTCAAAATTGATCGCGCAGGTGTCGGAGGCGCGGATGCCGAGCTTGTGTTCCGGCTTGTTGACTTTGAAGCCGGGCGTGCTGGTCGGCACGATGAAGGCGCTGATGCCTTTTTTTCCTGCGTCGGGGTCGGTTACGGCAAACACAATCGCCATCGCCGCGCGTTGGCCGTTGGTGACAAATTGTTTGTTGCCGTTGAGTATCCACTTGCCGTCTCTGAGCACGGCGCGGGTTTTCAGATTATTCGCTTCCGAACCGGCTTGCGGTTCGGTCAAACAAAACGCGCCGATTTTTCTGCCGCTGGCGAGGTCGGGCAACCAGTGTTTTTTTTGTGCTTCAGTACCGAATTTTAGAATCGGTGCGCAACCAACGGAATTGTGTACGCTCATGATGGTTGAGCACGACGCGCAGCCTGCTGCGATTTCTTCTTCGGCCAACGCGTAGCTGGTGTAGTCGGAGTACGAGCCGCCCCATTGTTCCGGCACCATCATGCCGAGCAAACCGAGCTCCCCCATTTTTGCCACGACGGCATCGGGGAGTTTCGCCTCCTTATCCCATTTGCCTGCATGGGGCGCGAGCTCGTTCCGGGCGAAGTCGCGCGCCATATCGCGAATCATTTTTTGTTCTTCGGTATAAAATTCCATTAACTATTTTTCAATTAAAATATATAGTTACATTAAACCATTTCAACCGCGATGGCCGTTGCTTCGCCGCCGCCGATACATAATGACGCGATCCCACGTTTGCCGCCGCGCGCTTTCAATGCATGCAGGAGAGTGACAATCAGACGCGCGCCCGTTGCGCCGATCGGATGGCCAAGCGCGCATGCTCCACCGTTCACATTGACTTTATCGTGCGGCAGATTGAGGTCCTTCATGGCTGCCATGGTCACCACGGCAAAGGCCTCGTTGATCTCATACAGATCCACATCTTTCGGCGTCCAGCCGAGTTTTTTCTGCAGCTTGTCGATCGCGCCGACCGGCGCGGTGGTAAACCATTCCGGCTCGTGCGCATTGCTGGCGTGGCCGAGGATACGCGCGATGGGTTTGATCCCGCGCTTGGCCGCCTCGCTTTCGCGCATCAGAATCAGCGCCGCAGCGCCGTCGGAAATCGAAGAAGATGTCGCGGCGGTTACTGTGCCGTCTTTGTTGAACGCCGGTTTGAGCGAGGGGATTTTATCCGGGCGGCACTGGCCCGGCGTTTCGTCGGCGTCGATCATCACATCGCCCGCTTTGCCTTTAATGGCAACGGGGGCGATTTCTGCTTTGAACGATCCATCCGCGACCGCGCGCTGCGCGCGTTTCACCGATTCCGTTGCATACGCGTCCTGCTGCTCGCGCGTGAAGCCGTATTGGGCGGCGGTGGCGTCGGCGAAAATCCCCATCGACTTGCCGTCGTAGGCGTTTTCCAGGCCATCGAATGCCATGTGGTCGAGTGCTTTGACGTGGCCGTAGCGATAGCCGAGGCGCGCTTTTGGCAACAGGTGCGGAGCGTTGGTCATCGACTCCATTCCGCCCGCGATCATGATGTTGGCCGAGCCGGCGACAATCTGGTCGTGCGCCATCATGACCGCTTTCATGCCCGAGCCGCATACTTTGTTTAGCGTCGAACAGGCAATTCCTTTTGGCAGCCCTGCGCCGAGAATCGCCTGGCGCGCAGGCGCCTGGCCGACAGCAGCAGGCAATACGCAGCCGATAATCGCCTCGTTGATATCTCCGCCTTTCAGCCCGGCCTGCTGCACGGCTGAGGCGATTGCCGCCGACGCCAGTTGCGGCGAGGTAAGTGAAACGAACTGTCCGGACATGCCGCCGATAGGTGTGCGTTTTGCCGCGACAATGACGATGGGGTCGGAACTGGTCATGGATTTTTCCTTGTGCAAAAGTTAAACGGACTGCTCGAATAATTCGCGGCCGATGAGCATGCGGCGTATTTCGTTGGTGCCGGCGCCGATGTCGTACAGTTTCGCATCGCGCAATAACCTGCCGGTGGCGTAATCGTTAATGTAGCCATTGCCGCCGAGCGATTGAATCGCCTCCAGCGCAACCTGAACCGCGGATTCAGAGCAGTAGAGGAGGCATGCCGCAGCGTCCTTGCGTTGCGAACGGCCTTGGTCGCACGCTTGCGCCACCCTGTACGCAAACGCACGCGCCGTTTGCAGGCGCACGTACATGTCGGCGAGTTTGCCTTGCATCAACTCAAACAAACCTATCGATTGGCCGAATTGTTTGCGCTCATGCACGTAGGGAAGGGTGATGTCTAGCGCAGCCTGCATGATGCCGATCGGGCCGCCGGACAATATGACCCGTTCGGTGTCGAGGCCGCGCATGAGGATTTTAGTACCGCCATTGGCGCTACCGAGCACATTTTCCTCAGGGATTTCGCAGTCTTCAAAGACCAGTTCGCAGGTGTTCGAGCCGCGCATGCCGAGCTTGTCGAGCTTTTGCGCGGTGGAAAATCCTTTGAAGCCTCTTTCAATAATGAAGGCAGTCATCGAGCGCGAGGGCGAATCCTTGTCAGCCGTGCGCATATACACAATCAGCGTGTCGGCATCCGGCCCGTTGGTGATCCACATTTTGTTGCCGTTGGCGATATAACGGTCGCCTTTTTTCTCCGCGCGGCAGGCCATCGAGCCGACCACGTCGGAGCCTGCGCCGGGCTCGCTCATCGCCAGCGCGCCGACATGTTCGCCGCTGCACAACTTGGGCAAATATTTTTTGCGCTGCGCGTCGTTGCCGTTGAGGAATAGATTATTCACGCACAAATTCGAATGGGCACCGTAACTCAAGCCAACTGACGCCGAACCCCGCGACACTTCTTCCACCGCGACGGTGTGCGCGAGATAGCCCAACCCGGTGCCGCCGTATTGTTCGCTCACCGTCATGCCGAGCAAGCCGAGCTCGCCGAGTTTGCGCCACATGTCGCTGGGAAAATCATTGCTCCTGTCGATTTGTTCCGCGCGCGGCGCGAGTTCGGCATCAACAAATTTCCGTACCGAGTCGCGCAGCGCGTTCAGTTCGTCGTTAATATGGGTGTCGTAAATCATATTATAAGTATCTGATTATATTGAATAAATTATATGATGTTTACCATCAGCTTGCCGAGGCCCTCAATCTCGCCAGCGAGCTTGTCGCCGGGCAGTACGGCGCCGACGCCCGCCGGCGTGCCGGTCATGATGACGTCGCCGGGTTGCAAGGTATAAAAGCGCGACAGGTAGGAAATCAAGTCGGGTACGCCCCAGATCATATGGCTCAGGTCGCCTTGTTGTCTTACCTCGCCGTTCACTTCAAGGGAAATTCTGCCTTTGGCGGGGTGACCGCGGTTCGATGCGGGAAACACGGAACTCATCGGCGCGGACTCGGCAAATGATTTGGCTAAATCCCAAGGCTGTTTTTTTTCTTTCGCTTCTGCCTGCAAATCCCGGCGCGTCATATCGAGGCCAACCGCGTAGCCGTAGACGTATTCGAGCGACTTTTCCGGCGCGATGTTCGCGCCTGCTTTGCCGATGGCGACGACCAGTTCTATCTCATGATGCAGGTTTTTCGTTCCCGGCGGGTAGTGCATGCCGCCGCCGTTCGGCACGATGGAATCGGCTGCCTTGGTAAAAAAGAACGGTGGTTGCTTGTTCGGATCGCTACCCATTTCCCTGGCGTGGTCGGCGTAATTCTGCCCGACGCAAAAAATATGGCGTACCGGAAAACGATCGGTGATGCCGACAATCGGCAGGGAAGGGATGTCAAACGCGGCGATGGCGAAACTCATGGTGAACTCTCGCGATGGGATGCAGGGATTTTATCACGGGAGCAGCAGTGGCTGGGATAGTTAAAGCAGCCCAGTTGATTCGCTGGATCGTTAGTAGGTCTCAATATGAAAACGCGCCTTGGCCACCAGCTTCGGCTGCAGCTTTTCCCAGTCCATCCCATGTTCGGCGCAAATGTCTTTGAAGGCGTCTTTGACCCCGTCCTCCATGCCCTTCAGCCCACAAACGTAAATGAAGCTGTTCTCGTCCTGCAACAGCTGCGCCACGTCCGTTGCGCGCTTGCGGATCAAATCCTGCACGTATTGTTTCGGCTGGCCGGGCGCGCGCGAAAAAGCAAAGTTGATGTCGATGAAATCTTTCGGCAGTTTCATCAGCGGGCCGAAATAGGGCAGCTCATCCTGCGCGCGCGCGCCGAAGAACAACATGAGTTTGCCGCCGTCATGTTGTTCTTTGTGCCGGCGACGAAATTCGGTCATCGCGCGCATCGGCGCGGAACCGGTGCCGGTACAGATCATCAGCAGGCTGGAACCCGGATGATTCGGCATGAGGAAGGTCGCGCCGTAAGGGCCGATCACCTGCACTTTGTCGTCCCGTTTCAGGTCGCACATGTAATTCGAGCCGACACCCGGCGTCGGCTTGCCCTGATGATCTTCGGTCACGCGTTTGATGGTAAGCGAAATATTGTTGTAACCGCGGCGCTCGCCGTCGCGCGGGCTGGCGATCGAATACATGCGAACGTAATGCGGTTTGCCATTGGCGTCGAGTCCCGGCGGCAGAATGCCGATATTCTGACCTTCGAGAACGGGAAATGGCGTGCTGCCGAAATCCAGCACGATGTGGCGAATGTCGCTGGATGCATTGTCGCCGGTCAACCGGAAATTGCCGGCTACGGTCGCAATCGCCGGATTCTTATTGTTGTAAAGATTTACCTGCGGCGGCAAAGCGGACCACGGCGCCGCGCCGATTCCCCCCTGGCCGGCGCTGGCTTCGTCCGTCATGCGCACAACGTCGGCGGGGAGGCTGTTTGTGTCACCGGCAGCGGTCGTCGCCTGAGCCGGCAGTTCGTCCCACGACAATTGTTCTTCGAGTGAATAAACGCTGCTCTTTTCAACGTCACGCCAGTTGTCGATCGAACCGGTCGGACAAGGGCCGATGCACGCCATGCATAAATTGCATTTTTCGAAGTTGACGACGTAGTTGCGCGAGTCGTGCGTAATTGCGCCGACCGGACACGTCGCCTCGCAGGTATTGCAGCGAATACAGATTTCCGGGTCGATCAAGTGTTGCCGCGCAAGCGTCGAAGCAGTCATGAGCTCTATAAAATCATTAAATTATGCAAGCAATCCGGCACGCATTAAGCCAACCCTAATTAAAGCGGACGTATTCCATGCTGATCGGTTGCTTATTGATTCCCATTGGCGGCGGCGCGATCCAGTTGGCGAACTTGCCCGGCTCGACCACACGGCCCATCAGCGAGGCAACATATGCGCGGTCGGATTCCGATGGCAGCCAGTTGTGTTTGTTCGCATCCCATTCGCTCTGGCTGATAATGCTGCCGTCCGGCGACATTTTGATACCTGCCAGCGGGCCAATCAGCCGGTTAAAGGCCTTATGCGGCACAGTCAGTTGAAAATCGATCCCGGCTTTTTGCATTACGCGGTTCCAGCGGCTCACGCCCGCCAGGGTATCGGTAATGTAATCATCACGCAGTTTTTCGTTCAGTGCGTTGAGCATCGGCGCCTCGCGCGTCAACAGTTTTCCATCGACGACTTCCAATACCTCATAACCGCGGTCTTTCAGTACATGATCGTCTCCAATTTTCGTCTCTTCGTAGCGTCCCTTCAGACCGCTGCTATAGAAAGTCGCGGCGTTGGACGACACGTCGGAGCCGAACAAATCAAGGGTGACGCTGTAATGGAAATTCAAATAGCGCTGGATAGTCGGCAGGTCGATCACGCCGAGGCTGCGCAGTTTGGCAATGTCGGCGCCGGGATTCTGCAGCATCACTGCGCATGTACGCTGGAGCACGCGCATCACGCCGGATTCACCGACAAACATATGGTGCGCCTCCTCAGTCAGCATGAAGCGCGTGGTGCGTGCGAGGGGATCGAACGCCGATTCGGCGAGCGCGGATAGCTGAAACTTGCCATCGCGGTCGGTAAAAAATGTGAACATGAAAAACGACAGCCAGTCCGGCGTCTTTTCGTTAAAGGCGCCGAGTATGCGCGGATTGTCGGCGTCGCCGGAACGGCGGGTCAACAATGCATCGGCTTCCTCGCGACCGTCGCGGCCGAAGTAGCGATGCAGCAGATATACCATCGCCCACAAGTGGCGTCCCTCCTCGACGTTGATCTGGAACAGGTTGCGCAGATCGTACAACGAGGGGGCGGTCAGGCCGAGGTGGCGCTGCTGCTCCACCGACGCCGGCTCGGTGTCGCCCTGAGTGACAATAATGCGACGCAGGTTGGCGCGGTGTTCCCCCGGCACTTCCTGCCACGCCGGTTCGCCTTTGTGGTCGCCGAACGGAATGATGCGGTTGGCTTCGGCAGGGTTCATAAAAATGCCCCAACGATAGTCGGGCATTTTCACATAATCGAATTGCGCCCAGCCGGCCGGATCGACGCTGATGGCGGTGCGCAAATATACATCGTAATTTTTTGAATTATCCGGGCCCATATCACCCCACCAATCAAGAAATGCGGGCTGCCAATGTTCCAGCGCACGTTGCAGCGTCTTATCGCTTTGCAGGTTGACGTTGTTAGGAATTTTTTCGCTGTAGTTGATGCTCATCAAATGCGCTCCCAGTTAAATTTACTCTTGTTGCCTGTTCCGAAAACCTTCAACGCGCCTGTCTCGCCAACCGCGTTCGGACGAATAAAGATCCAGTTTTGCCAGGCCGATAATCTGCCGAATACACGTGTTTCCATCGTCTCGTGGTTTCCGAAGCGCAAATTTGCCTCCATGCCGGTCAGCGCATCGGGCGACAGCGCGGCGCGCTCTTCCAGCGCCATACGGATTTCGTCGTCCCAATCTATGTCATCCAACGCCGCGGTGACCAGGCCGAGTTTTTCCGCTTCAACGGCATTTAATTTTTGCCCAACGGCAACCCTGGCTTTGGCGATTTCGGCCGCATCGTTTTGAAACCGCGTTGCGATGCGGGTGAGCTGATTGACTTCCGGGTAGCGGCCGAAGTTCGCGTCAGTCAGGGAAATTTCCGGTGCGTCATCGTCTGCAACGTCGAGCATGTAGGTACGGTCGCATGCCAACGCCAGTTCGAGCAGGGTTCCGGCGAAACAGGATTGTTTATCAATCAAGGCAAACAGCGTGCGCGAGGTGACATCGAGGCGGGCGAGCGTGCGGCGCAGCATGCCGATAGTTTCGCGTACAAACCAGTTTGCCTGGTGCTGCTCCAGCGCCGCGTCACAGGCTAAAACGAAATCGGCATTGCCTCGTGTTTTGATTAACCACGTACCAATGTCAAGGTTGTTGGTGCGTAACATCAGAATGGCATCGTCCAATTCGCGCGCCATTTGCAACGGCCACCAGTTAGCTCCGGCGGCCAAAATTTCCGCCAAGTCCTGCGGCTGCGCTGCGGCTGGCGCCGATACAACCAGCGTGGCTCGGCGCGCCGAGGCGTCTATTTGCGCATCGACGAATTCATAGTGATAACCTCGCATATCAACGGTTCGCTTCAGCGGCGTCAAAGCAATACCTTTTGCGTCGGTCGGCCGGTCGCTTTGCGTAGAAAGTTCCAACGCACGTTGCATGATATGTTCCTTGAATTTTTGCGATTTCACGACGGCATCGACCAATTTCCATTCTTTGGCACGATTGCCGCGCACTCCCTCGACCAACGTACAAAATACATCGGCCAGATCGCGTCGCACTTTGCGTTTGTCGGTTACTCGAGTCAGCCCCCCGGTGCCGGGCAGGACGCCGAGTAACGGTACTTCGGGCAAGCTGACGGCGGATGAACTGTCGTCAATCAGGACTATCTCGTCGCAGGCGAGGGCAACTTCATACCCGCCGCCCGCCGTGGTACCGTTACACGCCGCGAGAAATTTCAGGCCCGAGTGTCTGCTCGAGTCTTCCAGGCCGTTACGCGTTTCATTGGTGAATTTGCAGAAATTGACCTTCCATGCGTGTGACGACAAACCGAGCATAAAAATATTCGCGCCGGAACAAAATATGCGCTCTTTGCCGCTGGTGAGCACCACGGTGCGTACTTCGGGATGCTCGAAGCGAATGCGCTGCACGGCGTCGTAGAGTTCGATATCGACGCCAAGATCATAGGAATTCAGTTTCAACTTGTATCCCGGGCG
>JBAVXA010000007.1:0-1723 GCA_049698095.1 Burkholderiales bacterium
GCAGCGATTCCATTTGTAGCACGGCAGCATGATGAGGTCGTTGTAGAGTTCCATTCCCTCGGTGGCAATGGCGATGTCGGCTCGGCCTGCGACGACTTCTTCCGCGACTTGAATCGGATTGCCCTGATGCAGATTCAACCTCACTTCGGGATACTTTTGGGTGAAGGTCTTGATCACCGGCGGTAGCACATAGCGCGCCTGCGTATGCGTGGTGGCGATGGTGAAGCTCCCGGATTTATCCGAGCTGAATTCGCGGCTGGCCTGTTTCAGATTTTCCGCTTCGCGCAATACGCGCGCGGCGTACGTAAGGACCTGTTTGCCCGCTTCGGTCACATCGACGACGCGCTTGCCGTTACGCACGAAAATGTCCACGCCCAATTCCTCTTCCAGCAATTTGATCTGCTTGCTGATACCAGGTTGTGACGTATGCAGCGCTTCGGCGGCATCGGACAGGTTTAAACCGCGCCGCTGAACTTCGATTGCGTATTTAAGTTGTTGAATTTTCATATATTTTTTATCTTAATGCTATTCGGTTATAAAACTCTAACATAATATTCTTTTACAGAATAACGCTTATTGCTTACTCTTGCTCTCCCCATATAATGATGTGAGCGGCAATGGACTGGTTGTACCCTCTGAGCGGAATGGTTGTCGGCGTGATCGTCGGTCTTACCGGTGTTGGCGGCGGCTCGCTGATGACACCGCTGCTGGTGCTGGTATTCGGCTTTGCTCCGGCTGTCGCAGTGGGAACCGATTTGCTGTATGCCGCCTTTACCAAAATGGGCGGCTCGGTCGCGCACAGCCGCCGTGGGACGGTGCATTGGAACATTGTTGGCTGGATGGCACTCGGCAGCGTACCCGCCTCGATTGTCACCACCGCGTTTCTGCATTCCCTCGGCACTGACGCCACGCATTTCAATTCGCTCATCACGTCATCGCTGGGCATCGCACTGATCCTCACCGCAGGCGCGATCATTTTTCGCGGCCGCCTGGCGCAGTATGCCGCGCACGATGCAGCGGCCCACCCCGGCTGGCGCGAAAAAAAGATCGTGCCGATTACGGTCTTCACCGGCGTAGTGCTCGGCGTGCTGGTGACCATTTCTTCCATCGGCGCGGGTGCCCTAGGTACGGTCGCATTGTTTTTCCTCTATCCGAAATTGCGCGCTACGCACATCGTCGGCACCGACATCGCTCACGCCGTCCCTCTCACGTTGGTGGCGGGCCTCGGTCATGCCGCCCTCGGCACGGTGAACTGGGTGCTGCTCGCAAGCCTGCTGGTCGGCTCGCTGCCGGGCATCTGGATCGGCAGCCACCTGTCGTCGCGCGTACCGGAAAAATGGCTGCGCACCGCGTTGGCCACCATGCTGCTGGTCATCGGCGGCAAATTCGTTTTCTAAGATCTCTCAATGTACATCTACGACAAATACGACCAGAAGATTGTGGATGAACGCGTCGCGCAGTTTCGCGACCAGACGCGGCGCTTTCTTGCCGGCGAATTAAGTGAAGACGAATTTCGTCCGCTGCGTTTGCAAAACGGTTTATACATTCAGCGTCATGCGCCGATGCTGCGTATTGCCGTGCCGTACGGACTGTTGTCGAGCCGCCAGGTGCGCAAGCTGGCGCACATTGCGCGCGAATACGACAAAGGCTACGGCCATTTCACCACGCGGCAGAATATCCAGTTCAACTGGCCGGCGCTGGAGCGCGTGCCGGATATTCTTGC
>JBAVXA010000008.1:0-5158 GCA_049698095.1 Burkholderiales bacterium
AGCCGCACATCTCCAAGGAGACGCTGGAATACCATTACGGCAAGCATCATCAAACCTACGTTACCAACCTGAATAACATGATCAAGGGCACCGAGCACGAGAACGCCAGCCTGGAAGACATTATCAAGAAATCGTCCGGCGGAATTTTCAACAACGCGGCGCAGGTGTGGAACCATACCTTCTATTGGCATTGCCTCAAGCCCAACGGCGGCGGCGAGCCGAGCGGCAAACTCGGCGACGCGATCAAAGCCAAGTTCGGTTCATTTGACGAATTCACAAAACAATTCACGCAAACCTGTGTTGGCACATTCGGTTCCGGCTGGGGCTGGCTGGTGAAAAACGCCGACGGCAGCGTTGAATTGATGAGCACCTCGAATGCGCAAACGCCGATGACCAGCGGCAAAGTCGCGCTGCTCACCTGCGACGTCTGGGAACATGCCTACTATATCGACTACCGCAACAAGCGCCCGGATTATGTCGCGGCATTCTGGAACCTGGTGAACTGGGATTTCGCAGCAAAAAACTTCGCTTCGTAACTATCTCTTTTAATTAAATATTTAGCCATTTCTCCGGCAGGGGAAATGGCTTTTTGTTTTGTCGGCGGGTTCGATCGTGCGTTCGCCAGTCCGGCCAGATGAAATTACCGCGCCGGGGGAGGCAAGCGCACTGCCCGACTTAACTTGTGCACCGTTTCTCGAATCGTCAAACTGTTTTTCAATCTTTAATCAATTCTTGTCGGAGCCTCCCATGTCGTCCACGCAAAGCAGTAAAAAAATCACTACCTTCCACGCCCCGTTGCGCACCTTGATGAGTCCCGGCCCGTCGGATATCAATCCGCGCGTGCTCGGCGCCATGAGCGCGCCGGCGATCGGCTATCTGGATCCGATTTTTGTCGGCATGATGGAAGAACTGAAAACGCTGTTGCGTTACACCTACCAGACGGAAAATGCGCTGACGTTTCCGATTTCCGGCCCCGGCTCGGTAGGCATCGAAAGCTGCTTCGTTAACATGGTGGCGCCGGGTGACAAAGTCATCGTGTGTCGCAATGGCGTATTCGGCGGCCGCATGATCAAGAACGTCGAACGTGCCGGCGGCATTCCGATTATCGTCGAATACACTTGGGGCGAACCGGTAAGTCCGCAAAAACTCGAGGACGCATTGAAAGCCAATCGCGACGCGCGCGTGGTGGCATTCGTGCATGCGGAAACCTCGACCGGCTTCATGTCCGACGCGAAACTGCTGACCGAGATCGCGCATAAATACGATTGCCTGGTGATCGCCGATGCGGTAACGTCGCTTGCCGGATCGCCGCTCAAAGTCGACGAGTGGGGCATCGACGCGGTGTATTCCGCCAACCAGAAATGGTTGTCCTGCACCCCGGGCCTGTCGCCGGTGTCGTACAACGAACGCGTGGTCGATTACGTCAAAGGCCGCAAAGACAAAGTGCACAGCTGGTTAATGGATTTGAATTTGATTCTGAATTACTGGGGCAACACCACGCGCACTTATCACCACACTGCGCCGATCAACAGCCTGTACGCGCTGCATGAATCGCTGCTATTGCTGCACGACGAAGGCTTGGAGAAATCATGGGCACGTCACCAGCGTCATCACCTCGCGTTGAAAGCCGGCCTCGAAGCCATCGGCCTGCAATTCGTGGTGAAAGAAGAAGCACGCCTGCCGCAAATGAACGCGGTTTATGTGCCGCAAGGCGTGAACGAGGCCGAAGTGCGCAAAACCCTTTTGAACGAATTCAATCTCGAAATCGGCGCCGGTCTTGGCCCGTTAGCCGGCAAAATCTGGCGCTTCGGATTGATGGGCTACTCCGCCCGCGCGGAAAACGTCATGCTGTGCCTGTCCGCATTAGGTTCAGTCCTGTCGGACATGGGTCTGCCGGTCAAAGTCGGCGTCGCCGAAGCCGCCGCGCACGACTCGTATGCCGCACAACACGCCGCCGCCAGCCAGGTCAAACGTAAGCTGGCGACGGTTTGATCCGGTTGTCTGGTTTTAAAAAAATAACCCGCTGCAGCGGGTTATTTTTTTCCTCTCGCCAGAAAGTCTTGTCATCCTGAGTGAAGCGAAGGATCTGCTTCTTATCCCCAGCTAGGCGTTCGTTCCCGCTGCTGGCTTACCTGCAAGCCGCAGCCAGATATAGCCGATGGCGCCAGCACTTAATGAAGCGATTAGGATTGCCATCTTCGCGGCATTAATTATTTCCGGATTTCCTGCAAATGCAAGATTAGTAATGAAAATGGACATCGTGAATCCGATTCCGCCAAGCATGCCAGCGCCAATCACGTGCGGCCATTGCAAATCGGCCGGCAGTCGGCAGATTCCGATTCCCACGGCAGCCAGACAAAACAAAAGAACTCCCAGAGTTTTGCCCGCAATCAAGCCGGCAATAATGCCGAGACTATTGTTACTGGTCAGGTCCTGTAACCAGTTCTCGCCGACCAGAATACCCGTATTGGCAAGTGCGAAAATCGGCAAAACGATGAATACGACCGGCTTGTGCAAAAAATGCTCCAGCCGGTGGGAAGGCGATGCTTCGTCCTCTTCTTTTGCTGAGAAGGGAATGGCAAAGGCCAGCATGACGCCGGCGATTGTCGCGTGTATCCCTGACTTCAGCATGAGGAACCACATTAATGCGCCGCCCAGCAGGTAGGGAACGAGAGACATCGCGCGGAAACGGTGATTTAACGTGAGCAGCAGCGACCAGACCGCCAATGCAGCAATCAGATATCCAGTAGAAAGCTGGGTGGAATAAAAAAAGGCGATTATGACGATTGCGCCCAAGTCGTCGATGACGGCGAATGCCACCACGAAGACTTTCAGCGAGGATGGTATACGGGATCCGAGGACGGCCAACACTCCCAGCGCGAACGCGATATCAGTTGCCATTGGGATGCCGATTCCGGCCTGGGTTGGCGTGCCGCGGTTGAGTGAGAAATGAATCAGGGCGGGAAAAACCATGCCGCCGATCGCAGCGATGACGGGCAGCAGAGCATCCTTAAAATTTGAAAGTTCGCCAACGTAAAGCTCTCGCTCAAGCTCTAATCCGATCAGCAGAAAAAATACGGCCATCAGCGCGTCGTTAATCCAATGCTCGAGGCTGAGGCCGCCAAGATTCGCGTGCCAAAATCCCAGGTAATATGCGCCGACCGGCGAGTTGGCGATAAAAATTGACAGCAGGGTGCAGGCAAGCAACAAATAGCCGCCCGATTTTTCCGAATCGAAAAACCTGTTAAAGGTGTTTGATAGAGCGATTGGCACGATGTTGATTCAGCGCCTTGATTGTTGACTGCTGCATTCCTTCAAAATGGCAAAGAAAGGGGGTTTGATAGTGCCAATTAGATGATATTAGAACAAGCCGACAACCTTTCCATTCTCGTCGATATCGATTCGTTCCGCCGACGGAACCTTCGGCAACCCCGGCATGGTCATCACGTCGCCGCACACCATCACGACAAATTCCGCGCCGGCGGCGAGGCGCACTTCGCGTATGTTGATGATGTGTCCGGACGGCGCGCCGCGCAAGGCCGGATCGGTGGAAAACGAATATTGGGTTTTGGCGATGCAAACCGGGTAGTGGCCGTACCCCTCGTTTTGCAATGCATCGATTTTCGCGCGCACTTTCTGCTCTGCCGTGATGTCTGCCGCGCCGTAAATCTTGGTGGCGATGGCGCGGGTTTTCTCCCACAGGGTGTCGGCGTCTTCGTAAACAAAACGAAAGTCCGCTGGCACGTTTTCTATCAACTCGACCACGGTTTTCGCCAGATCGGCGGCGCCCGCGCCGCCTTCCGCCCAATGTTTCGCCACCACGACGGGGGCTTCGTGGTGCGCCATTTTGCGTTTGAGCAAGGCGATTTCCGCGTCGGTGTCGAAACTGAAATGGTTGATCGATACCACGCACGGCAGGCCGAAATGATTGCGCACATTGTTGACGTGGCGCTCGAGGTTGGCGACGCCTTTTTCCAGCGCCGGCAGATTTTCGCGGTTGAGATCTTTAAGCTCAACCCCGCCGTGATACTTCAATGCGCGAATGGTTGCGACGATGACGACCACATCGGGACGCAATCCTGATTTGCGGCATTTGATGTCAATGAATTTTTCCGCGCCGAGGTCGGCGCCGAAGCCCGCTTCGGTGACGACATAGTCAGCAAGCTTGAGCGCGGTCTGCGTCGCCAGCACGGAATTGCAGCCGTGGGCAATGTTGGCAAACGGGCCGCCGTGGATGAGGGCGGGGTTGTTCTCCAGTGTCTGTACCAGATTGGGTTGCAGCGCGTCCTTGAGCAACACCGTCATCGCCCCGTGTACTTTGAGGTCGCGCGCGGTGATCGGTTTGTGCTCGCGCGTATAGCCGACGACGATATTACCTAGACGGTTTTTCAAATCTTGCAGCGACGTGGCGAGACAAAAAATCGCCATGACCTCCGACGCGACGACAATATCGAAACCATCCTGGCGCGGATAGCCGTTGGCCGGGCCGCCCATGGCGACGGTAATCTCGCGCAGCGCGCGGTCGTTCATGTCGACGACGCGCTTCCAGGTAATGCGGCGCACGTCGAAGCCCAATTCATTGCCGTGATGGATATGGTTGTCGATGATGGCAGACAACAGGTTATGCGCGAGGGCGATGGAGTTGAAGTCGCTGGTGAAATGCAGGTTGATGTCTTCCATCGGCACCACCTGCGCGTAGCCTCCGCCCGCCGCGCCGCCCTTCATCCCGAACACCGGACCGAGGCTGGGCTCGCGCAGGCAGATGATGGCCTTTTTCTTGATGGCGTTCAGCGCATCGCCCAGCCCGACCGTCGTCGTCGTCTTGCCTTCGCCCGCGGGAGTTGGGCTGATGGCGGTGACCAGAATCAATTTACCGTCGGGCTTGTCTTTCAGGCTGTCGATGAAATCGAGTGACAACTTGGACTTGTAGTGTCCGTAGGGCTCGAGATGATCGTCACCTATTCCCAGTCTTTGCCGCGCAATGTCGACGACGCGGAGCATCCGGGCTTTTTGGGCAATTTCAATATCGGAGAGCATATTATTTTCCGTTATGAGAGGAATGAATTGTCTGCGCCAGTGTAGCAATCAATACGAGGCTTGCCAATAAAGAAACGACGCCGGGCAGACGCTGCGGTTAAAATACCCGGATGAAAAAAAT
>JBAVXA010000009.1:0-2255 GCA_049698095.1 Burkholderiales bacterium
AGGTGTACGGTTATGCGCGCTCGCGCCGCGTCATCTGGACCGGCTTCGCAGCGCTGCTGTTTGCATCGTTCATGGCGTGGGTGGTGGTAAGTTTGCCGCCTGCGCCGTGGTGGAAAAATCAGCAGGCATATGAAATCGCATTCGGCGGTGCCTGGCGCGTGGCGCTGGCGTCGCTGATCGCTTTTGCCTGCGGCGAGTTCGTCAATTCATTCGTGCTGGCGAAAATGAAAATCTTCACCCAAGGGAAATATTTGTGGAGCCGCACCATAGGCTCGACGATTTTCGGCGAGGCGGTCGATTCTCTGTTGTTTTATCCTCTGGCGTTTTACGGCACCGGGATTATTCCCAACGACAAATTACCGACGGTCATGCTCGCGCAGTTTGTCGCCAAGGTCGGCGTCGAGGTGGCGTTCACGCCGCTCACCTACAAAATCGTTAATTGGCTGAAACGCGCGGAGCAGGAAGATTATTACGACCGCGACACAGACTTCAATCCGTTCACCTTGAAAACGTAAAGAGGTTGTCATGCAATGGATTTTTCTCAGCTTTGCCATCGTCGCCGAAGTCATCGCCACCACCGCTTTGCGCGCCGCCGATGGTTTCACCCGCGTCACCCCGGCGCTGATTGTTGTGGCCGGTTACGCGACCTCGTTTTATTTTCTATCGCTCACTCTGCGTACCATTCCGATGGGCGTGACTTACGCGATCTGGTCCGGCGTCGGTATCGTGCTGATTTCGATTGCCGGATTTGTTATTTATAATCAAAGACTTGATGCAGCAGCGCTGACGGGTATCGGCCTGATTCTGGCTGGCGTGCTGGTCATGCAGCTTTTCTCCAAAACCCTGACGCTTTAAGGCGCGGAGCCAAACTTGCCCCGATATGGGCTAATAGCGTAAAATGTGCGGTTCCGCTTCAGGCAGTTACAGTTATTTTTACCACAGCAATTTTCAGGACACAAAACATGGTCGTTATCCGTCTTTCTCGCGGTGGTTCGAAGAACCGCCCGTTTTACAACGTAGTCGTGGCTGACTCGCGCAATCGCCGCGACGGTCGTTTTATCGAGCGCGTGGGATTTTACAATCCGGTCAAACAGGATGCGCCGGATTCATTACGCCTGAGCCTTGATCGCGTGCAATACTGGCAACAGCACGGCGCTATTGCTTCCGATGCGGTGGAGAAATTGATTAAGCGTGGACAGGCAAAAGTCGTCGCCTGACAACTTGCTTGTCATGGGGCGCATCATCGGCCCCTTCGGCGTGCGCGGTTGGCTGAAGATCAAGACCTTTACCGAGGCGCCGGAAGCGCTGGCAGATTTTCCCGATTGGTGGCTGCACACGGCAAACGGCTGGCAGAAATACGAGTTGGCCGAACACGAGCTGCATAGTAAAGGCCTGGTGGCGCGACTGGAATCGGTATCAGATCGAACCGCCGCGGAATTGCTGAAAGGCGTTGACATCGCCGTGCCGCGGAGTGAACTTCCGCAGACGGGCGAGAAAAAAATTTACTGGGCCGATCTGGTCGGCCTGGACGTAGTAAACCAGCAGAATGTATCGCTGGGAAAAGTTGAATCATTGCTGGAAACCGGCGCGCACGATGTGCTGGTTGTTAAAGGCGAAGTGGAACGGTTGATTCCTTATGTCGAGCCGATCATTATCGACATTGATCTTGCCGCGAAGCGCATGACGGTGGATTGGCAGCAGGATTACTGATGGCGCTGCAGTTTGATGTCATCAGTTTGTTTCCGCCGATGTTCGAGGCTGTGACCCATTACGGGATTACGCATCGGGCGTGGAAGGAAAAGCATTACGAGTTGCAGGTGTGGAATCCGCGCGATTTCACCACTGACAACTACCGCACCGTGGATGATCGGCCGTACGGCGGTGGACCGGGAATGGTGATGCTGGCCGAGCCGCTGGAAAAAGCGATACACGCGGCGAAGCAAAGACAGCAACAAAGCGGTGTGAGCCGACCGAGGGTGATTTGCCTGTCGCCGCAAGGCAAACCGCTCACGCATCAGTTGGTGTGTGAGTTGGCGAGCGAAGCAGGATTGATTTTGATAGCCGGTCGTTATGAAGCGATAGACGAACGATTGATCAAGCGCGAGGTGGACGAAGAAATTTCCATCGGCGATTACGTTTTATCCGGCGGTGAGTTGCCCGCCATGGTGTTGGTCGATGCGATAGTGCGACAACTGCCCGGCGTATTGGGCGACGCGCAATCAGCGGCTCAGGATTCATTCGTGAACGGCCTGCTC
>JBAVXA010000010.1:0-3903 GCA_049698095.1 Burkholderiales bacterium
GGCAAACCTTCCCCTACCATACGCGTAACGGGACCGAACTCGATTGCGGCCATTATCTGGTGTTGAAAATGGCCGAGACGGAACGTCAATATTTGAAAGGCGTTGTATTTTTCGGCCCGTTCATCAGTGAAATGCAAGCCGAGATGGTGCTGCATAGCTCACGCTTCTTCGGCCTGATCACCGGCAAGATCGAGGCAAGCAGATTGACACCGCCACTTCATTATTATCAAAACGATTCCCGCCTGCCGCTCCTGCTCCGAAGGCGAGATTTGCCGCACCAGCAGGCCAGTCGAGGCGATATGCATAAAGGCCAGCGGCCGTTCTGATCGCGCACCGGCAAGCCATGCGCACGAACCTGCGCAAGCGAAATCCTGCAACACCGTGCTGGCATCGAAAATACCCACCATATTTCGCGTGCATATTATTTCCGGTCGTTTAAAGCCGGATAAAGTGCTCGCGGTAGTATTTCAGTTCTTCTATGGATTCGTAAATATCGGCCAGGGCCTCGTGCTTGCCGTGCTTGGTCAACCCTGGCGCGATTTCCGGCTTCCAGCGTTTAGCCAATTCTTTCAGCGTCGATACGTCCAGATTGCGGTAGTGAAAATAATCCTCGAGTTTGGGCATTGTGCGCGCAAGGAAACGCCGATCCTGACAAATCGAGTTGCCGCACATAGGCGAAATTTTCGCCGCCACGTGCTGTTGCAGGAATTCGATCATCGCGATTTCGACCGCTGATTCATCAAATCGGGAAGCTTTCACTTTTTCGATCAGACCGGATTTTGCGTGCGTTGCCTTGTTCCAGCTATCCATGCCTTCCAGTACCTGATCGCCTTGATGCACCACCAGCACCGGGGCTTCCGCCACGGTGTTCAGTTGATTGTCCGTCACGACCAAAGCGACTTCAATGATACGATCGTTGTCCGGCGAAAGCCCGGTCATTTCCATGTCTATCCAGATGAGCCGCTGATTGTCTTGTGCCATGGTATCCTGCTTGAAATTGGGGAAGTCAGGATCCTTTCCGACGGTCGACCAAGTCGGCGTTTCCTGAAGTAAAATAATGCCTTATGACTAAACCAAATGCCGCTTATTCTGTCATACATGTCGCGGCTAGCATAGGCCGTTGAATTATCTGGACAAAGCATGAACACATTCAGTTTGATTTTTCTCGGTGCACTTCTGCTGACCACCGGCGCGAAAATGTGGCTATCGTGGCGGCATTATCGGCATATCGGTGCTAACCGTAATAGCGTGCCGGGCGAATTCAGCCACTCGATCACGCTTGACGCCCATCAGAAGGCTGCCGATTACAGCCGCGCAAAAACCCGAATCAATATGATCGATCTGGCGATTGATGCGCTGCTGCTGCTGCTGTTTACGCTCGGTGGCGGTCTGCGCTGGCTCGATGGAATCGCACGCAATCTGGCGGGAGATTCCTTGTGGCATGGCGTGCTGCTGGCGCTGGGTGTGGTGATCGTTAGCGGCATCATTAATCTGCCGCTGTCCCTTTATCGTACATTCGGCATCGAAGCACGCTTCGGCTTCAACCAGATGACCGTGAAAATATTTGTCGTCGACCTGCTCAAGCAAACCGTTCTCGGCGCGATGATCGGGATACCGCTGATTCTCGCCGCGTTGTGGATGATGAACTCACTCGGCGGCTATTGGTGGCTGTATGCATGGCTGGGCTGGATGGCTTTTAATGTCATTCTTCTCGCCATATTCCCGACCTGGATCGCGCCGTTGTTCAACAAGTTTTCCCCGCTCGAAAACCAGGATCTGAAAACCCGTATCGAGCTTCTGCTCGACAAATGCGGTTTCAGGGCACAAGGATTGTTCGTTATGGACGGCAGCAAGCGCAGTTCGCATGGCAATGCGTATTTCACCGGCTTTGGTAAAACCAAGCGGATCGTTTTTTTCGACACTCTTCTGACACGCCTGTCGACCGAGGAAATCGAGGCAGTGCTGGCACACGAACTTGGGCATTTCAAGCGTCGCCACGTCATCAAGCGCATCGCACTGAGTTTCGCGCTAAGCCTTATCATGCTCGGCGTACTGGGATTCCTGATGAAGGAGGAATGGTTTTATCAGGGGCTGAATGCAGGTCAGCAGAGCACCGGCATGGCGCTGATACTGTTCTTCATGGTCATGCCGGTTTTCATGTTTTTTCTGCAACCTCTGTCGAGTTTTTATTCGCGCAAGCATGAGTTCGAGGCGGATCAATACGCCGCCGAGCAGACCAGCGCCGAAAATCTGGTGACGGCTCTGGTGAAATTATATAAAGACAATGCGTCCACACTTACGCCGGACCCGTTGCATTCGATGATTTACGATTCGCACCCTCCCGCCGCCGTACGCGTGGCCAATTTACGCAGGATGTCACACACATGAAAATCTTAAAATGCGTTTCGATTGTGTTGTTTTTTTTGCCGTTCGCTACGTATGCCGATGCGTTGGATGGCGGCGATGTGAAAATGGGAAAAGCATTGGTGGAAAAGAACTGCGTGGCCTGCCATGCACGGCTTTTCCCCGGCGACGCTGCGAAAATTTATACCCGGGCCGATCGCAAAGTCACAACCCGCGCGAAATTACTGGCGCAGATCGCCCTGTGTAATTCCCAGCTCGGCACTCAATGGTTTCCCGAAGATGAAGTAAATGCAGCGGCATTTCTGAATCAGGAATATTACAAGTTGCCGCAGGATAAGTAAATTAGTGAACATAATCAATGACTTATAATAAATCGCAAAATCTGGTAAAAAAACGCTGCGTGCCGTGCGAGGGGGGCGTGCCGCCGCTGAAAACCAGCGAAGCCAATGCATTGCTGAAAACGCTGGACGGCTGGGAAATTCGCGACGGTATGCTGTGCAAAACATTTCGCTTCAAGGATTATTACCAGACTATGGCGTTCGTCAACGCCAGCGCATGGATATCGAATCGGGAGGACCACCATCCCGACCTGCAGGTTTCCTACAACCAATGCGCGGTCACTTACATCACCCACGCGATCAACGGGCTGTCAGAAAATGATTTTATTTGTGCCGCCAAACTTGATGCGCTGATGGGAATTTGAATTCTGAAAAATCCTAAGGCATCGGCGTCCGCCAGACTGCACGGATTGGTCGTCGGTACCTACGGCAGGCATTGCGAAGTGGAAACGGCAGGTGGTGCAATTATCGCCTGCACCACTCGGGGGCGCAAAACCGGAATCGCGTGTGGCGACCAGGTTGACATTACGCCTTCAAAAAGTCATCAAGGCGTGATCGAATGCATTACGCCGCGCAGATCGCTGCTCTACCGCTCGGATCCTTTTCGGGAAAAATTATTTGCCGCGAATGTGACCCAGGTAGTGATCGTGATCGCGTCTGTACCCAGCTACAACGAGGATATCCTCAATGCGGCGTTGCTCGCGGCCGAGGCCGCTGACATTCGCGCATTGATCGTTCTGAACAAGGCAGACATGGCGCCTGAAACCCTGCGAGCGCTTGCCGAACTGGAAATTTACAGGTCGCTCGGCTACGAGCTGTTGGTCATGTCGGCGTTACAGGATGTGTCGGTATTGCGCGCACGCCTCATGCAACACACCAGCGTATTACTCGGCGAATCGGGCATGGGCAAATCAACCTTGCTTAACGCATTACTGCCGCATGCCAAGGCGCGCACCGGAGAATTTTCCGCCGCGCTGGATTCGGGCAAGCACACCACCACGGCCACGCAAATGTATCATCTCGACGCGGAAAGCAGGCTGATCGATTCGCCCGGGTTTCAGGAATTCGGCCTGTACCATTTGAGCGACACCGATATCAGCTACTCAATGCCCGAATTTCGACCGCTGTTGGGGCTATGCCGCTTCAGCAATTGCCGGCATCTGCAGGAACCCGGCTGCGCGATTACGCAATCACCTAACGT
>JBAVXA010000011.1:0-1811 GCA_049698095.1 Burkholderiales bacterium
GTTCAGGGTCATGCGATTGTAGTATGCCCATGAGTGTACGTTCGATTTCGCGGAATAAATGAGATGGTGGCGTGATGCAGCTCAGTAGCTCGACCATGACATCGTTGGAGATTCCATTTCGGCGACACCAGTATCCTCACGAGGGCCGCTCTGGCCGTGGCGGATCGGTATCGAGATACTCTGATTGCCCAGGAGAGAGCCTTCGGCACGCATGTGCTGGAGTACGATCTCTGCGACCCGCCCTTGATGCTGGACCAGGGGGACGACTTACAGAGGCTTCCTTCTGTGGTCGAGCTGGTCTTGCGCTGTCCTTCATGTGCTGAGGTGTGTTCGTAAGTAGTCATACTTGTAGTCTATTCTGAACCATGGGGGGGATCGGCAGGACTTTCAGCTACACTCTCTCCACGTCCGCAATAATCGTGTGCAGCCCACTCGAACCAGCGGGTTGTGGGCGGATGAGCTCAGCGATCTGAAGCTGTCCCCTGCTGTCGATGGCGCGGACGGCGACCTGGTATTTGCCGCGTTTCGGCGGACGCCAGGTGTAGTTCCAAATCACCCATGAATAGGGCGACATGGGCGTTTCGATCTCGCAGGAGTCCCACGTTCTGGCTGCATCCATACTGATTTCCACCCTGCTGATCGAGTTCGGTCCGCCGAAGGCAATCCCGCGGAATCGCTGTTCAGGTCCGCGTAACGTCTGGTAGTGGCCGGGGGAATCAATGCGGGAGAATGTCTTGATCGTAGCGTCGTCGGTCCATCCTTTGCGTTGCCAGTAGCCGCGATAATCACCGGGGTAGGCTTCGATTTCTACGATCCACTTCACGTTTTTGATGCCGTAGAGTCCAGGTACCAGCAGGCGCAACGGGAAACCATGCTCCTTCGGCAGTTTCTCACCGTTCATCAAAAATGCGAGCATGACATCGTCCTGCATGGCGCGTGTGAGCGGAATGCTGTCGTCGTACGCGTCCGCTCCACGAAAGACAATATCGCGCGTGGTCTCTTCATCAATGTCTGCTTCCTGCAACAGTTTCTTCAACGAAATGCCGCGCCAGCGGGCGTTCCCAAGGCTGTCCCCCCCGGGCAGCGTATCGATGCACATGAGTGTCGAGACCTGCTCAAAGTTGTCGCGATTCAACAACCCACGCCAATCCAGTGAGAGCGGTTTCTTGACTTCTCCTTTCACTGACAGGCGCCACTGGTCCTGGCGAAGATCGCGAGAGACGTTAAAGGGGGAGTCAGAATAGTTCACGACGTAGAATTTTTGGTTTTGTGTGAAGTAGTTGGTCTCGCGCGGGGGCATTGCGAACATCCGTCCGAACAATGATCCGACTGCATCGCACCCCCCGGTGAGGCCTGCGATAGCCCCAATTCCAGTGAGTTTTAGAAGATTTCTTCGTTTTAGTGAGAGCCAATTTTCCATGGAAATACTCTGCGATAATAAAAAGATGAAAGCAAGGCTTGACTCTGGAAAGCCAGATTGGTATAAAAGCGCACGTTTGATCCAGCCTAGTGGCCGATGCGGTTGTAAGCCCCGCGACGGATTCTCAGGAAACCCTGATCAAAAAAAATATCTCCTGGTCCTCTTGACAAGACCAGCGCCGCGGAGTAGAGTGCGCGGCTCGCGTGATGAACGCGAACGGTTCTTTGACAACTGAATAGAGCGAGAAACGAGTAAGGTAAGGTGTATTGAAGAGGTGGCCCTCGGGTCCAATTTCAAGTAGAACCTTTATGAGAGTTTGATCCTGGCTCAGAACGAACGCTGGCGGCGCGCCTAATACATGCAAGTCGAGCGAGAAGGTGTAGCAATACAC
>JBAVXA010000012.1:0-1705 GCA_049698095.1 Burkholderiales bacterium
ATATACCGCCGCCCAATCGCGCGAAAATGGAAATCAGCGAACCGCCGAATGCCAAACCGACTAGCGGTTGAATATCCGTGCTGCCATCCATGGTCAGAAACGCGTAGTAACCCGCAACACCGACCAAGCCCAGGCCGACAACCAGCATGCCGGTAATTGCGCCGCCGCGGAAGGCGATAGCCAGTGCAGCATTCAAGCCATTATTCGCCGCTTCAGCCGTGCGCACGTTAGCGCGCACCGACACATTCATGCCGATGTAACCCGTCGCGCCGGACAACACTGCGCCGATTAAAAAACCGATGGCAGTTTTAGCGCCGAGAAAAGCCGCAATTAAAATAAGTAGAATGACGCCGACGACTGCAATGGCGGTATATTGTTTATTCAAATACGCTTGCGCGCCTTCTTGAATAGCTGCAGCGATTTCCTGCATTTTTGCGTTGCCGGTCGGCTTCGCCATTAACCACTGACGCGACCAGATACCGTAAATGATGGCCGCGATTGCGCAACCAATTGCTAACATGACGCCTTGTGACATGTTCTTCTCCCTGCCTTTATATTGGCCGATTGGGCGGCCATTTACCCTTCAGATGCTAAAAAGTCGTGCCAAAAATTGTGCCCCAATATACCAGAATTTTTCGCGTCGTCACGCTCGGGAAAACCCTACTTATCTGGCTTTCGGATACCTTTCATTCCTGAATTTTGGTTAAATTATAACTATATGATTAATTTAAATATTTCCTTGTACCTGTGCTAGCACCTCGCGCAGCGCGTGGAATACACGGCATAATGCCGGTGACAAATATGCAACAGGTACGATACGGAAATATTTCCCACTTTCATTTAATTATTCAATCGATGGAGCATCCATGAGCAAAGTATTCCCTGACGCACATGCCGCACTGAAAGATATTCTCAAAGACAACCTTACCATTGCCGCGGGCGGCTTCGGCTTGTGCGGAATTCCCGAGAATCTGATTCAGGCCCTGGTTGAGTCCGGCGCAAAAAATCTCACCATCGTCGGTAATAACGCCGGCGTGGATGATTTCGGCATGGGCCTGTTGTTGAAAACACGCCAGGTCAAAAAAGTCATTGCCTCTTACGTCGGCGAAAACAAGGAATTCGAACGACAGGTGTTGGCGGGCGAGCTCGAATTGCAATTGACGCCGCAAGGCACGCTGGCGGAAAAACTGCGTGCCGGCGGCGCGGGCATTCCCGGCTTCTACACGCGCACGGCGTTCGGCACCAAGCTTGCGGAAGATAAAGACGTGCGCTCGTTCGACGGCAAGGAGTACGTCCTGGAAGAGGCGATCCACGCAGATGTGTCGATCGTCAAAGCATGGAAAGGCGACAAGGCCGGCAATCTCGTCTACAAAAAGACTTCGCGCAACTTCAATCCGATGATCGCCACCTGCGGAAAGCTCACGGTGGCCGAGGTGGAAGAACTGGTCGAAGTCGGCCAGCTCGACCCGGACCAGATCCACACGCCGGGAATTTATGTCGACCGGATTATCCAGGGCAAAAATTACCAGAAGCGCATCGAGTTCCGCACCGTGTCCGGCGCGGCAGCGTCGAAAAAAGATTCCCCTATCCGCGATACCATGGCCGCGCGTGCTGCCAAAGAGTTGCGCGACGGCTATTACGTTAATCTGGGCATCGGCATTCCGACCCTCGTGGCGAACCATATTCCGCCGGGGATCAACGTCAT
>JBAVXA010000013.1:0-35940 GCA_049698095.1 Burkholderiales bacterium
GCGCTGCCGTCCGCCCATTGGTAAGCGCGCGGCAGTGGGGAATGACATTGCGTCTGGTCAAACGCGAATGCGTGCCGCGCCGCGCCGTGGTTCAGCGCCGCGTACGCTTCGGCCAGTTTCGGCGCGACGACGTCCCACTGATCCAACGCGGCCTGCAGCGTCGGCGCAATCGCGGCGACGGTTTGTGCAAGAGACAGGTCGCGCGAGACCACCGCCAGCGTTCCATCGCGCCCGCCTTGTTTCAACGATGCGAGTTTCATGTTTTCTCTCTGAAGTTTTTCTGCAAGCCCTGCCAGCATGCCAAATAATCGGCTTGCAATTCTTTCGCGCCTAGCGCGTACCGGGTCGGCTTGAACACGTAGCGACTTTCGAACATGAACGCCAGCGTGTCGTCGATTTTTTGCGGCTTCAATTCGGCTTTGCTTGCCTTGGCGAATGTTTCCGCATCCGGCCCGTGCGCGCTCATGCAGTTGTGCAACGACGCGCCGCCGGGCAAAAAGCCTTCCGCCTTCGCGTCATACACGCCGCGTACCAATCCCATGAACTCGCTCATGAAATTGCGGTGAAACCACGGCGGGCGGAAAGTATGTTCTGCCACGCTCCATCGCGGAGGGAAAATCACAAAATCGATATTCGCCGTGCCGGGCGTAGCGGAAGGGGAAGTCAGCACGGTGAAAATCGACGGGTCGGCGTGATCGAAGCTGACGCTGTTCATCGCGTTAAAGCGCGCCAGATCATATTTATACGGTGCGTAATTGCCGTGCCACGCGACGACATCGAGCGGCGAATGGCCAATGTCCGCCCGCCACAAATTACCCATGAATTTCGCTATCAATTCAAACTTGCCTTCGCGCTCTTCGTAAGCGGCGACCGGCGTCAAAAAATCGCGCGCGTTAGCCAAACCATTCGCGCCGATCGGGCCCAGCTCCGGCAAACGAAACGGCGCGCCATAGTTTTCGCACACATAACCGCGTGCTTGTTTATCGACCAACTGAACTTGAAAGCGCACGCCGCGCGGTATCGCGGCAATCTCGCCCAGCGCGATGTCGATGGTGCCCATCTCCGTGCGCAAAACTAACGCACCGAGCTGTGGCACGATGAGCATCTCACCGTCAGCATTGTAGAAAAAACGGTCGGTCATTGAACGATTGGCAGCGTAAATATGAATCGCACAACCCGTCTGCAGTTCGTGCGAACCATTACCCGCTATGGTCATCAAGCCATCAATAAAGTCCGTGGCTTTTTTTGGAAGCGCAAATGGATCCCAGCGCAGTTGGTTGGGCGAGGCGGGCGCTTCATCAAACGGCGTGCTGCGAATTAGGCCGTTGTTGATTTGCTTAAACGGTTTATGCAAAACAGAAGGGCGAATGCGATACAACCAAGAGCGCTTATTCTCCGCGCGCGGCGCAGTAAACGCCGTGCCAGAAAGTTGCTCAGCATACAAACCATGGGCGACTTGTTGCGGCGAATTTTGGCCTTGCGGCAAAGTATCCTCTATCGCCTCAGTGGCGAATTCGTTGCCGAAGCCGGAGAGATATCGCATATTATAATTACTTGATTTTATTGAAGGTTTAGGCATATTTTATTCCGCCGATTGTTGACGCGCTTTGTTAATCGCGTCGCGCAACACGCCTATATCACCAATATGATTCGCCAGTAATAAGACGAGTTTCGCATTCAACTTCACGCTTTGCTCATCGCTTAGTCCACGATGAGCGTCCATCAACGCTTGGTAAAAATTATCCGGTTGGGAAATATTGGCTTCAGTGTTGAGCGTCATGTTTTATCCATTGCAAGTGGAGCGGGCGAGGGCGTGGAAGATTTCACCCGAAGCCAGTTTACGCCAGCGCGCGCAGATATGCTGGTCGGGGCGAAACAGATAATACGTGCCGGGTTTGCCGTCATAGCGTTGCGCGATCAAGCCTTGCGCATCTTCAATCAGGCGTGTTCTTGACGGCGCCTGGAATTTCGAATGCGGTGAGGGCGGTGCAACAATCACGGCGGCGATGGGGACAGGCTGGATCAACAGTGCGTGCAGGGTTTTGACTTCTTCTTCCGTCAGTCCATGGCGCCCGGCGAAAAATAATCCGCAGAAGCCGTGTTGCAGTAAATCCAGCAACCAGACGTTTTGTCCGTTCAGCGTTGCCGGTGCGTCGGCGGCGGGCATGCCCGGCGTGAGGGTGCATTTGAACGGGCCGCTGTCGGGCGTATTCAGGCGTGAAAGCGCATAGGCTGCGGGCACCGACAGCCTGCCGCTGTTTACCAGCGTGCGCGCGAACGCATGGTGTTCGGCGAGCTCAAGCGTTGCATCGCGAAATACCTTGCTGATTTTGCTCTGCGGTGAGAGGAAGTCGGTGCTGCGCGTGGAGTGGAGGATATTTTCGTCGGCGGCATAGCTGCGCTCCTCGTGATAGGTATCGAGTAAGCCTGCAGGCGCTTTTTTGTTTAATACAAATGATAATTTCCAGCCGAGGTTGTCGGCGTCCTGCATGCCGCCATTGCCGCCGCGCGCACCGAAAGGGGACACCTGATGCGCCGAATCGCCGGCGAACAGAATCCGGCCGTTGCGGAATTTTTCCATGCGCCGGCATTGAAAGGTATAGACGCTGACCCATTCCAATTCGAATGGGACGGAATCACCGAGCATCGCCTTGATGCGCGGGATGACGCGCTCGGGTTGTTTTTCCAATTCGGCAGCGGCATCGCGGCCCAATTGAAAATCGATACGCCATAAATTGTCTGGCTGTTTGTGCAGTAAGGCTGATTGACCTAGGTGAAATGGCGGATCGAACCAGAAACGCCGTTCCGAGGGAAAATCCGCCTGCATGTAAACGTCGGCGATGAGAAAGCGGTCTTCGAATACCTGGCCCTTGAAAGTCAGGCCAAGGTTTTCGCGCACCAGACTGCGCGCGCCGTCGCAGGCGATGAGCCAGTCGCAGCTGATTGAATAGTCGCCGTCGGGCGTATTGATTTTCAATTCGACACGCTCGGGATAATTTTTTACCGCAGTGACTTTATTTTTCCAGCGCAACTCGGTATGCGCCAGCGCCTGTACCCGTTTCACCAGCGCGGCTTCCAGATCATATTGTGGCAGGTTGACGAAGGCAGGTCGCTTGTAGCCGCTTTCCGGCTGCAGGTTGAATTGATACAGTTCGCGGTCGCGCAAATATACGCGGCCGACATTCCACTGCACGCCCTTATCGGCGATTTCGTCGCCGCAGCCGAGGCGATCGAGAATTTCCAGCGTGCGTTTTGCGTGGCAAATGCCGCGCGAGCCGAAACTGACGGTGTTGTTATCGTCGAGCAGAACGGCGTGAATGCCATGCAGAGCCAGGTCCGCCGCGCACGCGAGTCCGACGGGACCGGCGCCGACAATGACGACGCGATGATGCGCGGGCGTGGCAGCCTGTTGATCGCGCGAGGCGACGTAATCAAAAACGGTATTCTGATGGGTCGAATGCATGGGCTACGAGTATTACTTAACTATTTGATTTTATTATATTTTTATCCTTGCAGCGCTTCCCACATATCTTTGTCTCTTTGCGCGGTCCAGATGCGCGGATCCTTGTGCCCGGTCGCTTCGTCGTAGGCGCGGCTGACATCGAACGGCAGGCAATGGTCGAAGATCACCCAATCGCCAAACTGCGGCTTGAGCTTGGCGTAGGTGTCCTCGTAAATCGTGCGCAGTGGTTGTTGGTTTTTCGCGCCTTGTTTTACCGCGTCGAACATCTGGGTGACAAAGGCACGTGTGCCGTCCAAGCCTTCTTTCACTTGCTGCGCCCCTTTGAGTGCTGCGCCGCGTCCCGGCACCAACGCTTCCGGCTGCAACGCGGCAATCGCGTCGAGCGTAGCCGGCCAGTCGGTGAGATAGGCGTCTCCCGTATAAGGCGTGGCGGCGTATTCGACCAGATCGCCGCTGAACAACACTTTTTCCTGCGGCAGCCAGGCGACGGTGTCGCCCTTGGTGTGGCCGCGGCCGAGGTGCACGATGCGCACCTCGAGCTTGCCCATATATAAAGTCATTTCGTCCTTGAACACGAGTGTCGGCCAGGTCAGGCCCGGCACGCTTTCGACGGCGTTAAACAGGCGCGGGAAGCGCTCGACTTCCGATTTGAAGTCCGCCTCGCCGCGCTCGACGATCAGTTCATAGGTGCCCTGGCTGGCGATGATCTGTTCCGCCTTGTATGCCGACGCGCCCATGACGCGTACTGCATGATAGTGTGTGAGCAGCACATAACGGATCGGCTTGTCGGTCACTTCGCGGATGCGGCGGATAACGTCCTGCGCCATCACCGGCGTGGCCTGCGCGTCGATCACCATCACGCTGTCGTCGCCGATGATGATGCCGGTGTTCGGGTCGCCCTCGGCGGTATAGGCCCAGGCGTGTTCGCTCAGTTGCGAGAAAGTTACTTGCTTGATTTCAAGGTCGGCGTGGGAGGCGAATGCTTTGGTCGACATGGGAAAACTCCTTTTGCAATGGGAAAAGTATAACTGCATTTGCGCGCCAGCGCAGTGGCGCTGTCATGGTGTATATTGCTGGCAAACACCCATGTTTCTGAAAAAGCTTGAAGCATACCTCCCTCAATAAATGGATAACCGATTTCCTCGCGCAACAACCGTTGCGCGCCAATTCATTGGTCGTCACTGTTTACGGCGACGCCATTGCACCGCATGGCGGTTCGGTCTGGCTCGGCAGCCTGATCAAACTCATGCAGCCGTTCGGCGTCAACGCGCGCATGCTGCGAACCAGCGTGTTCCGCCTCGCCAGAGAAGAATGGCTTGAATCCGAGCAGATCGGCCGCAGGAGTTTTTACGGCCTGACCCCAATCGGGCTGCGCCGAATCGAGCATGCGACACATCGTATTTACGACGAACACACGGAAAATTGGCAGGGCGGCTGGAATCTGGTCATCGTCGGCGAAGCCGATTTGGATAAAAACCGGCGCGAGAATCTGCGCCATGAATTGGCGTGGCAAGGCTTCGGCCAGGTAGCGCCAGGCGTGTTTGCGCGGCCCGATAGCGATGTCAAAACCCTGAGGGAAATTCTTGCGGATGCCAACTCGACGGACAAGGTCGTCGTGATGCAGGCGAAAAGCCTCGGTTCGGATTACGATAAGCCGCTACTGCGGATGGTGCATCAATGCTGGAACCTCGGGGAAGTCGTTGCCGATTATCAGGTCTTCCTGCAGCGGTTTGTTCCCTTGCTGCGCGCGTTGAAAAAAAATGCGTGCCCGGATGCGCAGCAATGCTTCCTGACGCGCACGCTGATGATTCACGAATATCGCCGCGTCATGCTGCGCGATCCGCAGCTGCCGGCACGGTTGTTGCCGCGGCGCTGGCCGGGTGCGCGCGCGCGCGAACTGGCAAAACAGATTTATCGTCTGACGCACGCAGGCGCGGAGCGACATCTGATGGCGATATTGGAATCACAACGCGGCAATTTGCCAAAAGCTGCGAAGTATTATTTTCAACGCTTTGGCGGCCTGGAAGAGGCGGGGAGAGGAGAATAATGTCTGCCGAACTCGTCGCGAGGCAAAAAGCCGAGTTGCGCTGGTCGATGCTCGACCGGCGCGATGCGCTGGATGAAAATATCCGCGCACAATGGGGCCGAATCATCACGGCGAAATTATTGGCGATGCCCGAATACGCAAAAGCCGGTACGGTTCTGGCGTACATGAATATCGGCAGCGAATTCGACACAGCGGAATTCATACGCGATATTCTGGCGAGCGGTAAAATACTGGTGTTGCCCAAAGTCAACCGGGCAAAAAAAATACTCGATATCTATCAGGTGAAAAACCCGCTTACCGATCTGTTGCCGGGCGTATGGGGAATTGCGGAACCGGACGATACAAAATGTAAGCGCATCGAATTTGGCGAAGTCGATTTCGTTTTGGTGCCCGGCCTCGCATTTGATCTGGCGGGAAATCGAATCGGCTATGGTGGCGGTTATTATGACAAACTGCTGGCGATGCGCGATGGGCAAATATGCCTGACGGCGGCTGCTTACTCGATGCAAATGTTGCCTGCTATTCCGAGCTTGCCGCATGATTTAAAATTAGACGCTGTCGTTACAGAATTATTAACATAAACAATGAGTTAAATATGATCGCAAAAATCATCGACGGAGTTGAAATCGCGCAGAAATTACGCGCCGATTATGCACACCGCGTGGCACGGCTAAAAGCCAAAGGCATCACACCGGGTCTCGCCGTGGTCATCGTGGGAAAGAATTCTGCGTCGCAGGTCTACGTGCGCAACAAGCATAAGGCGTGTCAGGACATCGGCATGCATTCGGAGGTGCATGAACTGAACGAACATGCCACCGAGGCCATGCTGCTGCAATTCGTCGAGGGCCTGAATAACAATCGCGAAATCCACGGCATATTGGTGCAACTGCCGCTGCCATCGCACATCGATGAAGAAAAAATCATCGAGCTGATCAAGCCGGAAAAAGACGTCGACGGGTTCCATCCTTACAACGTCGGGCGCCTGATGATCGGCGAACCGACCATGCGCTCGTGCACGCCCTACGGCGTGATGAAAATGCTCGAGCATGAAAGTATTTCAATTGAAGGCAAGGAAGCCGTCGTCATCGGCCGCAGCAATATCGTCGGCAAACCGATGGCGCTGATGCTGATGGCGGCGGGCGCCACTGTTACCATCTGCCACTCGAAAACGCGCGACCTCGCGGCGCATACCAAGCGCGCCGACATCATCGTCGCCGCTGTGGGCAAGCTCAACATGCTCAAAGCCGACATGGTCAAACCCGGTGCTGTCGTCATCGACGTCGGCATGAACCGCACACCGGAGGGCAAACTTGCGGGCGATGTTGATTTCGACGGCGTCAAACAAGTCGCCGGTCACATTACGCCGGTGCCCGGCGGCGTCGGGCCGATGACAATTACGATGTTGCTGGGAAATACACTCGAAGCGGCGGAGAGAATTTCGCTTTAGATGGATGCAATGCGCGCGAAGAAAGCCCCTGCAGTTGTTGCTGTTTTAGGCTATGGCGGCCTGATTCCGTTCATGCTGCTTGCGGGAGCAGCGCTTTGGGAAACAAGCCATTCATCATTATGGCGCGATGCACTGTTTGCCTACGCCGCGGTCATTCTGAGTTTTGTCGGTGCGCTGCATTGGGCGTTTGCCATGACGCTGAACGATCTCGATGAAGGGCGGCGGAATAGCATTTTTGTCTGGAGTGTCGTTCCCGCGATGATTGCTTGGCTTGCATTACTACTGCCGCTGAAAATGGCAAGCCCGCTTCTGGTCGCGGGTTTTGTCGCGCACTATTACCAAGATAGCCGCCTGGAGAAATCTACCGCGATTCCAGGCTGGTATTTGCCTTTACGTTTACGGCTGACGGTGGTCGCCATCGTTTGCGTCGCGGCTGGCGGCATTTACGTATGACGGCAACGGCTGTCGCATGAAATGAGGCGCCGGCGGGAAGAAAAATGACGGGCGAGCATAACGACCTTCTTGCTGACAACATCCGTAAATCGCGTACTTTGCGCGGAGTGACGCCGGATCGACATGACACGCCGTGGCGCTCGTTTGCGCATTTGCTCGACGCGAGGGCGCGCCTGACGCCCGAGCAAATTTACCTGATTTATTATGACGATAGAACCGGCGAACGCGGCGAATATTCGTATTCGGCTTTCAACCGGCGCGTGAACCAGGCAGCGAATTATTTGCGCGATGGATTGGGCGTGCGTCGCGGCGATCGCGTGGCGACACTGGCATATAACCATCCCGATACCATGCTGCTGTTTTTTGCCTGCTGGAAAATAGGCGCGGTAGCGACGCCGCAAAATGCCGGTGAGGACGATGCGCGTATTGCCTTCATTTTGCAAAATGGGGAATGCCGTCTGCTGTTGACGATGCCGGAATATCTTGATTGCGCCACGGCGATTCGACCAAACGCACAGTGCGTAAAGCAGATTGTGGCATTGGATAATATTTTTCAGAAGAATCTCGACGCGCAGCAGGAGGTTTTCGCTGCGCCGGCCGACAACATGCTCGACGACGAAGCAATGCTGGTGTACACCAGCGGCACGACCGGCGCGCCGAAGGGGCTGATGTTGTCGCAATACAACCTGTTTGCCGATTGCAAGGCCATGGCGGAATGGCAGGGCATGACGGCGGAGTCGCGCATGATGTGCGTTCTGCCGCTGCATCATATGAACGGCATTAACGTAACGCACGTTTTACCCATGCTGGTCGGTTCCAGTGTCGTGCTTAATCGCGGTTTCAAGGCCAGCACGTTCTGGCGTCGCATGTCCGCGGAGCAGGTGCATATCGTGTCGGTGGTGCCGACTATCCTGCAGTTTCTGTGCGAAGCGAACGAAGCTATTTCGTCATTGGATTTATCCGCCGGCCGGCACTTTATTTGCGGCGCGGGTACGTTGGCGGTGTCGCTGGTCACGCGCTTCGAGGACCGCTTCGGCATCAAGGTCATGCACGGTTACGGCCTGTCTGAAACTACCAGCTTTTCGTGTTTTACGCCGCTCGATTTGACGCCCGAGCAACATCGTTATTGGCATACCCATTATGGTTATCCGTCGATAGGCGTAGCGTTGCCGGTGAACGAGATGGCGATTCACGATCACGAAGGCCGCGCGCAGACAGCAGGCGAAAAAGGCGAGATCGTCATGCGCGGGCATAACGTGATGCTCGGCTATTTCAAGCGCGACGATGCCAATCTGGAAAGTTTCAGGCATGGCTGGTTTCGCAGCGGCGATGAAGGTTTTTATGAGCTGGACGATCGGGGCCGTGCATTTTATTTCATCACCGGCCGCTTGAAGGAACTCATCAATCGCGGCGGCGTAAAATACAGCCCGTTCGAAATCGAAGAAGTGTTGCTGAGTTGCTCTGGCGTCAAAGTCGGCCTCGCCATTGCATTCGACAACGACTGGTACGGCGAGGAAGTCGGTGCTTATGTGGTGACGGACGAGGACGCCCAGCTGAGCGAAGCACAAGTGCTGGCGCATTGCCGCGCACACATGCCGTTTGCCAAGGCGCCGAAGGTGGTGAAATTCGGCACGGAAATCCCGGTCACCACGACGGGGAAATACCAGCGCCTGCAATTGAAATCGTTATTTCGCCAATATCAATCCGAGCAATTCAAGGCGCCGAGTGGTTCATAAATAATTTAATATAATCAAATAGTTAGCTTATGCCATCATTTGCAGTCCGGTTTTGTTATCGTTGTACTGCAATCCTCGACAAAGTTGCGCGGATTTCCGCCATTCGCAGCGCCAGTTGGTAGAATAATCAAATAGTCCAACATCATCAGGGAGTCTGCCGTGGCATCGCCAAATATCTACGAACTCAATCTCGACAAGAACCCCGCCAATTACACACCATTATCACCATTGAGTTTTATCGCCCGAACCGCCGCGGTATACCCGCAGCTGGTTGCAACCGTTCATGGCCAGCGGAAAATTACCTGGGCGGATACCTATGATCGATGCCGACGCCTGGCGTCGGCATTGGCCCGGCGCGGGGTTGGAAAAGGCGATACAGTGGCGGCGATGTTGCCAAACGTTCCGGCGATGTTCGAAATGCATTTCGGCGTGCCGATGATTGGCGCCGTGCTGAATACGTTGAACACCCGGCTCGACGCGGAAGCGATTGCCTTTATGCTCGAGCACGGCGAAGCCAAGGTGTTATTCACCGATCGCGAATTTTCTGCCGTGATCGAGAAAGCGCTGCAGTTGCTGGGCAGGAAGATAATCGTCATCGACGTTGAAGATACGCTTCACGACGGCGGGAAATTGCTCGGTGAAATCGAATATGAAGAATTTATCGCCGCGGGCGAGGCAGACTTTGCGTGGAAACTGCCGCACGACGAATGGGACGCCATTGCGCTCAACTACACATCCGGCACGACCGGCAATCCGAAAGGCGTCGTGTATCACCATCGCGGCGCGTATCTCAATGCAGTGTGCAATGCGGTCACCTGGGCGATGCCGTCCAACCCGGTCTATCTGTGGACGTTACCGATGTTCCATTGTAACGGCTGGTGTTTTCCCTGGACCATCGCAGCGGTGGCCGGCACTAATGTGTGCCTGCGCAAGGTCGACGCTAAACTGATTTTTGATCTAATCCGCTCACACAAGGTCACGCACTATTGCGGCGCGCCGATTGTGCATAACACGCTGATCAATGCGCCGCAGGAATTCAAGCAGGGGATTAATCATGTGGTGAAATGTCTGGTCGCAGGAGCCGCGCCCCCGGCAGCGGTGATCGAGGGAATGGAGCGGCTGGGCTTCGACCTGACCCACGTTTACGGCCTGACGGAAAATTACGGGCCGGCAGCGGTTTGCGCAAAGCATGATGAATGGAACCAGCTCACCTTGGAGCAGCGCGCCGAACTCAATGCACGGCAGGGCGTGGCGTATCCGATGCAGGAAGCGATGACCGTGCTCGACCCCACCACCATGCAGCCCGTCCCGGCCGACGGCGAAACCATGGGTGAAATCATGTTCCGCGGCAACATCACCATGAAGGGTTATTTGAAAAACCCCGGCGCAACCCGGGAAGCCTTCGAGGGCGGTTGGTTCCATACCGGCGACCTCGCCGTGATCCAGCCGGACGGTTATGTGAAAATCAAGGACCGTTCGAAAGACGTCATCATTTCCGGCGGCGAAAATATTTCGTCAATCGAAGTGGAGGATGTGCTGTTCCGTCACCCCGCCGTGATGGGCGCGGCAGTGGTCGCCAGGCCGGACGAAAAATGGGGCGAAACTCCCTGCGCATTTATTGAATTGAAGGAGGGCGGCAACGCGACGGAGCAGGAAATTATCGAATTCTGCCGCGAGCGGATGGCGCGCTTCAAGGTGCCGAAGAAGGTCGTGTTCGGCACGCTGCCGAAAACCTCAACTGGAAAAATCCAGAAATTCCTGTTGCGCGATCAGGCCAAAGCGATCTGATGCTGATAGATATGGTGGGCGGTACTGGGATCGAACCAGTGACCCCTGCCGTGTGAAGGCAGTGCTCTACCCCTGAGCTAACCGCCCGGTTTAGCTGCAACCGAGCCGCGAATTATTCCATATATACGGAATCACGGTCAATTTGTTCGCGTCAAAATCTACGGGAGTTTACCCCCCGGTTCGCGTAAAATACGCGCCTTGTGTCATCCTGAGCGGAGCGAAGCATCTGCTGTTGCGTACTTCAGCTTTGGTCTCAGTATGACAGGAAAAAAAACAGATTCTTCGGCTTTTGCCTCGGAACAACTAAACTGAAACTATCTATATGATTCGCACTCGTTTTGCTCCCAGCCCGACCGGTTATTTGCACCTTGGCGGTGCGCGCACCGCGCTGTTTTCCTGGGCGTTCGCGCGCCGCCATGGCGGAAAATTCATTTTGCGCATTGAAGATACTGACGTCGAGCGTTCGACGCCGCAATCGATTGACGCGATTCTGCTGGCGATGAAATGGATGGGGCTGGACTGGGACGAGGGGCCGTTTTACCAGATGCAGCGGCTCGATCGATATAGAGAAGTTGCCGACCAATTGTTGCGCGATGGCAAGGCGTATTGGTGTTACGCGAGCAAGCAAGAGTTGGAACAGATGCGCGAGGGACAACGGGCGAGGGGAGAGAAACCACGCTACGACGGGCGCTGGCGCGACGGCAAGTTGCCCAAGCCTGATGGCGTAAAACCGGTGCTGCGCTTTCGCAATCCGGATGAAGGCGACGTGATCTGGGACGATCTGGTCAAAGGCCCGATTGTAATCAACAACCGCGAGTTGGATGACTTGGTGATCATGCGTGCCGACGGCGTGCCGACATACAACTTCGGCGTGGTGGTGGACGACCTCGACATGAATATTACCCACGTTATCCGCGGCGACGACCATGTGAACAATACCCCGCGGCAAATCAACATTATTCGGGAGCTAGGGGCGGACATGCCGCATTTCGGCCATGTGCCGATGATACTTGGCGCCGATGGCGAAAGGCTATCCAAGCGACACGGCGCGGTGTCGGTAATGCAATATCCGGAGGATGGTTATCTGCCCGAGGCGTTGCTGAATTACCTCGCGCGGCTGGGTTGGTCGCACGGCGACGAGGAAGTGTTTTCAATGGCGCAGTTTGTCGATTGGTTCGATCTCAAGCATATCAGCAGGTCGCCGGCAAAATTCAACCCGGAAAAATTAAGCTGGTTGAATCAGCATTATTTAAAGGCAGCGGATAATCAGCGTCTGGCAGAGCAAGTAAAGCCCCTGCTGGAAAAGGCCGGGGTCAGCGTGGCGGCTTCGCCCATACTCGCCGAGGTAATCGGGCTGCTGAAGGAGCGGGCAACAACATTGAACGAGCTTGCAGACGCTGCGCATTATTTTTATCAGGCGCCTAAACCGGAGCAGGCATTGCTCGACCAGCATTTAACGTTGGTCTCGAGGCCGGCATTGCAGGAGTTCTGCGAAAAACTGCGCGACGTGTCGTGGCAGCGCGACGCGCTAAATGCCCTGGTCAAAACCACGGTCGCAAACCATCAGCTCAAAATGCCGCAGCTCGCGATGCCATTACGGGTGCTGCTGGCCGGCCAGACGCAGACGCCATCCATCGACGCTGTGTTGTTTCTGCTTGGTCGCGAGGCCACCCTCGCGCGCTTGTCACACAAATTCGCCTAGCCTTTAAATTCCCGCCCGCCGGCAAATCACAGCCGGAATTCCTGATGGCAGCCTGATTTCTGCGAATCGCGTTGCCATCGATCCGCCAACCTTGTTAATTGTGACTAAAGTCACAACGCCGAATGTGATCCACATCACAAACTGACGTTTTACGTCCTTTTTACTGACGCCTAGCGGCAGTATTACATTAAGTATATTTTATAATATATTGATTTTATTGAAGAAAATGTTTGGCATTCATGTTGCTCATATTAAAGCGCAAGCAAGGGAATTTTTCCCATTCACCAAAAATCATCGCCCAGGCGACCTAAAGAATAGATGGAGAGCGAAATGAGCAAAATGAACGAAATGGAAATGACCGAAGAAGTTGTGATCAAAGCCGATAACTTCGAACCGACTTATTCTGCAGAGCTGCTCGACAAATGCTGGCCCGCGCCAGTGGTGCTGCCGGCAGGCTCCCAGCCGCGCCGCGTGTTCGGTTGCATGACCGAGCCGTGCCGCAACAAGATACATCGCCGCGTAAAGCACTGAACCGAGTTTCACACGCAGACGCCACCTAACGCGTCTGGGTGCTTGTAGTCTCCTGGTTAGGTATGAGTCCTCCTCCTTTTGGGGCTGTCGCAAGATGGCCCCATTTTTTTTGCGCTTTTTCCGAGTCGGAAGTTGTTTTGCTGCTGGCAATTACCTTTGCAGAAACCGTCTCGGACGGCTATAATCGCGTTCTTTCGGGGGTATAGCTCAGCTGGGAGAGCGCTTGCATGGCATGCAAGAGGTCAGCGGTTCGATCCCGCTTACCTCCACCAAGATACTGATCGACTTCTATTCGATCAATATCGCAAAAGCCCTTTAGTCCCTATCGTCTAGAGGCCTAGGACATCGCCCTTTCACGGCGGTAACACGAGTTCGAATCTCGTTGGGGACGCCACATTGCAAAAGCCACCTTCAGGGTGGCTTTTGTTTTAATTGAACCGGGAACATGATTTAGGTAAAGTGGTTCTATCGCATCTTATTACGGAGTCATTATGTCCGATCTGGAAACGCAGTTTGAAGCCGCATCCGTCGCCAGCAAGAATTTGCCCGAGCGGCCGGATAATGCCACGTTGTTAAGAATGTATGCGTTGTACAAGCAGGGCAGCATCGGCGACGCGGTCGGCGAGCGGCCAGGCATGGCGGACTTTGTTGCGCGTGCGAAATTTGATGCCTGGGCGAAGTTACAGGGCACAGCCAAAGAAACGGCCATGCAACAATATATAGCCTTGGTGGAAGAATTGCAGGAAGGCTGAGTGTCGATTTTCGGCACTAGAAAAAGCAGGCGCAAGCCTGTTTTTTTTCGCCCCTGATTTCTCGTTCGGAATAACGCGAGGCAAAAAAATGAGCACAAACGATTTCAGTTTACCTGCGATCGTTTGTGCCCAAGCCGAGGAACTTCACTTACGATTCCACTGGGGGATGTGGAGCTACCTGGGGTTGGTAGGAGCTCATAAATGAAGCCGAACCTCTAGACTCAATCATGCCCATGCGCGGGATTTGGCGGTAGAGGGGTATGACTGAATAGCGCGTAGGAATTCAAGCCGCAATTTGTAGGACAATTCCTACAAATCAGGCGTTTTGTTTTGCGGGTGGCTTGCCGTGAATGCGCGAGTTTGCATCGTCGCGGAAGATGATGGGGATGGTTTTCGAGGTTGGCTGCGCAACGGCGCGCTTGGATTTGCTGATCGCGTCGTTAATGACGTGATGATGCGGCGACAGGCCGCACACCGGGTCGGCGTTGGCGGCATCTCCGGTCAACATGAATGCCTGGCATCGGCAGCCGCCGAAGTCTTTGACTTTATCCGGGCAAGTGCGGCAGGGTTCTTTCATCCAGCTATCGCCGCGATAGGCATTAAACGCCTGGGAGTCGTACCAGATCGATTTAAGGTCGGCGTCGCGCACGTTGGGGAAGGTCAGCCCCGGCAACATGCGCGCCTCATGACACGGCAGCACCACGCCGTCTGCGGTGATGGTGATGAACACCGAGCCCCAGCCGTTCATGCACGCCTTCGGACGCGTCTCGTAATAGTCCGGCACGACGAAATAAATTTTCATTTTGTCGCCAATACGCCGGCGGAATTCATTCACCGTGTGCTCGGCGCGCTGAATTTGCTCGCGCGAAGGCAGCAGGTGATCGCGGTTGAGCATGGCCCAACCGTAGTACTGCGTATTCGCCAGTTCGACATATTCCGCTTCCATGCTCTCGGCCATTTCGAGAATTTCTTTTACATGGTCGATATTCATGCGGTGCAGTACCACGTTTAGCACCATCGGGTAGTCATACTGCTTGATCAGTTTGGCAACCCTGGATTTCAACTCAAAAGTTCTGGTGCTGCTGAGAAAGTCGTTGAGTTCACGCGTGCTGTCCTGGAACGATAGTTGAATATGGTCGAGGCCATTTTGTTTGAACTGAGCAATGCGCTTTTCATTCAAGCCAATGCCTGAGGTGATCAGGTTCGAATAGTAGCCCAGCTTGCGCGCTTCGCCGACGATAACTTCCAGATCGTCGCGCATCAGCGGCTCTCCGCCGGACAGGCCAAGTTGCGCGGCGCCCATGGCGCGGCCTTCGCGCAACACGCGCACCCAGTCGTCGGTCGTGAGTTCGCCGTCGTAATGCGCATAATCCACCGGGTTGGAGCAAAACACGCAATGCAACGGACACTTGTAGGTGACTTCTGCCAGCAGCCAAAGCGGCGGATTGATCGAAGGTTTCATGAGTCTATCTTGTCCTGTTGCGGCAGCATGCGGATCCAGCCGCGCTGTTCCGCGATCTGTAAAAATTCGATCACATCCGCGCGCAAATCGTTGCCGGGGTAAGCCGACTCGAGCTTGATAACGATTTGCTCAATATTATCTAACCCATTGATGTTTTTCATTATTTCTCCAGCCGAGCCTGACAGTTTAACCATGCCTTCCGGATAGAGCAGCACGTGGCATTGCTGTACCTCCTCCCACTGCATGCGGAAATGTCGCGCAAGTTGCGGCACTTGACTGCTGTCAAGCGGCGAGGTCACGACGATCGCCTTTCATGTAAGCAATCTGCATCGCGTCGAGCATGCTCCACAGGACGTCGAGTTTGAATTGCAGGATTTCCAGCGCGCGCTCCTGCTGCTCGCGTGTGCGGAAATAATCCAGCGTAATCTGCAGACCATGTTCGACATCGCGTTGCGCGAGGCTGACGCGGCTGCGGAAATAGTGCAGGCCCTCTTTCCCGATCCAGGGATAATGTTCGGGCCAGTTGGCTAGACGGTCCTTGTGGATCTGCGGCGCAAACAATTCCGTCAGCGAAGCACATACGGCTTCCTGCCATGGTTGCTGGCGGGCGAAATTGACATAGGCGTCAACCGCAAATCGAACCGCCGGCAGTACCTGCTTTAACGAGACGATATCGTCGCGCCTGATGCCGCAGGCTTCGCCCAGTTTGATCCACGCACCGATGCCGCCTTCGTCGTCTTTGCCGCCGTCGTGGTCGATGATGCGTTGCACCCAGTGCCGGCGTACTTCCCGGTCAGGACAATTGGAAATGATTGCACCGTCTTTGAGCGGAATATTGGTTTGGTAATAAAAGCGGTTCTGCACCCAGCCGCGAATCTGATCCGGCGACAGCTTGCCGCTATTCATTGCCACATTAAATGGGTGGTGAATATGATACCCGGCGCCTTTGGCGCGCAGCTGCTTCTCGAATTCTTCCCGGCTCCAGGCCGCTTGGTCTGTGCTCATAGTGTGATCTCCATTCCGTCTTGGGCAACTTCTATATTCTGTTGGGCGAGAATCTTTCTCGCCGCTGAATCTTCATCCAGAATCGGATTACTGTTGTTGATGTGAATCAGGATTTTCCGCGGCTTTGGCATCTCGGCCAGAATTTCCATCATGCCGCCTTCACCGGATTGTGGCAAATGCCCCATCGACGCGGCGGGTTTCTTACCCAGGCCTTGGGTGATCATTTCGTCTTCGGTCCAGAAGGTGCCGTCAACCAGCACGCAATCTGCCTCACGCATGGCGTTCAGTACGTGCGCCTCGGCAATACCCAGCCCAGGGGCATAGAATAGTGATTTTCCGCTTCGTGCGTCGCGGATTTGCAACCCGATGTTGTCGCCGGGCAAAGGACGGTCGCGCCGGGTCGAGTAGGGAGGTGCGTTGCTTTTCAGCGGCAATGGCGCAAAGCGCAGGTGTTCAACTCCCTCGACCGTGAATTCTTTCGGCGGCTCGGTGGAGATTTCGTGCCAAGTCGTTCCGCAATAATGATCCAGCACTTGCAGCAGAGGATTGACGCTGCGCAAATCGTCGTGCACGCATGCGGTGCAATACAATTCCAGCTTTGGTCCTTCGCGCAGCATGAGCAATCCGGTGGTGTGATCGATCTGCGCGTCCATCAGGACTACCGCGCGGATTCCCGAGTCACGCAGGCTGCGCGCCGGCTGGATACTCGGGAAGGCTTTGATCTGGGTGAGAATATCCGGCGAGGCATTAAGCAGAGCCCAATTGCTGCCATCGCTGCTGACGGCTATAGACGATTGGGTGCGCGGAGTCGCCTTGATACTGCCGCGGCGAACACCATGACAATTTCTACAATTACAATTCCATTGCGGGAAACCGCCTCCGGCTGCGCTACCCAAAACATGCACGAGCATCAACCACTCCCGCCAAATGAATCAGGCCCCGCAGTGCAGGGCCTGGTGGTACCAATTAGCGGTTGTTGATGTACATCGTTACTTCAAAACCGAAACGCATTTCATTGAATGTTGGTTTGTTCCATTGCATGGTAGGCTCCTGATTAATCCGGTTAGAAAATGAAACACCGAAAGACAGTACTTTACTTGTGTTCCGGTAGTAATTCTGCCCCTGCACACGCGGAACGGTGAGCGTAATCGAATGATTGCCACCTAATGATTTTCAGTTGTTTAGGGGCCGTTCCCCGCTTCCGCACTTGTGCAAACGCCGGGCACGGTTGAAGATGGCAACCTTATCAAAGGGATGTTTCCCATACAAATCATGAGCTTACGCTTTAGACTTAACCTGTTGATTACATTAATCATGTTGCTATTTGCCGGAGCCGGGGCATACCTGTTACTGGACGCGACGCGGACACAGCTGCGTGAAGAGATGCATGCGGGCACCTCGGTCACGGTTCAGTTGTTGTCGGCAGTGGTCCGCAACACCAAGATGGTCGCGGACCAGAATAATCAACAGCGTATTCTGGTCGATTTTCTTGATAAGCTGGGCCGCGTCCGCGCGAATGAAATTCGCTTTATCGCGTCGATGGGCGACCAACTGTATGCGTCGCCGCCGTCCGCGTACAAGGCCGGGCGTAACGCGCCGGAGTGGTTCAGTCGATTGGTGACGCCCAAGGTTGAGGCAATCCGTTTGTCCTTGCCGGTCGGCGAATTGCAGATTATTCCCGACGCGTCGCGTGCGACGCTCGATGCCTGGGATGACATGAAGCGCATCGCCTGGATATTCCTGGGATTTTTCGTGATCGTGAACGCGGTGGTATTCTGGTTTATCGGCAACGCGCTTGCACCGATCAAGCCGATTCTGCACGGACTGTCACAGATGCAGGCTGGGCATTTCGACGCGCGCCTGCCGCAATTTTCCCTGCCTGAAATGGCAGCTATTTCCACCACTTTTAACCGCATGGCGGAGGACATTGCTGCCAGCAGCGAGGAAAACCAGCGCCTCGCGCTGGTCATTCAGCAGACCAGTGAGGCCGTGATGATTGTTGATGCGGACGGCGTGGTGACATTTTCCAATCCGGCCGCAACGAAATTATTCGGCAGCGGGCAAACTCTATTGGGGAAATCAGCAGCGGATTTTGCCCCGGCTGACAAAAAAGGGGAATTCCGCGAATCGCTTCAGGCCGTGTTTGCGCGCAAACCGCAAGACCATATGGAGACGCGGCGCATCACCGGTGACGGCAGAGTTATCGATGTCGCGCTGGCCACAGCGCCATTGACCGATCCGCAGACGCAATGCGTGACTGGCGCGATTTTCAGCCTGCGCGATATTACCGCTAGTAAAGCGGCAGAGAGAACCGCGCGCGAGCTGGATGAAAGCCGTCGCTTTTCGCAATTGATGCAACAACACACCGAGGCCGAGCGCGCCAGTATGGCGCGCGAACTGCACGATGAACTCGGGCAATGCGCCACGGCGATCAAGACTCTAGGCATGAGCATTGCCAACCGTAGCGCCGAGCGCATGCCCGAAATTCGCAGCGAAGCACAAACTATCGTCACCGTTGCTTCGCAGCTATACGACATGGTGCACGGCATGATAAGCCAGCTGCGCCCTCCGGTTCTGGATCAGCTGGGGCTCGCCGATGCCCTGCGCGATATGGTTTTCACCTGGCAGAAAAGTCATCCCGGTGTCGAGGTTAACCTGCAATGTGGCAGTGACATCGACGGCCTGTCCGCGGAAACGAATATCGGTGTTTTTCGCATCGTGCAGGAATGCCTGACCAACGTGGCGCGCCACGCGCGTGCAACCAGGGTACAGATTTCGGCGGCGCGAAATAGCAGCGGCGCGCTGCTGTTGCTGGTCAGGGATAACGGCGTGGGCGCAGAAAACGATGTCCATGGTGCCACCACCCGGCTGGGGTTAAGAGGCATGAAAGAACGGGTTCAGGCGCTCAATGGAACCATCGAAATCGTCAGCCATGCAGGAGAAGGGTTTGCCATCACCGTAGAGCTGCCGCTGTCTGCTGGCGAAAAAAATGCGGCGTCCACAAGGAATATTCCATGAACCCGACCAAAATCTCCGTCATGCTGGCTGACGATCATGCGGTGGTGCGTATGGGTTTTCGCTTATTGTTACAGGGCACTGAAGACATTCGTGTCATCGCGGAAGTGGAAACGGGTGAAGCCGCCGTGCAGCAGTACGCAAATTATAACCCGGATGTACTGGTCATGGATCTCTCCATGCCGGGAATCGGCGGCCTGGAAGCCTTGCGCCGGCTGGTGGCGAAACATCCGGAGGCGAAAATATTGGTGCTCACGTCGCATGATGATTTGCTTCACCCGCGTCGCGTGCTGCAAGCAGGCGCAGCGGGATATTTATCCAAGCGCAGCGCGCCGGAAGAGTTGATTCGGGCAGTGAGACAGGTCGCAGCGGGAAAAACATTCATCGAGGCGGAATTGGCGCAGCAACTCGCGATGCAGAATCTACAGGGCGATTCCAATCCGGTCGAGCTGCTGAGTCCGCGCGAGTTCGAAGTCTTCCTGCAGTTGGCACATGGCAAATCAGTCAACGAAATCGCCGAGATGTTGTTTCTCAGCCCGCGCACTGTGGGGACGCATTTGTATAACCTGAAGCAGAAATTGAACGTTTCCAACTCGACGGAAATCGTGCTCATCGCTATCCGGGCCGGGCTGGTGCAAGCCGACAAATAGGCAGGCGGAGAACGAAAAAACGCCCGCGTCGCGGGCGTTTTATTTTAAAACTTCGCCGTGAACATTATTTCTGCGGTAATTGCAGTTGCTGCGGCTCGCTGAAGTTGCTGGTCTTGTTTTCCGCGGTTGTCAATCGCACGCGCGCGAAATAATGGCTGCCCAATGCCGGACGCGGTAAATACAAGCGCTGCTCGCCGGTTTGATTGGTCGCAACGATATGCTTGAATTCAGCATCGCGCGCCAGTTGGAATTCATATTTGTCCGCAGTAATCGGCGCCGACCAGCTGAATAGCAACATATTTTCGCCCACCGCGGGGGCACTTAATATTGGCGCGGGCGGCGGCGGTGCGGGCGGCGGCATGGCTTTGACCAGCAAAGTTTGCGGCTCGCCGAAGCGGCCTTCCTTGCCATTGGCAAGCTTGCTCGCGACGCGCCAGTAATATTCGCCCGGCTTCAAGTCCGACCGGCCAGCGGCGTTTTCCGCGGCGATCGCATTCTCAAGCAATTTGGAAAAACTCCTGTCGGTGGCTAATTGGAAACGATAGGCAGGAACTTTTTCGCTCCGCAGCGCAGGCGCCTGACTCCATTTGAAGTCGGCCCGTTCATTTTCCATAATCGTGCGGGTTTCGGGGACGATCGCAGGCGGCTCCGGCCGCGCATCGACGGTGAACTCGCGTACGCTGTCTTTGCCTTCCAATCCGGCAGGATCGATGGCACGGACCTTGACCGCGTATCTGCCGTCCGGCAGGTCAATGAATCTGGCTTCGGCAGTCGCGAAAACTGCGTCGCTGATCAAGGTCGAGAACGTTCTGTCGGCTGAAACCTGCGCGCGATAGGATACGGCCTTAGGCACGTCGGCCCAGGCGATCTGAACCGGCAGACTTTGAATCTCCGCCGGGGTTTTTTCTAGGTTCGGTTGCGCCAGTAATTCGACTGGCGGGGCAGGTGGCTTGCCGGTCTCGGTCTTGGCGCCGAATCCGGCTGGAAGGTCGACTTTCTGTGCGGCGGCTTCGGTGGTAACTTTGCCTTCGAGCACTTCGGTGCGGGCGAAGCCCGGGTCCGCAGTGATACGGAAATTGGTACCGCGCACGCCGATTTGCGTTGCTGCCGTCTGCACTTCGTAGCGTGAGCCGCCGATAAGCGGCTTCACCGCGGTTTCAATTCGCCCGGCATCCAGCTTGATGCGCGTATCGGCCATGCCGGTAGTCGTGTACGCGCGCAATTGCGTCAAAGTGATTTTGCTGTTGGATAGGACAAACGCCTGCGAGCCGTCGGCAAATTGCAACATGGCGGTGCTGTTTTCGCCGGTACGGATGGTTTCGCCTTCTGCGACCGAGGAGTTATTGTCGAGATCGCGGCTGGCGCCGGCGACATTTATACTTTCGACTTTACCTTTCAGACTGACGATTTTCGCGTTAACAGATCCCTGCCGCATCAGGCGCACGGGCATCACGATGGAGGTCCCCGGCAAAATCTTGTTCGGGTTCTTTATTTTGTTGCGCGCTTGCAGTTTCGGCCAGTCATCCGGATTGGCCAGATAACGACCGGCGACACTGATCAACGTATCGCCGGGCCAGGTCTTGTAAATCCATTCTGCCTCGGCAGCGTGTACCGCGCCTGCGACAAGAGTCAGCAGGACAATCAAGGGCGCAAGAAGTCGATTTGGTATTTTTCCCACGGCATCATCCTCATTCAATTGTTAGGTTGGTTGTTTTTTGGGATTGTGGGCTAATAACGAAAGCATAGCCGCACGGGCTGACACTGGCTATGCGATTCGTCACACTTTTGGTGGGGGAAAGTGTAAAACTTTGTGTGCTGCTAGGATGGTGTGGCAGATTTTTCCAGCCGATAACCGTAAAAATAGACTGAGGTCAATTTCCACAGGCCTTCGGTGTTAAAGCCGAGTTTGTTACGGATGCGGCTGATATGTGTGTCCACGGTGCGGGTGTTGAGATCCGGGCTGCGACCCCAGATACTCTCCAGAATGTGCCCACGCGATAACAGGCGGCCGTTGTATTTGAAAAAGAACAGCGCCAGCTCGAATTCTTTTTGCGTCAGCTCAATCTCTTTGCCGTCGCGGTAGATTTTTCGTTCCCTGGTATCAATCCGATACGGGTCCATTTCCAACACGGGCTTGGAGTTGATGTCCTGGCGCGAGCGTCGCTCAAGGGCGTTTATTCGCGCCAGCAGTTCGAGTTTGCGCACCGGCTTGACGACGTAGTCGTCGGCACCTTTCTCGAGGCCGCTGACGATGTCCGCTTCGGTGTCATGTGCGGTAACGTACATGACGGGGATTGGCGCTTCAACATGCGCGCGCACCCACTCAAGCACTTCATCCCCGCTCATGTCAGGAAGGCCGCGGTCGAAAATGAACAAATCATAACTCTCGCGCTTTACATCTTTGATGAATGCTTTTCCCGAAGCAAAACAAACGCAGTGGTGTCCGGCTTCTTCAAGCCAAAGCCTCATGATGTCAGTTTGACTTACGTCGTCTTCGAGTATAGCGATTCTCACGATAAGCCTTTGATTTTATTTGATAAAATAATACGACGTGACTTGGCTTGAGCTACCGCCAAATGTTTTGAATAAATTGAAAGCGTAAATTTTGGAAGGCAATTATTGTCGTCGATATGTCATAATCCAAAACATTAAAACATACCCATCCCCCATGCGCAAGAAGAGCCGTCTGTGCTTGAATTGAGCCTGCTGCGGCTGAGATTCATTCCCGGTCTTGATAGACGATTACCAATAGTACGCGCAATGCCGCGGTAGACGCATTTGAGTCGGCCAGTTGATATATCGCGTCGGCGTTTTTTTATGTTCCTGTCCGTAGACCCGTTTGCGCGATTTATACCTTAACCATGCAGAACAAAGCACGACTGGCCGGTGTTCTGATGATATTCCTCGCAGCGCTGGGTTTTTCCGCCAAGGCGATTTTTGTCAAATTGGCCTATAAATACGGGGTTGACTCAATTTCGCTGTTGTCTTTGCGCATGCTTTTTTCACTGCCGTTTTTTTTGCTGATGGCGTGGTGGGCAGGGCGCGACGGCGCTTCTGCGCGCCTGTCAAAAGCTGATTGGAATATCGTCGTTGCCATGGGAATTGCCGGCTATTACCTTTCCAGCCTGCTCGATTTCCTCGGCCTGCAGTTCATTTCCGCCGGGCTGGAGCGACTGATTCTGTTTTTATATCCAACTTTCGTGTTGCTGTTGTCGGCGATTTTATTTAAACAGAAGATGGCTCGCCGAGAGCTGGTTGCTCTGCTCGTCAGTTACGCCGGTATTGGCTTTGTCTTTTACCATGACATCGGTACCGGCCAGAAAAATATCCTGCTTGGTTCCCTGCTGGTGTTGGCAAGCGCGCTGACATATGCGATTTATTTTATCGGCAGCGGACGCATCGTCGGGAAGATCGGCTCGCTGCGCTACAGTGCGTACGCGACGATCGTTTCGTGTATTGCTGTGCTGGTTCATTTCAGCGCCACGCGCGACCTCGTGTCGCTGCGACAGCCGGGGCAGGTTTACGCGCTGTCTCTCCTGATGGCGCTGTTCTCGACGGTGCTGCCGGTGTATTTTTTATCCGAAGGCATCCGCCGCATTGGCTCGAGCCATGCATCCATGATCGGATTCATCGGCCCGGTGCTGACGATTTTCCTTGCCAGCAGCCTGCTCGGCGAATCGGTAGGCGCAACACAAATCGTCGGCATGCTGCTGGTATTGTCGGGCGTGCTGATCATCAGCCTCAAACCGAAATTGCAACCGATGGCAGAGTAAAAAACCCATTTCCGGTGTTTTGTGCCTTGCACAAAAAGTCCTGCGAGGGTATGATTTTTCCGCCTGTTTGCTCTGTGTCTTGAATTTAGCACGTAATAAATCATCAATATAATCAATTACTTACGATAAGGCCCCCTAACATGAAAAAACCTTTACGCGTCGCCATCACTGGAGCTGCCGGACAAATTGGTTACAGCTTGTTGTTCCGCATCGCCAGCGGCGAAATGCTTGGCAAGGATCAACCCGTGATTCTGCAATTGCTGGAAATTCCGGACGAGAAAGCGCAAGCGGCCCTGCAAGGCGTCATGATGGAACTCGACGATTGCGCCTTTCCTTTGCTCGCCGGTATGGTCGGAACCAGCGACCCGAAAGTGGCGTTCAAGGATGCCGATGTCGCTTTGTTGGTCGGTGCGCGTCCGCGCGGCCCGGGCATGGAACGCAAAGACCTGCTCGAAGCCAACGGGGCGATTTTCACCGTGCAAGGCCGCGCCTTGAATGAGGTGGCAAGCCGTGATGTGAAAGTGCTGGTGGTCGGCAACCCGGCCAACACGAATGCCTATATTGCGATGAAAAGCGCGCCCGACCTGAAGCCCGGCAACTTCACCGCCATGATGCGCCTCGACCATAACCGGTCATTGACGCAAGTCGCGCAAAAAACCGGCAAGACGGTAAACGATGTGAAAAAAATGACCATCTGGGGCAATCACTCCGCCACGCAATACCCGGATATTTTTAATGCAGAAGTGTCTGGCCAGAACGCCGCGAAACTGATCAACGATCAAGCCTGGCTGGAAGCGACGTTTATTCCGACTGTGCAGCAACGCGGCGCTGCCATTATCAAGGCGCGTGGATTGTCGTCCGCAGCCTCGGCCGCCAACGCTGCGATTGAGCATATTCGCGACTGGAGTATTGGCACCGCGCCTGGCGATTGGGTCACCATGGGGATTCCCTCGGACGGCAGCTACGATATCCCCAAGGGCGTCATGTTCGGTTTTCCCGTTACCTGCGCCGGCGGTCAGTACAAAATCGTGCAGGGGCTGGATGTCAGCGAATTCAGCCGTGCCCGGATTAACGCGACCCTGAAGGAACTGCAGGAAGAAGCCGCCGCAGTTGCGCACTTGCTGAAATAATCGTTGTTACGCAAAAAAGGCCGCAGGTGCGGCCTTTTTTGCGTTCGCAGTTCAGCGCATTTCCTTGACTGTTTTGGCCAGCTCCAATTTGTTGTTGATCCCGAGTTTGGCATAAACCGTGTACAGGTGGTTGCCGACGGTCGAAGGCGAAATATCCAGCGTCCGCGCGATTTCCTTGTAAGACAGGCCGCCCGCAAACAGCTCGGCAACTTCGTGTTCGCGCTTGCCCAGATTATCGTAAGGGTATTTCTTTCTGATGCGTATCAGGATTTCGTCATCGGCGACCGTCGCATAGGCCACCAGGGTGCGTCCCATGAAGGCGAATTGCACTTCATGCCGCACCCAGGCCAGCATCGGCTGCGGCAGATAAGGGCCAGTCCATGCTGGCCATTCCTCCAGAATCAGTTTCTCAAACTGCTTACCGGTAGCGTTCAGCATTCCTTCGCTGTCGGCAAGCGCCGGAGAATAAATGCTGCTGTCCATTTCGCGCAGCAGCATCATGTGATCGAGGCGATTATTGCGGTAAACATCCACTACATGCGGCAACAGCGCCTGGTTGAGATCACGCTCCGCCGGCGTAAAGGCGTTTTTGTCGGCGGAACGACATAATGCAATCGTGGTCATCAACCTGCTGAGCGGGTCGACGACCAACGAGCACAGGACGAATTCGATCGGGTATTGGCGCAACGGCGAGCCTGGCGCGAGGCGGAAATCTGACGCTGTGCAGGCGATCCTGCTGTCGATCTGCTGTATAGCCTTGCGATGCAGGGCGGCGTACTCCCACAGGTGGAAGATTTCCTCGCGCACATTTTCCGGCAATCCATGCACGTGTGCCCTGTGCGAGTGCGTGGCCTGTTCGTGCACCGAGCCGTAGCACCACATCGCCGCGTCGAACGGTATATGTTGCTTGATTTGGTTCAGCGCCCAGTCTTGAAACTGTCCGGGCTCGATGACGCGACCGCCTCTGTGGATATCGAGAAGCAGGCCGCTGATGTCGCTTTCCATCGGCATCCCCGTGTTGCATATTTCCATTAGCGTTTACTTTTGCAGTATAGGACGAAAAAGTAAACGACGTCGGCAAACGAAACAAAATGGAACGAGTCCAGAAATGGAATTTGTCTAATGATGACTGGGTTAGCAGGCCCATGGTCTTGCCTGCATTTGCGTACTATATTCAATCAAACCCAAGTAGAACCTATTGTCATTCCGGGGGAGGCACATTTTCCAGGAGAGCGACATGCTGTTTTCAACAGAATATCCGAGTTACCAGGACCCGATCGGTGAAGCACATGAATCCCGGCCGCACCCCATTTCCCATGCAGTGCAGAAAATTGTCGACTATATCGGCGATTTCCTCGGCTTTGTTTTTGTGATGGCATTTACCGGATTGGAAATATTATTTGTGGTCGCGTTAATCGCAGTGGTCGTCCAAGGGTTGACTTCCTGGGACGTTGTTAACGAAGTGGTGAATAGCGCAACCCAGAGCTGGCAGGCGTGGGCACGGTGAATTGAGGCAGCGCCTATTGACGGCGCTTAGGTTCAGACTGCATTTTCGTCCGCAATTGAACATACCCGCAGTCTGCAGATAGGCTGCGGATGTTTGATTGTTTTTTCGCGTTGCGGGACGGGTGCGAAACTTCCTCATCCATTGGCGGGCGGAGTCCCTTCAATCAGCGAGTCAGGGATGCTTTGATTTCCAACGCCAATTCTTCTGCCGTCTGCACGTCTTTTCCCAGCACGGTGTAATGCCCCATCTTGCGCCCCGGGCGCGCTTCGCGCTTCCCGTAAAGGTGCAATTTGACATTCGGATGCGCAAGAATTCTCTCGCTGGATAATTTTCCGTCGCGCCACGCATCTCCCAACAGATTAACCATCACCGCAGGCGTATGCTGGTGCGTGTCGCCTAAAGGCAGGCCGCATAGCGCACGTACCTGCTGCTCGAACTGCGAGGTCAAACAGGCGTCAATCGTGTAGTGGCCGCTATTGTGCGGGCGCGGCGCGATTTCGTTGACCAGTAATGTTTCGTCGTGAAGCACAAAAAATTCCACCGCGAGTACGCCGACATAATCCAGATCATTGGCAAGCCGGGTAGCAGCCTCGATCGCCTGGTTTTTGATCGAGTCGCTGACCCGCGCCGGCGCGATGCTGATATCCAGTATGCCGTTGGCATGTTGATTTTCCGCCACCGGGAAAGTCGCGACCGCGCCATCCGCGCCGCGTGCCAGCACGACGGATATCTCGCACTGCAGGGGTAAAAATTTCTCCAGTACGCATGCTACGTGATTCCACTGCCGGTGCGTGTCGCGCAGTTGTTCAATCGAATCGATACGCGCCTGTCCTTTTCCGTCATAGCCCATGCGGCTGGTCTTGAGCAAGGCCGGAAAAGCACCCTCGTGCGAGACGTTTTGCACGTCTGCCTGGTTGCATATAACGGAGAACGGTCCGACGGCAAACGCGTGATCGCGCAGGAACGTTTTTTCGGTAATGCGATCCTGCGCGACGGCTACGCATCGGCCGGCCGGGCGCACGATACAGTGTTTCGACAGTTCTATCAGGCTGTCGGCAGGCGCATTTTCAAACTCGGTGGTTATGGCGGCGCAGGATGCGGCAAGTCTTTCCAGCGCAGTTGCGTCGCGAAAGTCGGCGCAGATATGTTCATCGGCGAAATGCTCGGCGGGCGCCTGCGGATCAGGGTCGTGCACGATGACGTGATAGCCCATGCTGCGCGCGGCAGCGACGAACATGCGGCCAAGTTGCCCACCGCCGAGCAGGCCGAGCGTGGCGCCGGGCAAAATCATTTTTGCAGCGGCGGGAGGATCATGGATTTCGCTGCATCGGTTTGCGCGTCGCGGTAATCCGACAATGCCTGCGCCAGTTCCTTGTCGATCAGCGCGAGAATTTCGATCGCGAACAAGGCGGCATTGGCTGCGCCGGCCTCGCCGATGGCGAATGTCGCGACCGGGATGCCTTTGGGCATCTGTACAATCGAGTAAAGCGAATCCTGACCGCTTAAATATTTCGACGGAACCGGTACGCCCAGCACCGGCAAGGTAGTCTTAGCCGCGAGCATGCCGGGCAAATGCGCCGCACCGCCGGCGCCGGCGATGATGCAGGCGAGACCGCGGTCGCGCGCGGAGTGCGCATAGGCGAACATCTCGTCGGGCATGCGATGGGCGGACAACACCTTGGCTTCGTAGGGCAGAACGAAATCAGTGAGTATTTTGGCCGCGTGTTGCATCACATCCCAATCGCTGTTACTGCCCATCACGATACCGATAAGAGGTTTAGTCATGAAGGATTATCACCTTTCATCGTAGGGTAATTTGATGTGGCCCCAGCGAATCGCAATCACGCCCAGGGCCAACACCAGAATGGAAGTGGCGAGGCTGATCATGGTCCACGCATCGAGAGTTTTCATGTCGATAATAATGTGCCGCGCAATGGCCACCATGGCGATATACAGCGGATACCGGATGGGCAATTTGCCGCTGCGGAAATACAGCCCGGCCATGGTGAGAATTTCGAGAAAAATGAACAAGAGCAATATGTCCGGCAACACCACCAGGCCGGCATGCAGCATGCCGTTCACATGCTGGGCAAACGCGACCACGGTGGCGGCAATGATAAACAGCAGGCCCAGCCATTCCATGAGCGACAGGGCGCGCATGACGCTGCGGTTGAGCTTATCGCTGGCCTGGTGAACGGTTTCGGGTCGCGGCATGTTGATCAATCAACCAGCTGGCGCGCTTGTTCCACCTGTTGGCGGTAAGCGTCGAAAATATTTTTTAATGCGTCTTTCATATTCGTAGAGGGGGCCCAATTCAGTTCGGTGCAGGTGTTGTCGATTTTTGGCACCCGGTTTTGCACGTCCTGGTAGCCCTTACCGTAATATTCTCCTGAGGTTGTCTCAAGCATTTTCACCCTGGCTGCGCTGTCGCGGTATTCGGGATATTGCTTTGCCAGGTCCAGCATCATGGTAGCCAGTTCGCGCACCGAAAAATTATTTTTCGGGTTGCCGATGTTATAGATTTTGCCGCTGGCGATATTGTCCTTATTGGCGATTATCTTAATTAGCGCGTCGATGCCGTCGTCGATGTAGGTAAATGCGCGTTTTTGCGTGCCGCCGTCGACCAGCTTGATCGCTTCGCCGCGCACGATGTGACCGAAGAATTGGGTGATTACCCTCGAGGAACCTTCTTTCGGGGTGTGAATATTGTCGAGCCCGGCGCCGATCCAGTTGAACGGGCGGAACAGCGTAAAGTCGAGTCCGCCGTCCATGCCGTAGGCCCAGATGACCCGGTCCATCAACTGCTTGGAGCAGGAATAAATCCAGCGCGGTTTATTGATCGGGCCGCAAACCAACTCGGAGGTGTCGGAATCGAATTCGTCGTCATGGCACATGCCGTACACTTCGGAGGTCGACGGGAAAACGATACGCTTGCCATACTTTACACACGAACGAACGATCGGCAGGTTGGCTTCGAAGTCCAGCTCGAAAACCTTCAGCGGCTGCTTCACATAGGTTGACGGAGTGGCGATGGCTACCAGCGGCAAAACGACGTCACATTTGCGGATGTGATACTCGATCCATTCCCTGTTGATCGTGATGTCGCCCTCGAAAAAATGAAAGCGCTTTTGTTCCAGCAAATCGCTGATACGGTCGGTTTGCATGTCCATGCCATACACTTCCCAATCCGTGGTACCGAGAATGCGCTGGCTGAGGTGGTGGCCGATAAAGCCGTTGACGCCGAGTATCAGGATTTTTTTCATGTTGGAATACGGCACGGGGTGAGCGCGTATTATACCGGTTTGCGCTCCCATGATAAATGGAGGCTTCAGCTGTCCGGGCGTAGCTCGCCGATATTGAAATGCCGGGGCAACGTCTCCGGTGGAATGTCGACGCCCGCCAGTTCGATTGCAAGAATGCGCAGCACGCCGGCCCCGCAATCCGCGTAAAGCCGGTTATTTTCCACGTAAAACGACGCTGTGGCGGAGCGCGGCGTTTTTTCCTGCTCGAGCATGCTGCGCAGGATTTTTACCGGTTTGCCCTGTATCGAGGTAAGCGCGCCGGGAAACGGCGGCGCTACTGCGCGCACCAGATTATGAATTTGCTGCGCGCTTTGGCGCCAGTCGATGCGGCCATCTTCAGCCTTGCGCCCGCCGTAATATTTTCCGAGGCGTAAATCCTGTTTGCGCAATGATGCCGACCCGTCGAGCAACGCGGGAAGGCACCGGTCGAGGGTGATTTCCGCCGCAACGGTGACTTTGTTAAACACATCGAAGGCCGTATCGTCGGGTAAAATCGGTACGGCTTGCTGGTCAACGATTTCGCCATTATCGGGCTTTTCATTCATTCGGTGCAGCGTCGCGCCGGTTTGCGTTTCGCCATTGATGATCGCCCAATTAACCGGCACGCGGCCACGATACTGCGGCAATAATGAGCCGTGCATATTGAACGCGCCCAACCTTGGGAGCGCCAGCAGTGCTTGATGCAACATTAATCGATAATAAAACGAGAAAAAATAGTCCGGACGTAACTTATTGATTATGTTTAATATTTCATCGGCATTCGGATCGTCTGGAGTGATGACGCGGATGTCGTGCAAAGCGGCGAGTTTGGCCACGCTATCAAACCAGATATTCTCTCCCGGGTTATCCCGATGCGTAATCACCAGTGGAATGTTCATGCCGTGGGCGAGCAGCACCGACAGGCAACGCACGCCAACGTTATGATAGGCGAAGACTATTGCAGTCGGTTCCATTATTTGCTGCGAGCAAAATCGCTGATATTCGGTTTCAGCGCATCGCTGGTCTCTTTTTCCAGAACGGCTTGCACGATAAAGCGCGGGCGCAGACGTACCTGCTGATAAATCCGGCCGACGTATTCGCCGAGCAATCCGATGCCGAATAAAAGCACGCCGATCAGGAAAAAAGTAATGCCGAACAAGGTGAACAGGCCTTCAGCCTCCGGCCCGACGATGAGCCGGCGGATCGCGAGGTAAACCACGAAACAGGCGGAGAAAATCGACAGGGCGATTCCTATCAGCGAAAACATTTGCAGCGGCACGATCGAGAACCCGGTGACCAGATCGAAATTCAGGCGGATCAGACTATAGAGCGAATATTTGGATTCTCCCGCCGAACGCTCTTCGTGCTCGACCAGGATCTCTGTCGGTCGCGAAGCAAACGAATAGGCGAGTGCGGGAATATAGGTGTTTACTTCGCTGGACGAGTTGATCGCGTCGATGATCGGTCTGTCGTACGCGCGCAACATGCATCCCTGATCGGTCATCTTGATTTTGGTAATGCGCTCGCGCAGCCGATTCATCGCGCGCGAGGCATAACGCCGCCATGCCGAATCCTGGCGCAATTTACGGATGCTGCCGACGTAATCGAATCCTTCATCCATTTTTGCCAGCAGATTGCCGATTTCTTCCGGCGGGTTTTGCAGATCGGCATCGAGCGTCACGACGCGCTGGCCGCGCGCGTGCTCGAAGCCGGCCATGATCGCCATGTGCTGACCGAAATTACCGTTGAACAGAATTACGCGAGTGACATCGGGGCGTTTCTGAAACTGCTCGCGCAAGAGGGCGGCAGATTTGTCTTTGCTGCCGTCGTTAATAAATATGATTTCGTACGTGATTCGCAGCTTATCGAGGGCAGGGTAAAGCCGCTCGAACAGCGATGGCAGGCCGTCCTGCTCGTTGTAGACCGGAATTATAATAGAGGTATTCGGTGCGATCATGAGCAAGTGCGTTTACGAGCGGGCCACGATGTAGACGCCGATTATGATAACGCCGATGCCGACTAGGCGCGAAACCGACAGCGCTTCGCCGAACAAATACCAGGCAGCGATTGCATTCACGACATACCCTATCGACAGCATCGGGTAGGCGATACTCACTTCAACCCGCGACAACGCCATGATCCATACCACCACGCTGATGACGTAACAAATCAGTCCGCCGAGAATATGCGGCTCGCTCGCCAGCTGCCAGCCCACCGGCAGGATGTTATCGCGATCGAAGGCGAAGTGCCCGACGCTGTTGGTGCCGGCCTTAAGCAATAATTGCGCGCCGGCATTCAACAGCACGCCCAGCAAGATGAGTGAAAAACTGACAATATTCATGGCTTTTTAATAATAACACGGCGGCCATCGTCGGCGATGACCTGCATCAGCAGATGTTCTTTTCTCAGCGATTGATAAACGTGGGTCGGCATCAAGGCGACCGCCGCCTCGTCGCGATACCATTTGCTGATGAATTCCTCCACCGTCGGTATCCATTTTTGCGGTTCCTGCCTGATGCCGAGCGCCAGCTCGTCCTGATAATTCACCAGCGTCACGCTGCGTTGCAGATAGAACGGCAAGGCCTGATCGTAGGTGCCGATATTGTAAATCGGCGTATCGGGCTTGATATACGGGCGGATTTTGCGCGCGATGTCGTACGATGATTGCAGCGGCGATTGCGTCTCGTAACCCATCCACGTCAATTGCCATGCCACCAGGGCCGCAATGCCAACCGTAGCGACGCCTATTACCTTATCCTGCCGGGCCAGCAAACGCAGAGCTTGTGTCGCGCCGATAAACAGCACGCCGAACGCGGCCATCAGCCAATACGCAAAATGCAGGTTCATCATGCCGAATTCCGCAGCAACGTTGTCGGCCGGCAGGCGTTGCAACACGAACGGAATGGCGATCACCAGCGCCAGCGCGCCAAGGCTGATCGGCACAACTTGCCAGAATATTTTCTTCGCAGGGCTTGCATCCAGATACTGTCCGATCAGCAGCGCCAGCGCAGGAAATACGGGCAATAGATAGGAGGGCAGTTTGGATTTCGAAATACTGAAAAATACAAACACGAATGCGCACCAGATGAGCAAGAAACGATTGGCGTGAAAACGATACGGGCCGAATCCGCGCTCAATTTTCCAGCCGCGCGCCAGCGCCGGAAACAAACAGCCCAGCCACGGCAGAATGCCGCCAATCAGGATCGGCACGAAATAGTAAAAGGCACCTTCACGGGCGTGTTCGTTTTTGGCGAAGCGGTCGAAATGCTCGTGAATAAAAAAGAATTGCGCAAATTCCGGGTTGGCTCGCGACACGGCGACGAACCACGGCGCAGTGATGAGCAGAAACAGCAGCAGGCCTTTGCCCAGGTGCAGACGCGTCCATATGCGCGCATCGCGATTGAGCAGCGAATACAGCACCAGTGTTGCCCCGGGAAGCACGATGCCGATCAGGCCTTTGCTCATCGCGGCCAATGCCATGCCCGACCATGCCATCAGCATCCAGTTGCGCTGTTGCCTGGCGTCGGCATGCTCGCGTTGCGCCAGCAGCAGACTGAAAACGCCTACGGTAAGAAAAAATGTCAGCCCCATGTCGAGCGTATTGATGTGCCCGAGCAGGGTATACCACAGGCTGCTCATCAGCACTGCCGCTGCGAAAAATCCCTGTTGTCGACCGTAGAGTTGACGACCGGCGAAATAGGTCAAAAGTATCCCGGCAAAACCGGTGAGCGCCGTCCACAAACGCGCCGGCCCTTCGGACAGGCCGAACACCTCAAATGCCACCGCAGTCGCCCAGTACTGTAACGGTGGTTTCTCAAAATATTTCAGGTCATTGAGGCGCGGAGTGAGCCAGTCGCCGCTGGCGACCATCTCGCGCGAAATTTCCGCATAGCGTGCTTCATCCGGCTTGGCCAGCTTGCGATAGTCGATCGGGCCGAACCAGATGATAGTGATGACTAATAGCAGCGACCAAAGGGTTTTATTGGAAACCAATTATTGTTCTCGTTGAATTTTATTTTTTCCCGTCGCCTGCATCAGCGGCGGGACGACTTAAGCAGCACGATCACCGCGCCGCTGCCGCCGTCAGCCGGACGTGCTTCGGCAAACGCAAGTACTTCGTCGCGTTGCGTCAGCCAATGCTTCACTTTGTGTTTCAGTATCGGCTCGCGGTTGAACGAACTCAGGCCTTTGCCGTGGATGATGCGCACACAGCGTGCGCCGGCTTTTTCCGCCTGGCGCAGAAAATCTGCCAGCGCAATGCGCGCTTCGGCGCTGATCATTCCATGTAAATCCAGTTGGCCCTGAATCACCCATTTGCCGCGCCGCAGCTTACGCAGCACATCGCGCGACAAACCGTTACGCAGGAATTGCAGCTCTTCACCCGTCTCGAGCAGGGCGTCGATCGGGTCGCTGAGCGAATCGCGCAACACCTGCTGTTCGTCCAGTTGCCTTTGCAATGCGAGCGGACGCGGCAGCGACGCTGCCAGCGAGGCGCGTTTTGGGTAGCGCACCGGCACAACATCGCCAACCGCGAGGCGAAACAACCCGGCCTCGTCATCGTTCGAGGCGTCGGAGCCCAGATTGTCATCAGTTTGAGCCATACAAATTCTTAACTATTTGATTATATTGAGAATTATATATCAAGATAGGTTTTGGCATCTAGTGCGGCCATGCATCCAGTGCCGGCACTTGTTACAGCCTGGCGATAAACGTGATCCTGCACATCACCGGCAGCAAAGACGCCGGGAATGCTGGTTGCGGTGGCGTTACCTTTGAGACCGGTGCGGGTCTGGATATAACCGTTGTGCATCTCCAGCTGGCCTTCAAATATTTCAGTGTTCGGTTTGTGGCCGATCGCGATGAATACGCCGGACACTTTCATTTCTTTGGTTTTTCCATCGGCGCAACTTTTGATTCTTACGCCAGTAACGCCAGTCGTGTCGCCCAGCACTTCGTCCAGAGTATGGTTCAGTTCCAGCCGCATGTTGCCATTTTTAACCCGATCCATCATTTTGTCGACGAGAATCGCCTCCGCACGGAATTTATCCCTTCGATGAATAAGTGTTACCGATTTGGCGATGTTCGACAGATAAAGCGCCTCTTCCACTGCGGTATTGCCCCCGCCGACGACGCACACATCCTGGCCTTTATAGAAAAAACCGTCGCAGGTTGCGCAACCGGATACCCCTTTGCCCATAAAGGCTTGCTCCGAGGGCAATCCCAGATACATGGCAGATGCCCCGGTCGCAATAATCAACGCGTCGCAGGTGTAAGTGCCAGAATCTCCGATCAGGGTAAAGGGCTTTTGCTTGAGTTTTACCGTATGAATGTGGTCAAATAGTATTTCAGTTTCAAAACGTTCCGCATGCTTTTGAAACCGCTGCATTAATTCCGGTCCTTGCACGCCAGCATCGTCGGCCGGCCAGTTGTCGACATCGGTGGTGGTCATTAACTGGCCGCCTTGCGCAAGACCGGTAATGAGCGTCGGTTTGAGGTTGGCGCGTGCGGCGTAGACCGCAGCGGTGTAACCGGCGGGCCCGGAACCAAGAATAATTAGGCGGGAATGTTTCGGCGTCGTCATGATCAGGATTCCATTTATAATAAAGCATTACGTGGGAAATTTTACCCAAATTATGTTCGAGAGTGTTGATTTGTTTGTTAAGGTATTGACAGATTTACCTTTTAACCTCAAAACGCAAGCCCTATAATCCAGCGTCAGATTCTACCACCGAGGCGGCCATGCTAAAGAACATCCCCCTGTTTACTTATTTAACCGAGCCGGATCTGGTTGCGCTGTCGAGCGAGGCAATCAACAAATCTTTTCCGAAAAACACGGTCATTATCAACGAGGGCGAAAAAAGCGATTCGCTATATGTGATTCTCTCCGGCAGAGTCAAGGTCATGATGAGCGGACCCGATGGGCGCGAAATCATTCTCACCATGCTCGGCGCGGGCGAGTTTTTCGGTGAATTGTCGCTAGTCGACAGCCAGCCCCGTTCGGCTACGGTGGCGACCATGGAGCCGTCGCAGTTTTCCGTGATTTCCAAGGGCGATTTCAAGCGCGTCATGGCGAAAAGCCCGCAGATGGCCGATCACGTAATGCAGGGGCTTGCGCAGCGCCTGCGCGAAGCGGATAAAAAAATCAGCAGCCTCGCGCTGATGGACGTGTATGGCCGGGTGGCAAGAACGCTGCTGCAG
>JBAVXA010000014.1:0-49573 GCA_049698095.1 Burkholderiales bacterium
CGTCGGCAAAGCGGTGCAGGCCGCCTGGCTGAAGCTCGATGTGCCGCAGTGTGGTTACTGCCAGTCCGGTCAAATCATGAGCGCCACTGCGCTGCTGACCAAAACGCCGAAACCGACCGATGCCGACATTGATGCTGCCATGAGCGGAAATATTTGTCGCTGCGGAACTTACAACCGGGTGCGTGCCGCGATTAAAGACGCCTCCGGAAAGCTGGGAGCTTAGGATGAAAATCATTTCCGCATTTCATAATGAAAGCCGCCGCACATTCCTCAAAGCATCGGCCGCCCTTGGAGGAGGATTGGTGCTGGAGCTCGCGCTGCCACCCAGCGCGCTGGCCGACTCTGCCGGCAGCAAGGCTTTTTCGCCAAGCGCCTGGCTGCGAATTTCTCCCGACAACATGGTGACGGTAATTGTCGATAAATCCGAAATGGGGCAGGGCGTGTATACCTCCCTGCCGATGATTATTGCCGAAGAACTGGATGCCGATTGGTCGAAGGTCCGGATGGAAGCGGCGCCTGCGGCGAAAGAATATTTTCATCCGTGGTTCGGCATCCAGGCCACTGGTGGGTCGACGTCAGTACGCGCCATGTGGAAGCCGTTGCGCGAAGCCGGCGCGGCCGCGCGCTCGATGCTGGTGAGCGCCGCGGCGCAGGAATGGAAAACCGACGCAGCGACATTGCGCACGGAGAATAGTTATGTCATCGCGCCCGACGGAAAAAAACTCAGTTATGGGCAACTTGCTGAAAAAGCGGCACAGCTGCCGCTGCCGAAAGAGCCCAAGCTGAAAGATCCGAAGGATTTCAAAATTATCGGGAAGAATACGCCGCGCCTCGACTCGCCGGAAAAAATCAACGGCACGGCGCTGTTTGGCATCGACGCAAAATTGCCCGGCTTGCTGACTGCCGTCGTCGCGCGTTCACCGGTGGTCGGCGGAAAGATGATCAGCTTTAACGCCGACAAGGCAAAAGCGATCAAAGGCGTGCGCGCTGTGATCGCGACAAAAAATCCCACCGCCGAAGGTGTTGCCGTCCTGGCCGATACCTTCTGGGCGGCGAAACAGGGCCGCGATGCGCTGGAAATTAAATGGGATGATGGCGCCAACGGCAAATTGAATACGCCGGACATGATGAAAACCCTGACCGACATGGCGCAGGGAAAATCAGGCGACGTAAAGACGGCGAAAAAAGAAGGCGACGTTGCCACAGCTAACGCCGCAAAAATCATCGAGGCCACCTATCAGGCGCCGTATCTGGTCCATGCGCCGATGGAGCCGATGAACTGCACCGCGTGGGTGAAAGCCGACAGTTGTGAGTTGTGGGTTGGCAGCCAGGCGCAGACGGTAGATCAAATGGTGGCTGCACAAATCGCCGGCGTGCCGCAGGATAAGGTCAAGGTCAACACGATGTTCCTCGGCGGCGGTTTCGGCCGCCGCTTTGCGCCGGATTTTGTTGTCGAAGCGGTCAGCTTATCCAAGGCGGCCAATGCTCCGGTAAAAGTCGTTTACACACGCGAAGACGACACGAAAGGGTATTACTACCGGCCTGCGGCGGTTTGCCATATGCGGGGCGGATTGGATGCCAACGGCATGCCGGTGATGATTCATTCCCGCACGGCCTGCGATTCGCTTGCCGATGGAAGCGGATTTGAAAAAGCCATTATCAAAGACGGTATCGACAATACCAGCGTCGAAGGTCTGACCGAGATGCCGTACGCCGCTGCCAATAAGCAAACTGACTGGGCGCGCTATTCTCCCGGCGTGCGCACCTGGTTTTGGCGTTCAGTGGGCAATACGCAGAATATTTTTTTCGCGGAAAGCTTTATCGACGAAATGGCGCATGCTGCCGGAAAAGATCCGTATGAATACCGGCGCTCGTTGATGGACAAATACCCTCGCCACAAAGCCGTGCTGGAGCTCGCCGCGCAGAAGGCGGGCTGGGGAACGCCGCTGGCGGCGGGCCGCGCGCGCGGAATCGCCGTTGCCGAATCGTTCGGCAGTTACGTGGCGGAAGTTGCCGAAGTATCGGTTGAGAACGGGGCGCCGCGGGTACATCGCGTGGTGATTGCCGCCGATCTCGGCACGGTGGTGAATCCGGATACCGTGGTGGCGCAGATGGAAGGCGCGATGGTATTCGGTTTGACGGCGGCTCTTTACGGCAATATTACGTTCAAAGACGGCAAAGTCGAACAAAGCAATTTTCATGATTACCAGATGTTGCGTATGAACGAAATGCCAAAAGTCGAAGTGCACCTGGTTAAAAGTACCGAAGCGCCGGGCGGCGGCGGCGAGCCCGGCACACCGCCGATCGCGCCTGCTGTCACGAATGCCTTGTTTAAATTGACCGGCAAGCGTATCCGCACTCTTCCCATCAAGATTTAGAAAGTTTAATAAAATTAAATGGATAGCGTAGATCAGGAAGTGCTGGGCAAAGCGATTGAATGGCTCGGCGACGGCTATCGCGTAACGCTCGTAACGGTGATCAAAACCTGGGGTTCGAGCCCGCGGCCTGTAGGCGCGCTGGCCGCGATACGCGGTGACGGCTTGCTGGTCGGTTCGGTTTCCGGAGGTTGCGTCGAAGACGATCTGATTGCGCGCAATGTCGTGGTCGGGCGTTCGACATTGCCGCAACGCATTGCTTATGGCGTGACGTCCGAAGATGCGCGCCGCTTTGGCCTGCCTTGCGGCGGCGAGCTGGCGGTTCTGCTTGAGCCGATGCCGTCGTTGGATATGTTGCAGAGCGTAAACCAGGTGCTTAACAAGCGCGAAAAAATTTCGCGCCGGATTGATTTGGCATCGGGCGAAGTCTCACTGGTTGCGTCAGAGGGTGAATCGGTGGTGAGGGACGAGGGCGATCGCATTATAGTCAGCCACGGTCCGCGCTGGCGCATGTTGATTATTGGCGCGGCGCAATCATCGCGCTACCTGGCGGAAATTGCATGCGCACTCGATTACCAGGTCACGGTATGCGACCCGCGCGCGGAATACGCGGACGTATGGAATGTCGCCAACACTTTATTTACCCGTGCCATGCCTGATGAGGCGGTGGTGGCGCTGCAGCCCGATGCGCAGACCGCGGTAATTACGCTGTCGCACGACCCGCGGCTGGATGACATGGCGTTGCTCGAAGCGCTGAAGTCCGGTGCATTTTTTGTCGGCGCGTTAGGTTCAAAAACTACCAACGCGGCGCGGCGCGAGCGCCTCGCGTTGTTCGATTTGACGTCCGAGCAGATCGCCTGTCTGCGCGGACCGGTCGGTTTGCCCATCGGCAGCCGCACCCCGCCGGAAATCGCCGTGGCGATTCTGGCCGAGTTGACTGCTGTGCGCAACGGCATTGTTTTAACGCGTCCGCATTCGGCGAAAAGCACTCTTCAGGCGATTGATCCTTTGCCGCTCCTGCTTCGCGCGAGTGCGGGTTAATTCGGCCGTTAACGTGAACGCGGATTCATGATTGCCGGAATAGTCCTCGCCGCAGGTTACGCCACCCGTTTCGGCGGCAATAAACTCATGCATGAAATCCACGGCGTGCCAATTGGCGTGTTATCCGCCCGCGCAATGCGCAGGGCGCTGACTCACGTCGTTGCAGTGATTCATCCCGGCGATGAACGATTGCGCGCCGCATTGCTGGCGGAAAACGTCGACGTCGTGGTATGCGACAACGCCGACGAAGGGATGGGTATGAGCATCGCGTGCGGTGTGCGCGCCAGCCAGGATGCAAGCGGTTGGGTCATAGCGCTTGGGGATATGCCTTATATTGAGGCGGAAACGATTTCCGACGTCGCCGAGCAGGTGGCGCACGGCGCGGTAATCGTCGCGCCGGAATATGGAGGCGTGCGCGGACACCCGGTCGGTTTTCTCCGGCAATTCGGTCCGGAGTTGATGGCCCTGCGCGGCGATACCGGGGCGCGCGATTTGCTGATGCGCTATTCGTCGCTTGTGATTAACTTGCACACGCAAGATCGGGGCATATTGCGCGATATCGATACGGCAGAAGACCTGATGTCGGCGTGAAGCGTGCGTGCCCATGCTGCCGCACGCGCTGTCGAATTCATTCCAATGCGCGCATCACCAGATCGGCTGACATCTGGTTCATGCAATTGAAATGACCGAGCGGACATTCGCGCTCGAAGCAGGGGCTGCAATCGAGTTTCAGCGATATGATTCTTGCCTTGTCCGACAGCGGCGGCGTAAAGCCGGGTGAGGTCGAGCCGAATAACGCCGCAGTCGGTTTGTCCAGCGCGGCGGCGAGATGCATCAGCCCGGAATCGTTGCTGACCACTTTGTCAGCCGCGCTGATCAGGTCGATGACCTCGCCGAGGTTGGTCTTACCGGTCAGGTCGATACAAATGCCGCCGCTTGCTGCCTGAATTTCAGCGCCGAGCGGCGATTCTTTTTCCGCGCCCAGAATCCACACCTGAAAATCTTTCCCGACCAGTTTTTGCGCCAGTTCGGCAAAATGCCGCGTCGGCCAGCGCTTGGCCGGGCCGTATTCGGCGCCGGGACAGAATGCCACCGCGCGGCGCCGTGTATTCAGATTCAATTTCTGCATCGTTGCCGCGCGCATTTCATCGCTGACACTGAGAGCGGGACATTCGACCGGCCGACGCAAATTTTCGCCGGGCCGTTGCGCCAGCATGGCAAAGCGTTCAACCATCAGCGGCAGCCGGCTCGCGTCAAGCGCGTGCATCACATTGATCAGGCCATAGCGCGCTTCGCCTTTGAAGCCGATGCGTTGCGGAATACCGGCAAAAAACGGAATCAGTGCCGACTTGAATGAGTTCGGCAACACGTAGGCCGCGGCATAGTTTTTGGCGCGCAGTTGCTTGCCAAGGGCGCGCCGCGCGCCGAGTTGCAGCGAGCCGTGGCCGAACGGGTTCGCGATCACCGAGCCGACTTGCGGCATGCGCGCAAGCAGCGGCGCCACCCACGCCGCGGCGAGGACATCAATTTGCGTGTTGGGGTTTTGTTGCAGCAGGCGCATCAAAAACGGTTGCGCCATGACCATGTCGCCAATCCATGAGGGCGCGACAACAAGAATTCTGTTTGCCGATGCAGGCAACGTTAATGCGAACCGGCCGGCAGCCCGCCCTGCAATTTATATAGGGTGCCGCAATACGGGCACAACGCTTCGCCGGTCTGTTCGATGGGCAAAAAAACACGCGGATGGGTGTTCCATAATTTCATCGAGGGCATCGGACAATGCAGCGGCAGGTCGGCCGCCGTCACTTCGATATGACGTTGATTCATTTCCTTCGGTTCAGTTTTGGCGCTCATAAAATAGTCAATAAAATCAATAAGTTATTTATTAACCGGTGTCAGCCACGAATGGTATTTTTTATTCCTGCCATTGACGATATCGAAAAATGCCGCTTGTAATTTTTCCGTGATCGGCCCTCGTTTTCCGTCGCCGATGGTGCGATTGTCGAGCTCGCGTATAGGCGTCACTTCGGCAGCCGTGCCGGTAAAGAATGCTTCGTCCGCGATGTAAATATCGTCGCGCGTCAGCTTGCGCGCTTCGACAAAAATGCCTAGGTCATTGCAGATGGTCTGAATCGAGCGCCAGGTGATGCCGTCCAGCGCTGAAGTCAGTTCCGGTGTGTAAACCTTGCCGTCGCGCACGATGAAGATATTTTCCCCGGCGCCCTCCGCAACGTAGCCTTCGACGTCGAGCAGCAATGCCTCGTCGTAGCCATCTTTGGTCGCTTCGAGGTTGGCCAGAATCGAATTGGCGTATGTCGAAGCCACCTTCGCGCGTGCCATGGTGACGTTGACGTGGTGGCGCGCGAACGAGGAGGTTTTGACGCGTATGCCTTTGGTCAGGCCGTCTTCGCCCAGGTAGGCGCCCCAGGGCCAGGCCGCGATGGCAACGTGCACCTTGGCGCCGATCGGCGATACGCCCATTTTTTCCGAGCCGTAAAACGCCAGTGGGCGCAGGTAGCAGCTTTCCAGCTTGTTGGCGCGCACCACTTCGCATTGCGCGTCCATCAGCGTCTGTTTGCTGTAAGGAATGTCCATCATGTAAATTTTGGCCGAATTCAGCAGGCGCTGCGTGTGCTCGGCCAGACGGAATATCGCCGTCCCGATGTCGCCCTTGTAGGCGCGCACGCCTTCAAACACGGCGAGGCCGTAGTGCAGGGAGTGGGTGAGCACGTGGGTATTGGCGTCGCGCCAGGGTACCATTTTTCCGTCATACCAGATAAAGCCGTCGCGGTCTGCCATTGACATGAGATAACTCCAGCGCTGAAAATCAAAGGACAGATTATAAACCAAAGCGCCAGCGGGGAAACATGAATCAAACGCAAAGCAGCATCGAGGCTGTGGTGTTCGACGCTTACGGTACCTTATTCAATGTGCATTCGGTCGTCGCGCTGTGCGAAGAACTATTTCCCGGCAAGGGCGCGCAGCTCAGTCAACTGTGGCGCGGCAAACAACTGGAATATTCGTGGCAGCGCAGCCTGATGCAGCGCTACGAGGATTTCTGGCGCATTACCGCGGCCGGACTGGATTATGCATGCGACGCGCTGAAACTCGAATGCAGCGGCGCGCAACGCGAGCGACTGATGCAGGCGTATCTGCATCTCAGGCCGTATACGGAGGTGCCGGACATCCTGCGCGCGTTGAAGCCCATGCCGCTGGCCATCCTTTCCAACGGCTCGCCAGCGATGCTGGACGCGCTGGTGCGCAATGCAGCCATGCAGGATTTGTTCGCCCATGTCATCAGCGTTGACGCAGTGCGTTGCTATAAGCCTGATCCGCGCGTCTATCAATTGGCGGCAGACCGATTGCAATTGGCAAAATCCTCGATTGCCTTTGTTTCCGCTAACGGTTGGGACATCGCCGGCTGCGCTGCATTCGGGTTCACACCGGTCTGGGTCAATCGCAGCGGCCAGCCGCGGGAGAGATTGGGCGTCGAGCCTGCGGCGATCCTATCCAGCCTTACAGACTTGCCCACATACCTCGCGCAAAAAACGGCGGCCGGATCAGGCGTAAAATGATACAAAAACAATCGTCAGGAAAGTGTCCCGCCGATGAATGAATCGAGGAAGTTGCTCCCGCCGACGCAATCTGTGCCGCCGTCCGCCCTCGACGCTGAGGACGAGAAGCTCAATCATGACCTGCTCATATTCGCGGCAGGGCTGATGATGATACCGCCGGTGTTGTGGCTGGGAATATACTGGGCATTCGGGCAGAAACTTTCCACTTTCATCCCGCTTTTGTACCAGGCGTTGTCCGGATTGTCGCTGCTGCATTATTCATGGCGCAAGAATTTCGCCTTGCTGCGTACTCTGCAGCTCAGCCTGTTTCTGTTTTTTCCGTTCGTGATGCAATGGTCGATCGGGGATTTCGTCAGCAGCAGCGGCGTCGCGCTGTGGGCAATTATGGCGCCGATCGGCGCGCTAATTTTCCACGGCCGGCGCGAATCCATGCCGTGGTTTGTCGCGTTCGTCGTGTTCACCGCGTTGTCCGGATTGTTCGATTTTTATCTGGCCGACGTGCAGCCGTCGCGGATCCCGATGCGCACGGTAGCGGTGTTTTTTGTGCTGAATTTTGCCGCCATCTCGACTATTGTCTATGTCTTATTCCGCCATTTCGCCGACGAAAAATCCAAAGCGCGCGCGCTGTTGAAACGCGAACACGAGTTACTGCAGATGGAGCAAGACCGCTCGGAAAAACTGTTGTTGAATATCCTGCCGCAGCCGATCGCGCAGCGCCTGATGCTGGAAGAAAAAAACATCGCAGACGGTTTTCCGCATGTATCGGTGATGTTCGCCGACATTGTCAATTTCACCCAGCTTGCAGGCGACATGCCGCCGAACCGCATGGTCTCGCTACTGAACGATATTTTTTCCGGCTTCGACATGCTGGCAGAAAAACATGGACTGGAGAAAATCAAAACCATCGGCGATGCGTACATGGTCGCGGGAGGGCTGGACGACAGCGGCGGACAGCATTACGCGCACGCCATCGCTGACATGGCGCTGGATATGCTTGACTGGTTGCGCCATTACCCGGCCGCGCAGGACACGCATCTCGAGTTGCGCATCGGCATCGGCAGCGGGCCGGTCGTGGCCGGCGTGATCGGCATCAAACGCTTCATCTACGATCTGTGGGGCGACACAGTCAATATCGCCAGCCGCATGACCAGCGAGGCGGCAGTCGGCGCCGTGCAGGTCGATGCGACTACTTACGAGATGTTGCGAAATACCTTTCGCTTCGGGGACATGCAGCAAGTGGCGGTGAAAGGCAAGGGCGTGATGCCGGTTTACTTGTTACTGGGCAGGATGGAAGCGCAAAAAATATAATATAATCAATTAGTTAAACATAAAACAAACGGGGCGCATTCGCGCCCCGTCTTGCTGCACACCCTGCAGAAATATCAGCTGGCCATGCAGGCTCTGATCATGGCTTTACGCTCCGCGCCTCTTTTGCCTGAAGCTCTCGCATCTGCCCGGCAGGTTTTGTTTTTTTCTTTTCGCATGGCGCGTTTTTCCGCGACTTGCGCGTCGGTCATTCCGTCACGCATGCATTGGCGCATGAACGGCCGGCGCTCCGCGCCGATTTTGCCATTGGCTTTTGCATCGGCGCTGCAGGCCTTCAGTTTTTCTTGTTGCGGCCCGGCAAAGCTATAGGTCGACAGCAGGCTGAGAAACAGAATCGCGATCAATTTTTTCATGATGTTCCTTTTCGACGAATGAAAAATGGAAATGAAAACGGCATTGTCTATTATAAACGCAAATCCTATTTCTGTGGCCGCGACGCACGCGGACGGGTGAGCGACTCGGGCTTCATGATGTCATCGAGTTGCGCCTGGGTGAGCAAGCCTTTTTCCAGTACCAGCGCCACGACACTTCTACCGCTCGCATGCGCCTCCTTGGCAATGGCCGAGCTGTTTTCATAGCCGATATAAGGGTTGAGAGCGGTGACGATTCCAATCGAGTTTTCCACCATTTGTTTCATGTGCTCGCGATTGGCGGTGATGCCGCGCACGCAGCGGTCGGCCAGCGTAATGCACGCCTGGCGCAGATGCGACAGGCTTTTGAATAAACTATGCGCAATAATCGGTTCGAACGCATTCAACTGCATTTGTCCGCCCTCAGCGGCAAAGCTCACGGTGATGTCGTTGCCGATGACTTCGAATGCGACCTGGTTCACCACCTCGGGAATGACCGGATTTACTTTTCCCGGCATGATGCTGGAACCGGCCTGCACCGCGGGCAAATTGATTTCGCCGAAGCCCGCACGCGGGCCGCTGGACAGCAGGCGCAAATCGTTGCAGGTTTTCGACAGCTTGACCGCGACGCGTTTCAACACGCCGGAGAGTTGCACGAATGACCCGCAATCCTGCGTCGCCTCGACCAGATTGTGCGCGGTGATAAACGGAATACCGGAGACTTTGATTAAATGCTTGCACACCAGGGCGGCGTATTCCGGCTCGGCGTTAATGCCGGTGCCGATGGCGGTCGCGCCGAGGTTTATTTCGCGTATCAACAGGGCGGCTTCTTTCAAGCGTTCTTCGTCTTCGCCCAACATCACCGCGTAAGTGGAAAATTCCTGCCCAAGGGTCATCGGCACCGCATCCTGCAATTGCGTGCGGCCCATTTTGATCACGTCATGGAATTCGACCGTTTTGGCTTCAAATGCCAAGCGCAGATACGCCATTGCGTCGGTCAGGCGACGTATGGCAAACCAGAGCGCCAGCTTCACTGCCGTCGGATACACATCGTTGGTACTTTGCGACAGATTTACATGATCAAGCGGGTGCAGCTTGGCGTAGTTGCCTTTCTGCTCGCCCAATAGTTCCAATCCGCGGTTGGCGATCACTTCGTTGGCGTTCATATTGGTCGAGGTGCCTGCGCCGCCCTGAATCACATCGACGACAAATTGCTCGTGCCATTTGCCCTGACGGATTTCCTCGCACGCTTTGACGATTGCACTGGTGCGCGCCTCGTCGATCAAACCCAGCTCATGATTCGTCACCGCCGCCGCATGCTTTACGCAGGCGAGAGCGTTGATCAGGTCTGGGTAAATGCTGATCGGCGTGCCAGTGATGGGGAAATTATGCAGCGCGCGTAAAGTGTGCACGCCGTAATAAGCCTGCGCCGGAATTTCCAGGTCGCCGAGGAGGTCGTGTTCGATGCGGATGGATATATTGGTCACCTTCAGCTCCTAGTAAGCAATGGCTGGTGGCCATTGTGAGAAGTTTTAATCGCCTTGCTTATGGCGCAACGAAAAAAATGAAAAGTACTCAGTGCTGCAGAATCTTCGACAAAAATTGCTGCGCGCGTTCGCTGCGCGGTGAGCCGAAGAAATCGGTTTTGTTTGCGTCTTCGACGATTTCACCTTTGTCCATGAAGATGACGCGGTGGGCTACGCGTTTGGCGAAGCCCATTTCGTGGGTGACCACCATCATGGTCATGCCTTCCTGCGCCAGCTCGACCATGACATCGAGTACTTCGTTGATCATTTCCGGATCGAGCGCGGAAGTGGGTTCGTCGAACAGCATGGCGATGGGATTCATCGCCAATGCGCGGGCGATGGCGACGCGCTGCTGCTGGCCGCCGGAGAGTTGGCCGGGATATTTTTGCGCTTGGGCCTTGAGGCCGACGCGGTCGAGTAATTTCATGCCGGTATCGGCAGCTTCTTCGTTGCTGCGGCCAAGCACTTTGGTTTGTGCCAAAGTTAAATTATCGGTAATGGATAAATGCGGGAACAATTCAAAATTCTGGAACACCATGCCGATGCGGGCGCGCAGTTTGGGCAGGTCGGTCTTTTTGTCGCCGACGGAAATGCCATCGACGGTGATCTCGCCTGACTGAAACGGCTCGAGACCGTTGACGCATTTGATCAGCGTCGATTTGCCGGAGCCGGAGGGGCCGCAGACGACGACGACTTCCCCCTTGCTTACTTTCGTCGAGCAATTTTTCAGCACCTGGAAGGCGCCGTAATGCTTGCTAATATTGTTTATATTAATCATGTATTTACCTTATGTTGAAGGCGTTTGACCAATAGCGATACGGCGAAGCAGATGACGAAATAAACCGCGCCGGCAAATAATAACAGTTCAATCAGGCGGCCATCTCGGTCGCCGACTTTATACGATGCGCCGAAAAAATCCGCGAGGCCGATGACATACACCAGCGAGGTATCCTGAAATAGAATAATCGCCTGGGTGAGCAGCAGCGGCATCATGTTGCGAAATGCCTGGGGTAGCACGACGAGCCGCATGCTTTGCGCGTAATTCATCCCCAATGCCTGCGCTGCATAAATCTGCCCGCGCGACACGCTTTGAATGCCGGCGCGGATGATTTCGGCGTAATACGCCGCTTCGAACAACGCAAACGCTATCAGCGCCGACTTCATGCGGATATCGCCCGAGGTATTGCCGAACAGCGCGGTTAACAACTGCGGAACGATCAGATAAAACCAAAGGATGACCATCACCAGCGGAATCGAGCGGAACAGGTTGACATAGCCCGCTGCGAGCATCGACAGCCAACTGATGCTGGACAGGCGCGCCATCGCGATCAGCGTGCCCCAGGCGATGCCGAATACGATGGCGACCAGGGTTATCTGCAGCGTGATTTTCATTCCGCTCCATAAAAACGGCAACGCGCCGGGAATGGAAGTCCAATCGAAATCGTAGCCGAACATTATTTGGCTCCAATAAAGCCGGGCACGCGCGTGGCGTTTTCCAGCGTGCGCATAAGCAACATGACGATGACGTTGATCAGGCCATACATCAGCGTGACGGCGATGAAGGCTTCATAAGGCTGCGCGGTGTAATCGACCAACTGCTGGCTCTGGCGCGACAACTCGATCAAGCCGATGGTCGACGCGACGGCAGAGTTTTTGAACATGTTGAGAAACTCGGACGTCAGCGGCGGGATGATAATCCGATAGGTCATGGGCAACAGGACGAAGCGGTAGGTCTGCGGCAGGGTGAGGCCCATCGCCAGGCCGGCGTTTTTCTGGCCCGTAGCGAGCGAGCCGATCCCGGCGCGAACCTGTTCCGCCACGCGCGCGGCACAGAACAGTCCGAGGCAGATCATCGCCGCGATAAATTGTTGCCCCAGCGGGTTCAGCTGTTTAAATGCGTCGCCGGCTTTCACCGGCAGCAATTCCGGCAGGACGAAATACCAGATGAACAATTGCACCAGCAATGGAATATTACGGAAAATTTCAACATACGTCGCGCCGATGCCGCGCAGCCATTTGTTCGGAACGGTGCGCAGCACGCCGACCAGCGAGCCGACGACGAGGGCGATGACCCATGCGCTTAGAGACAGCATTACCGTCCACTTGAAGCCGAGCAGCAACCAACCGAGGTAGGTCGAGTCCCCCGAGGCAGTCGGCTGAAGGAATACGCTCCAGTTCCAGTTATAGTTCATGTTTTTTTACGGGCTAGTGAGAGCGTCAGGCAAAAAAATGGAAGGGGCTCAGCCCTTCCATTTATATTACTCTAATCTGAAAACTTTATTCAAACGCTTTGTCGTTCGGCGCCTTGAACAGTTTTGCCACATCGGGCGATAACGGGAAATTCAGATTCAGGCCTTTCGGCGGGATCGGGTTCATGAACCATTTGGCGTAGATTTTCTCCGCTTCGCCGGAGGTCATGGCTTTCGCCAGCGCGGCATCAACGGTTTTCTTGAACGCCGGATCGTCTTTACGCATCATGCAGCCGTAGGCCTCGGCCGATTGCGGCGTGCCGATGATTGCCCAGTCGCCAGGCTTTTTCGCCTTGGCCAGTTCGCCGTACAGCAGAGCGTCATCCATCATGAACGCGACCGCGCGGCCGGTTTCCAGCGTCAGGAACGATTCGCCGTGATCTTTCGCGCTGATGATGTTCATTTCCATTTTTTTGTCTTCGTTCATTTTGCGCAATAAGCGCTCCGAAGTCGTGCCTGCTGTGGTGACCACGTTTTTACCATTCAGATCGGCGAAGTCTTTGATGCCGGAATCTTTTTTGGTCATCAGGCGCGTGCCGATAACAAAAATGCTGTTGGAAAATGCCACCTGTTTCTGCCGCTCGGTGTTGTTGGTGGTGGAGCCGCATTCAATGTCGATAGTGCCGTTCTGCACCAGCGAAATGCGGTTCTGCGAGGTGATCGGATTAAGTTTCACTTCGAGGTTCGGCGTGCCGAGTTCGCTTTTGACGGCGTCGACAACTTTCAGCATTAATTCGTGCGAGTAACCGACTACCTGCTGCTTGTCGTCGTAGTAGGAAAAAGGTATTGAAGATTCGCGGTGGCCCAGTGTGATGCTGTTGCTATCCTTGATTTTCTTCAGAGTGCCGGTAAGTTCCTGGGCGGATGCGGTCGTGGCCAGCGTGAGCGCTGCCAGCGCCAATAAAGAGATGCGGATTGATTTATTCATGAGTGATTTCCCCTCCAGTTAATCGGATAAAGCCATGTGGATAACGCGACCTATGCCAGTTTGTTGACATGGATTTCTATTATTGCGGCGCCGGGTTGCCCGGCGCCGGATTTCATCAGTTAAAAGTAATGCAGAATGCCGAGTGCTACACCGGTCCGGTCGGAACCGGCAAGCGATGAGGTGGAGCCTGCCGGTGACGCATTGAACGAGTTGGTGTCGAAGTTATACGTACCGTTTTTCTCGTTGTCGACCTTGGTGTAATAGGAATAAAGCGTGCTGCGTTTGGAGAAGCTGTAGGTGCCGCCGACGGTCCACTGTTTTGCACCGGAATCAGCTTGATTGCTTACGTTACCGATTTTGCAGGCGGTCGGAACGGCGCAGCCGGGGGCGGAGCTGCCGGTCCCTTTGTTTGCCTTGGCGTATTGCGCGCGCAATGAACCTGCGCCGATCTGGTAAATGCTGCCGAGCGACCAGGCGTTGCGCTTGATGTCACCTGTGACGGGCTCGTACTGCAGGCGCTCGCCGATTGCGTTGACGGTCAGCGGGCCGAACTTGACCGAGCCGGCCACCCGCGTGCCTTTGTCGTCCTTGCCGGACAGCTGGTAGTTTTTGTGATTCTCATGCGCAACGGCAAGGTAGATAAGGCCGTTGCGATACATCGCGGCGCCGGACAACAGTCGGCCACGGCCAAGCGTGGCGCCTTCCGCGGTGGACGCGGCGAATCGGCCGCTGAAGCCGGCAAGGTTCGGTGTCCAGTACTGGAGGGAATTGCGCTGACGACGTTCGAACGAGGTATTGTTCGAGGAGTCGCTGGTGGTCGAGCCGTTTCCGATAATTGCCTGGAACGATTCCATGCCGAGCGACAGGAATACGTCCAGATCGGGTCCGTTGGTAATGTTTTTGTACGGCGTATCCCACTGGCCCAGGCTGACCGAGCCGAACTTGCCTTCGAGGCCGACTGCGCTGTTACGGCTCGCCCACGCGCCGAGTGAATCGCCGTCCTGGCGAACGCCCGACTCAATCTGCCAAAACGCCTTCAGGCCGTTGCCGCCGAGATTTTCGGTGCCGCGAAAACGCACATACGATGAATTGCTCGACAGGCGTTTTTGCGAGTTGCCGGCAGCGCCGCTGGTCGAGTCGCCGGCTTTGACATATTCCGCCGACACGTCAATGCGGCCGCCGATCGTCACGCCGCTTTCGTCGGCTTGGGCGATTCCCGCTGCCATCAAGGCGGTAGCGATGGTTGTCAGGGTAAATATTTTTTGCATGGTAGGGACTCCGGTTGATTGTTATGAACGCAATTTTGTGACTGCTGCCCCGCTATGATAAGAACTTGAATAGGTTTTTCCAAGAAAAACCTGAGCCGAATCAACACTTCCGCCATCCCATTCTTCAGTCGTTCGATTAGTTTTGCAACCTATTGATTATATTGTACTTATACTTCATTGCATGTACGGGTCGCTGTTGTATTTTGTATACAGCCGGTTCAGGCGGGATCGATAATCAGGGCCGCCACCACGCGGCGTCCTTCCGCCAGCAGCACGTTATAAGTGCGGCAAGCGGCGGGCGTATCCATCACTTCGACGCCGATTCGCTTTGCCGCAAACACCTGTGTCAGCGACGGATGCAAAAAGCGAAACGCGGCGCCGCTGCCGAACAGAACGATTTCGGGCGCCAGATCAAGCAGGGGATGAAAGTCTTCGGCGCGCAGCCGGGCAAAGCCGGCGGTTGCCCATGGTTCAATAATTTGGTCGGCCGTCACGACGACGGAATGACTGATTTTGCGACCTGCGAGTGAGACAAAGCCGTCGCCGTAACCCGTGAAAATATTTTGCGTCGTCGGTGTGGCGAGGTGCAGTTTCATTCTGGTTCCTGCGTGAATTCGTTGCTGCGGCGAGGGGCGTCGGTTACAATCGTACACATTTTACGCTTGCATTTGCGAGCGCGGTTAATGTTTTCAGGCAAGGGAATTTTCATGAGTGTGATCAAATTGCCCCAGTCCGGGCAGCCCGCATCGTCCGCGCATACTTTGCTCAAATCGGCCAAGCTTGCCGGGATCGCCTACGACATCCGCGGCCCGGTTCTGGACAAGGCACGGCAGATGGAAGAAGAGGGCCAGAAAATCATCAAGCTGAACATCGGCAATATCGCTGCATTCGGCCTCGAGCCGCCGGATGAAATTGTGCAGGACATGATTCGCAATCTGCCGCATGCAGCGGGTTACACCGACTCCAAAGGTTTGTTCGCGCCGCGCAAGGCGATTGTGCATTACACGCAGGAAAAAAATATTGCCGGCGTGAATGTAGACGACGTATACCTCGGCAACGGCGCATCGGAATTGATCGTCATGGCGATGAACGCGCTGCTCAACGATGGCGATGAAGTGCTGATTCCGGCGCCGGATTATCCGCTCTACACCGCCGCAGTGGCGCTGTCGTCGGGCAAGCCGGTGCACTATGTTTGCGACGAACAGGCCGACTGGATGCCGGATATCGCCGACATCAAGCGCAAAATTACTCCGCGCACCAAGGCGGTCGTCATCATCAACCCGAACAACCCGACCGGCGCGTTGTATCCGGAGGCGGTTTTGCGCGAGATTGTCGAAGTGGCGCGGCAAAATCAGCTGGTGGTTTTTGCCGATGAAATCTACGATAAGACTCTCTACGATGGTAATACCCACACCAGCATTGCGTCGCTGGCGGACGATGTGCTGTTCGTGACTTTCAACGGACTGTCGAAAAATTATCGCGCCTGCGGTTATCGCGCCGGCTGGATGGTCGTTTCCGGCGCAAAAAAACATGCGCAGGATTACATCGAGGGTCTGACCATGCTGGCCTCGATGCGCCTGTGCGCGAACACGCCGGGCCAGCTGGCGATTCAAACGGCGCTCGGCGGGTATCAAAGCATCAAGGATCTGGTTGCGCCGGGGGGACGCCTGACGCGACAGCGCGATCTCGCGCACAAACTGCTGACGGATATCCCCGGCGTCACTTGTGTCAAGCCCAAGGCCGCGCTGTATATGTTTCCTCGGCTCGATCCGAAACTGTATCCGATCCACGATGATCAGCAATTCGCCTACGAATTGCTCGCGCAGGAGAAAGTGCTGATCGTGCAGGGCAGCGGCTTCAATTGGCCTAAACCGGACCATTTCCGCCTGGTATTCCTGCCCAATTCAGACGACCTCGCCGATGCCATCCAGCGCATTGCGCATTTTCTCGGCGGCTTCAGTCAGCGACACGCTAAATAATATTAAATATAATCAATTACTTATGATGAAACCAATCAACGTAGGGTTACTCGGGTGCGGCACCGTCGGTAGCGGCACCTTCACTGTGCTGCAGCGTAACCGGCAGGAAATTATTCGCCGCGCAGGCCGCGACATTGTGATCAAAATCGTTGCAGACAAAGATATGGACAAAGCCCGCGCGCTGGTCGGCGGCGCGGCAGAGGTCATCGACGATGCGTTCAGGGTGGTCGCGCAAAAAGATATCGACATTGTGATCGAGTTGATCGGCGGAACCGGCATCGCGCGGGACCTGGTGCTGAAAGCGATCGAAAACGGCAAACACGTTGTGACCGCCAACAAAGCCCTGATGGCCAAACACGGAAACGAGATATTCGCCGCCGCGCAGAAGAAGGGCGTCATGGTCGCGTTCGAGGCGGCGGTCGCGGGAGGCGTGCCGATTATCAAGGCGTTGCGCGAAGGATTGACCGCCAACCGCATCGAATGGATTGCCGGCATCATCAACGGCACCAGCAATTTTATCCTGAGCGAGATGCGCGACAAGGGATTGTCGTTTGATGCCGTGTTGAAGCAGGCGCAAAAACTCGGCTACGCCGAAGCCGATCCGACGTTCGACATTGAAGGAATCGATGCCGCGCATAAGCTGACGATCATGTCTGCTATCGCCTTCGGTATTCCGATGCAGTTCGACAAGGCATACACCGAGGGTATCGCCAAACTGACGCGGCAGGACATCGAATACGCCGAACAGCTCGGCTACCGTATCAAGTTGCTCGGCATAACACGCCGCGCAAAGAACGGCATCGAGCTGCGCGTGCATCCGACCCTGATCCCGATGCGGCGTTTGATCGCCAATGTTGAAGGTGTCATGAACGCGGTCCTGGTCAAGGGCGATGCCGTCGGCGCGACCCTGTATTACGGCGCCGGCGCCGGCGCCGAGCCGACCGCTTCAGCGGTCGTCGCGGATCTGGTCGATATCACGCGCATGCACACTGCCGACCCGGAGAATCGCGTGCCGCATCTGGCGTTTCAGCCGGACCAACTCAGCAACATACCGATTCTGCCGATGGAAGAAGTCGAGACGAGTTACTACCTGCGCATGCGCGTTCAGGACAAGCCTGGCGTGCTGGCCGATGTGACGCGCATCCTCGCCGACCTGAACATATCCATCGACGCGATGATCCAGAAAGAACCGGGCGAAGGCGAAAAGCAGACCGACATTATCCTGCTCACGCACATAACACAGGAAAAAAACATAAACGCTGCGCTGGCAAAAATCGAAGCGCTGTCGACCATCAGCGGAAAAGTGACGCGCATACGCCTCGAAGAACTCGGCAGAAATTGATCAGAATAATAAGATGAAATACATTTCCACCCGCGGCGGGATGCCGCCGCAATGCTTTACCGACATTCTGATGGGCGGGCTGGCGCCTGACGGCGGCCTCGCAATCTGCGAAAGCTATCCGCAGGTGACCGAGCAGGAACTCAACGCCTTGCGCGACCTCAGCTACGCCGAACTGGCCTTTGCCATCATCGGCAAGTTTGCCGACGATATTCCGGCCGATGCTTTGAAACAAATCATCGCCAAAACCTACACTGCGGAAATTTACTGCAACGGCGACAACCCAAGCGACATCACGCCGCTCAAAACGCTCGAACCGGGCTTGCACATTCTTGCGCTTTCGAATGGTCCGACGCTGGCGTTCAAGGATATCGCCATGCAATTGCTTGGTAATTTATTCGAGTATGCGCTGGAGAAAAATCAGGCCGAACTGAATATCCTCGGGGCGACCTCAGGCGATACCGGATCGTCTGCGGAGTATGCGATGCGCGGCAAGCGCGGCATTCGCGTTTTCATGCTGTCGCCTAAAGGCAAGATGAGCGCGTTCCAGACCGCACAGATGTTTTCACTTCAAGACGAGAATATTTTCAATATCGCCGTCGAGGGTGTATTTGACGACTGCCAGGACATGGTAAAGGCCGTCAGCCGTGACGCCGACTTTAAAGCAAAGCATAAAATCGGCACGGTGAATTCAATCAACTGGGCGCGCGTGGTGGCGCAGGTGGTTTATTATTTCAAAGGTTATTTTGCCGCGACAAAAAATAACAGCGAGCAGGTTTCCTTCGCCGTCCCATCAGGCAATTTCGGCAATATCTGTGCCGGTCACATTGCCAGAATGATGGGATTGCCGATACGCAAACTGATACTCGCGACCAACGAAAACAATGTGCTGGACGACTTTTTCCGTACCGGCATTTATCGCGTGCGAACATCGGCGGAAACGCTGCAGACGAGCAGCCCGTCGATGGATATCTCCAAGGCATCCAACTTCGAGCGGTTTATCTTCGATCTGATGGGGCGTGACGCGAAGACTGTACGCGGCCTGTGGCACAGCGTCGAGAGGCAGGGATCATTCGATCTTTCCGGCAGCGAATTTTTCAGGCGTATTGGCGACTACGGTTTCGTTTCCGGCGCCAGTTCGCATCTGGACCGCCTCGCCATCATCCGCGGCGTGTATGAAAAGTACGGCATGATGGTCGATCCGCACACTGCTGACGGGATTAAAGTCGGCAGCGAGCAGCGGGAAAAGAACATTCCGCTGATCTGTCTGGAAACCGCGTTGCCGGCAAAATTCGCCGAGACGATCGAGGAAGCATTGGGCATGCCCCCGCCGCGGCCGAAAGCTTTCGAAAACATCGAAACCCTGGCACAAAAATTCGTCGTGATGGCCGCCGACGCAGAAGCCATCAAAGCCTATATTTCCGCCCATTCGTGACCCGAATTTTCAAGCAAACGTGCGCTATTTGCTTGCACTCGACGGCATTTTCCGCTATAAAGTAACTCGTTGATTTTATTGAATAATAAAAAACGGCCAGGGGTGAAAAGTGTGAATATTCTTGAACTGACATCGGAAGAGGGCATCCTGTTGCTGCCGGAGCACCTCGCCAACGCGGAAGCCGTGCATCGTCAATTGCGCCCGCAGTTGCCGCAAAACTATCTGGAAAAAATGACCCGTGTTTTCGCTAACGGCGGACGCATGATTGTGGCAGAGCAGGAAGGCAGAATAGGCGGCGTGGCGATTTACCGCATACTCGACAACACCGCATTCGACCGGCAGTTGTACGTCGACGATTTGGTCACGGGAGAATCGCTGCGTTCAAAAGGTATCGGCCGCGCCATGCTGAATTTTTTGCAGGATAAGGCGCGTTCGGAAAAATGCGGCTCGATCGCGCTCGATTCGGGAACCCAGCGCCAGCGTGCCCATCAGTTTTATTTTCGCGAAAGTTTCCTCATCACGTCGTTCCATTTCGGCAAAGCGATCGACTAGAAACGATTACTTTACCGGTTCGGGTTTCGCCTCCGGTTTTTGCGGCGTTTTTGCGTCCGGTTTTGCGCCAACCGGATCGTCGTCCTCTTCCAGTGCATCCAATTTATCCTGCGGCACCTTGCCGTCGTAAACCTGTTTCAGCCGCCGCTGCAAATAGGCGTCGCGCACGAAAACGTACGGATCCAACGCAGCTTCTCCGAGAACGTTCGAGGCGCCCAGTAACGATGCCCGTGTCACGATGCCATCCGCGATATAGATGCCGTATTTCGCGCTATCCGGCGTGACGTAACCAATTGGCTTCGTCGGCGCGTCGGCGATACGGCCGAACGCATCGCGGATACTGCTTGGACCGAGGACCGGCATCACGAAATACGGCCCGGAAGGCATGCCCCATTTGCCCAGCGTCTGGCCGAAATCTTCGTTGTGTTTTGCCAGACCGGCATCCTCGGCAACATCCAGAAACCCACCTAATCCGAGGGTGGTGTTGATGATAAAGCGCCAGCTGTCCTCAGCGGCCTGTTGAAATTTGAATTGCAGCAGGTCGTTCACCACCACCGGAATTTCGCCGATGTTATTGAAAAAATTTCGCAACCCGGTTTTCACCGGCGATGGCGTGATCTTGTCATAGGTTCGCGACACCGGCTTGAGCACAGCCTTGTCTAACGCGTCGTTGATTTTGTACATGCCCCGGTTATACGACTCGAGTGGGTCGAGCTTGTTGGGCGACCCGTTGACTGTAGCGCACCCACTGCCGAGCAATGCGATGGCAGCAATAAAAATAACTTTCAAACAGCGAGCGACCATGGTTGTTCCTTCATTTGATTCCGGGCAAACGGTTTGTCGGAGTCGGCAGGGTAAAATTTCGCCGATGAATCAGTCGAGGCGAAAACGCATCGACAAATCCAGCGCCTTGACGTCTTTGGTCAGGGCGCCAATGGATATACGGTCGACTCCGGTATCGGCATAACGGCGTACGTTATCCAGCGTGATGCCGCCGGATGCCTCCAGCTTGGCGCGTCCGGCATTAAGTTTAACCGCCTCGCGCATGTCAGCAGGCGAAAAATTGTCCAGCAGCACCAGTTTCGCTCTGGCGGACAAAGCCTGCGTCAGTTGGTCAAGAGTTTCGACTTCAATCTGCACGCTGATGTTTCGCGGGGTTTGCTCAAACGCGCGCGCAAGGGCCTGCGCGATTCCTCCTGCCGCCATGATGTGGTTTTCCTTGATCAGAATTCCGTCGAACAAGCCGATGCGCTGATTCTCGCCGCCGCCGCATTGTACCGCGTATTTTTGCGCAAGGCGCAGGCCGGGAAGAGTCTTGCGCGTATCCATAATTTGCGCCGCCGTGCCGGCAACAGCATCGACATACCTGCGCGTGACCGTCGCCGTTGCGGATAAAGTCTGCACGAAATTCAGCGCCGGCCGCTCTGCTGACAGCAAAGCGCGCGCGTTGCCGCTGATTTCGCATACGACCTGGTTAGCCGAGAGGCGATCCCCGTCCTTCGCATGCCACTTGATCAGTACTGCGGGGTCAAACGTGCGAAAGCAGCGTTCAAACCAGAGTGTGCCGCACAGGATCCCGTCTTCGCGCGTAATGACGATCGCTTTGCCGGTTTTCGTCGACGGAATCAGGCCTGCCGTCAGGTCGCCGCTGCCGTAGTCTTCCTCGACGGCCACGGCCACATTGCGTTCGATTTCAGCAGATAAATTCTTATTGATAGGCATGTTCGAAAAGCGAAGATGACGAAGGCAATATACTACCCGAAATCAGCCGCATTTCCCTCTCGCTGCTTGCATTGATGCGCCGCGCAGCATATTTCCGTTGACTGTTCACCTTGCAGCCGATAATCTTGTAGCCTCGTATCTTAACAACAAGGAGATAAACATGAATCAATTCAAGAAAAGCACCTGCCTGATGTTGACCTGCTGTTTGTTGAGTATGAGCCTGCCGATGCAGCAGACCCAGGCGGCAATGATCGGCACGGAAACGGTATTGTCGCAGCAGGAATCTCCGGTGCTGCGCAACCGTGTGAATGAATTTTTCAACCGTAGCGACGTGACGAATGAATTGCAGAAGCTGGGCGTCGATGCGGCGTCCGCCAAACTTCGCGTTGACGCCATGACGGATAACGAACTGCAACAGATTGCCGGCAAAATCGACCAGATGCCGGCGGGCGGAGACAGCATATTGGGCGTCGTGTTCGCGGTCTTTATCATCCTGCTTATTACCGATATTCTCGGCCTGACGCGAGTATTTCCTTTTACCAGATCGATCCGCTAGGTCGATTGTCATGCCAATCGACATAGCCCGCCGTGTGGCGGGCTTTTTTTTGTTGGCAGTGCTGGTCTGCGGTTGCGCGGCTCCGCAGACGCGCCAGCTTGTCCAGACGCCGCCGGCGGGCCTGCCGCAAAATGCAGAGTTAGCAGACGTGCCGTTCTTCCCGCAGGAGAGGTACCAGTGCGGGCCTGCGGCGCTGGCCACTGTGCTGACAGCCGCGGGTATTCCTGTCCAGCCTGATGCGCTTACGAGTCAGATCTATGTCCCCGAGCGGCAAGGTAGCCTGCAGGTGGAAATGCTGGCGGCTGCCCGGCGCAGCGGGGCGGCGGCATTTGAATTGACGCCCGAGTTGGTTGCGGTGCTGAAAGAAATTGCCGCAGGCAATTCTGTGCTGGTGTTGCAAAACCTTGCGTTTAATTGGTATCCGAAATGGCATTACGCGGTCGCGATAGGTTATGACCTTGCGCGTTCTGAAATGATTCTGCGTTCCGGGCTGGAAAAACGCCAGGTCGTGTCGATGTCGACGTTTGAGTATACCTGGGCGCGCAGCGGCCGCTGGGCGATGCTGGCACTCGCGCCGGGGAAGCTGCCTGTCACTGCGGACAAATCAACCGTGTTGCGCGCGGCAGTGGCGATGGAAAAGACCGCCAACCAAGGGACGGCACAGCAGGCTTACGCCGCGCTGCTGGAAAAATCGCCGACCGATTTGGTGGCGTTGATGGGAATGGGCAATATCGCCTATGCACAAAAGGATTTATCCCTGGCAGAACATTTTTTCCGCCGCGCCATTGCCCACCATCCCGACTCCGGCGATGCATGGAACAATCTGGCACAGACGCTGGCCGACCAGGGACGACTCCGCGAGGCGCATTATGCGGCGAAAAAAGCCGTGCCTCTTGGTGGCCCGCAGCTGGCGCAATATCGGAAAACCCTGGCCGATATAGAGCAGGCATTACAAACTCCGCGCTGAGCAGCGGTGGGGCTTGAAATATTTCCGCCGCTTCCCCATATAAAAGGTAATTCATAATTTCAGGGAATAATTACCATGCGCTTGGACAAACTGACCACAAAATTTCAGGAAGCCCTTGCTGACGCGCAAAGCCTCGCCGTCGGCGCAGACAACCAGTTCATCGAGCCGCAGCATCTGACGCAGGCGTTAATCGGCCAAGCCGACGGCGCCACCTCGTCGTTGCTTGGCCGCGCCGGGGTCAATGTTGCAGCTCTCAAAACGGCGTTGACCCAATCGATTTCGCGCTTGCCCAAAGTCGAAGGCCACGGCGGCGAAGTTTCCATTTCGCGCGACTTGCAATCGCTGCTGAACGTCACGGACAAGGAAGCGCAGAAACGCGGCGACCAGTTTATCGCCTCGGAAATGTTCCTGCTCGCGCTGGCGCAGGACAAAGGCGAAGTGGGTAAATTATTGAAGCAACACGGCGGGTCGCGCGAGCATCTGGAGCAGGCTATCAGCGCAGTGCGCGGAGGCGAGAATGTGCAGGACCAGGAAGCCGAAAGCAGGCGCGAGTCGCTGAAAAAATACACTATTGATTTAACCGAACGCGCACGTTCGGGCAAACTCGACCCGGTCATCGGCCGCGACGATGAGATTCGTCGCGTGGTACAGATTCTCGGTCGCCGCACCAAAAACAACCCGGTGCTGATTGGCGAGCCCGGCGTCGGTAAAACCGCCATTGTCGAAGGCCTCGCGCAACGCATCGTTAATGATGAAGTGCCCGAGACGCTGAAGGGCAAGCGCGTGCTATCGCTCGACATGGCGCTGCTGCTGGCAGGCGCCAAATATCGCGGCGAGTTTGAAGAGCGGCTCAAGTCGGTATTGAAAGAGCTTTCCCAGGATGAGGGTCAAACCATTGTTTTTATTGATGAATTACATACAATGGTCGGCGCCGGTAAAGCCGAAGGAGCCATGGATGCGGGGAATATGCTCAAGCCGGCGCTGGCACGCGGGGAATTGCATTGCGTCGGCGCAACCACGCTGGATGAATATCGCAAATACATCGAAAAAGACGCCGCGCTCGAACGTCGATTCCAGAAAGTATTGGTCGATGAACCCAGCGTGGAAAGCACGATTGCGATTCTTCGCGGCCTTCAGGAGAAATATGAAGTACACCATGGTGTCGATATCACCGACCCGGCGATCGTCGCGGCGGCGGAGTTATCGCATCGTTACATCACAGATCGGTTTCTGCCGGACAAGGCGATTGACCTGATCGATGAAGCGGCGTCGCGCATCAAAATGGAAATCGATTCCAAGCCGGAGGTCATGGACAAGCTCGACCGCCGGCTGATTCAACTCAAAATCGAACGCGAAGCGGTAAAAAAGGAAAAAGACGCCGCGTCGAAAAAACGCTTTGAGCTCATCGAAACCGAAATAAAAAAGCTTGAACGCGAATATGCCGACCTTGAGGAAGTCTGGAAGGCAGAAAAGGCGCAGGTGCAGGGTTCGCAGCACGTCAAGGAAGAGCTGGAGAAGGTGAAGCTGGAAATGGACGCCGCCACGCGCAAGGGCGATTGGCAGAAAGTCTCCGAACTGCAATACGGCAAGCTGCCGCAGCTTGAGGCGCAACTGAAGCAGGCCGACAAGCCCCAGGCGAAAGGCGACAAGCCGAAACTATTGCGCACGCAGGTCGGCGCGGAAGAAATTGCCGAAGTCGTGTCGCGCGCCACCGGCATACCTGTGTCGAAAATGATGCAGGGCGAACGCGACAAATTACTGCATATGGAAAAGAAACTGCATGAGCGCGTGGTCGGTCAGGATGAAGCCGTGCGTCTGGTGAGCGACGCCATTCGGCGTTCGCGCGCAGGGCTCGCCGACCCGAACAAACCTTACGGTTCGTTCTTATTCCTCGGGCCGACCGGCGTGGGCAAAACGGAATTATGCAAAACGCTGGCCAGCTTTCTGTTCGATTCGGAAGATCATCTGATTCGCATCGACATGAGCGAGTTCATGGAAAAACACTCCGTGGCGAGGCTGATCGGCGCGCCGCCGGGTTACGTCGGCTACGAAGAGGGCGGCTATCTCACTGAAGCAGTGCGGCGCAAACCGTACTCGGTCATTCTGCTCGATGAAGTCGAGAAGGCGCACCCCGACGTTTTCAACGTACTGTTACAGGTGCTGGACGACGGCCGCATGACCGACGGGCAGGGCCGTACCGTGGACTTCAAGAATACCGTCATCGTCATGACCTCGAATCTCGGCTCGCATATGATTCAGCAAATGGCCGGCGACGATTATCAGGTCATCAAACTTGCCGTGATGGCGGAGGTTAAAACCCATTTCCGGCCGGAATTTATCAACCGTATCGACGAATTGGTGGTGTTCCACGCGCTGGACGAGAAAAATATCAAGTCGATTGCGGCCATTCAGCTGCAATATTTGAGCAAGCGACTGGCGCAGATGGAAATGAAACTGACCGTGACCGACGCGGCGTTGGCGGAAATTGCGCAGGCCGGCTTCGATCCGGTATACGGCGCGCGACCATTGAAACGCGCAATTCAGGCGCAGATCGAAAATCCACTCGCGAAAGAAATTCTTGACGGTCGCTTCGGTCCGAAAGACACCATCGTCGTCGACCACAACAAAAAAGCCATGGTGTTCAGCAAATCGCATTGAACCGCAGTCATTTGCGGTATGCTATCGCGCACGGGTAGAGCCGCTGTTAGCGGCTCGACCCGTGCGTAAATATTTAATATAAACAAGGAGTTATAATGGCGGCAATTACTTCGGCGAGCGGGCTTATTATTGACGATAGCAAGGTAGGGGAAGGCGCCGAGGCCAAAGCTGGCGACATCGCGTCGGTGCACTATACCGGTTGGCTGACCGACGGAACCAAATTCGATTCGAGCAAGGATCGCAACGATCCGTTTCCGTTCAAACTCGGCGCCGGCCGAGTCATTCAGGGTTGGGACGAAGGCGTGCAGGGCATGAAAATCGGTGGCGTGCGCAAGCTGACCATTCCGCCGCAGCTCGGTTACGGCGCGCAAGGCGCCGGTCGGGTGATACCACCGAATGCGACACTGGTATTCGAGGTCGAACTGCTCGACATTCACCAAGGCTGATCGGCTTGCAGTCGAAATATTTTTCTGCCTTGGGCCCGCACGGTTTTCATCGCGTGGCGTATACCGAATGGGGCGATGAAAAAAATCCCGCTGTGGTGGTCTGCGTGCACGGCCTCACGCGCAACGGGCGGGATTTCGACTATCTCGCGCGCGGATTGGAAAACGACTTTCGCGTCATTTGTCCCGATATCCCGGGTCGCGGGCAAAGCGAATGGCTGGAGCATAAAGAGGATTACGGATATCCCCTTTACATCGCCGACATGGCGGCGCTGATTGCGCGCCTGAACGTTGACAGCGTCAACTGGGTCGGTACCTCGATGGGCGGATTGATCGGCATGTTCATCGCGTCGCAGGCAAAAGCGCCGGTTAAGCGCCTGGTGCTGAACGACGTTGGCGCGTTCATTCCCAAAGCGTCGCTCGAACGAATCGGCGAGTATGTCGGCGCCGATCCGGCATTCGACAGCGTCGAAGCGCTGGAGCAAACCATGCGCGTGATCAGCGCTCCATTCGGGCCGTTGACCGATGCCCAATGGCGGCACCTGGCAGAAAATATGGCCGTGAAAAAAGCCGACGGCAAAATCCATTTTAATTACGACCCCGGCATAGGCCTGCCGTTCAAATTGCCGCAGAACGATGTATTGCTATGGCCGATCTGGAACAATGTGTCCTGTCCGGTGTTGATCACGCGCGGGGTGAATTCGGATTTGCTGTTGGCCGACACGGTGGAGAGAATGAAGCAGGGCAAGGCGAATGTAGAGTCGGCAGAGATCGCCGACACCGGCCATGCGCCGATGCTGATGGACGATGCGCAGATCGCATTGGTTAGGGAATTTTTGTTGGCCGAATAACCCTTCGAAATTAAATAAGTAGTTTATTTAATTCAATTTTTATTTGTTAGTCAAAATGCTGACGGTTTTCAGTCTGCTACCATTGCGAAACCGCCATGACCACCGCTTTAAAGATTCTACAATCCACCTTCGGTTATCCCGGTTTTCGTGGCGAGCAGGCAGCCGTCATCGAGCATGTGCAGAATGGCGGCGATGCGCTCGTGCTGATGCCAACAGGCGGTGGCAAATCCCTCTGTTTTCAGATTCCCGCGCTGCTGCGCAACGGTGTCGGTATCGTCGTATCGCCGTTGATTGCTTTGATGCAGGATCAGGTCGATGCGCTCACGCAGTGGGGCGTTAAAGCGGCGTTTTTGAATTCCAGTCTGGATGCCGACGCAGCGCGGATGGTCGAGCAACAATTACTCAACGGCGAATTGGATCTGCTTTATGTTGCGCCGGAGCGGCTGATCACCGCACGCTTTTTGCAGCTTTTGGCAGAATCAGAAATCTCCTTATTTGCTATCGACGAAGCGCATTGCGTATCGCAGTGGGGGCATGATTTCCGACCTGACTACGTTGCCCTGTCGATTCTGCACGAACGCTTTCCTGCGATCCCGCGCATTGCCCTCACCGCCACCGCCGATGCGCTGACGCGGGTCGAGATCGTCGAACGGCTTGCATTGCATGAGGCGTGCACGTTCGTATCCAGTTTTGACCGACCGAATATTCGCTATCGTGTGATGCTGAAAAATAACGCGCGCGAGCAGCTTGCGCAATTTTTGCAGGAAGGTCATCGCGGCGAGGCGGGCATTGTGTATTGCCTGTCGCGCAAAAAAGTCGAGGAGAATGCCGCATGGCTGAACCGGCAGGGTTTCACTGCCTTGCCGTATCACGCGGGGCTCGACGCGACGACAAGGCAAAACAATCAGGCGCGATTCCTGCGTGAGGACGGCATCATCATGGTTGCGACGATTGCCTTCGGCATGGGTATCGACAAACCCGATGTGCGTTTCGTCGCACATCTCGATTTGCCCAAAAGCATGGAAAGTTATTACCAGGAAACTGGCCGCGCTGGACGCGACGGCGAACCGGCCGAGGCGTGTCTCGCCGACGGCCTCGGCGATGTCGTCATGCTGCGGCAAATGATCGACAACGGCGAAGCCGGCGAAGAACGTAAACGCGTGGAGCGCAAAAAGCTTGATGCTTTGCTCGGATTTTGCGAGTCTACCAATTGCCGCAGGATTTCCCTGCTCGGCTATTTTGGCGAACTTCGCAACACGACCTGCGGCAATTGCAATAATTGCCTGGAGCCGCCGCATACATGGGACGGCACGGAAGCGGCGAAAATGGCGCTGTCGTGCGCGTATCGTACCGGACAAAGATTTGGTGCTGCACACCTGATCGACGTGCTGCTCGGCAAATTCTCGCCGAAAATCACGCAGTGGAATCACGAGCAATTGCCCGTCTTCGGCATCGGCAAAAGTTACACCGCAATGCAATGGCAGAGCGTGTTTCGCCAGTTGGTTGCGGCAGGTTATCTCGAAGCGGACGCCGCAGCTTTTGGCGGCTTGAAACTCGCTTCCGCGAGCCGTCCGATCTTGAAGGGCGAGCAAACCATAGCGTTACGTAAAGACGCCGCCAAGCCCTTGGCTAAAGGAAAATCTAAAGGCGGTGTCGTGGTTGCATCACCGACTGACGCATTATGGGAGGCCCTGCGGGCCACGCGTTTGAAACTCGCGCAGGAACAGGGGGTGCCGCCGTTCGTGATATTTCACAACAGCACACTGCGCGACATGCACGCAACTAAACCGCACACTTTGCTACAAATGGCCGATGTGTTGGGCGTGGGCGAAAAGAAGCTGGAAAAATTCGGTAAGACTTTTCTTGCCGTAATTGCCGCACATAAATAGACTGCAGAAGTCTTGGGCGCAATCCTGTTGCGCCCATACTTTCATTTGGCATGCGGCGCATCGGATTGCGCGTTATGTGAGTTGGTGGGGCGGCGTAGGCTGGGTTGATAAACCCGGCATTCCCCTTGTAAAGAGTTCGCAGTCGGACTAATCACCGCGGCTTATTTGTTCCATTCAGGTTTACGTTTTTGCATGAAGGCATCCACACCTTCCGCCGCCTCCGGCAGCATGAAATTGCACGCCATGGTTTTGCTCGCTTTGCCGTAAGCTGCGCTTAATCCCAATTCGATTTGTTCATAGAAAAGTTTCTTGCCCAGCGCGATGACATCGGCAGGTTTAGCGATGATGCTTTGTGCGAGCGCATTGGTAGCCTGATCGAGTTTATCCAAGGCGACAGCGCGATTCACCAGCCCGCGTTGCAACGCACTCTGAGCATCAATAAATTCACCTGTCAATAGCATTTCCATCGCCGCTTTGCGCGGCAGATTGCGCGCGAGGGCGACCGCAGGAGTGGAGCAGAAAAGGCCGAGGTTGACACCGCTGGTGGCGAAGGTCGCGTTATCGCTGCAGACGGCGAGATCGCATTGTGCGACCAGTTGGCAGCCCGCCGCCGTCGCCATGCCGTGGACCTTGGCAATGACGGGTTGCGGCAATAGCGTAAGCTTTATCATCAACTCGCTGCATTTCTTGAACAGGGCTTCGGTCGCGCTTAATGCATAGTTGGCACGCATCTCTTTCAAATCGTGGCCGGCGCAAAAGACCTTGCCGGCACCGGCAATGACAACGACACGTACGTGTTTATCATCGGAAATCTTGTTTAACTCCGATAACAATGCATCGAGCAATGCATTCGATAGCGCGTTGTATTGCTGCGGTCGGTTCAGCGTGAGCGTGGTGATGCCCGTCTGGTCGTGGCGCACTAAAATTGCTGCGCTGTCAGTTTGTGTGTCAGATGTGACCATTTATTGCGTCATCGCTTCCAGCGCTTTTTGCACCGCGAGCATATCCGCGCGTCGATCGACCAGGCAGGTCGCTTCGCCATCCAACACAACTTTTCCGTTTACCGTACAAATAGTGTCCAGTACCACGCGTCTTTTTTCCCCATTGATTTCTTTGACCGTGGCTTCGGCGCGCACCGTGTCGCCCGGTTTCACCGGCGCTTTAAAGCGCATGGTTTGCCCGAGATAGACCGCACCCGGACCGGGGATGCGAGTGCCGACGATGGTAGAAATCAGACTCGCGGTGAGCATGCCGTGGGCGATGCGCGTCTTGAACAGCGTTTGCCTGGCAAATTCTTCGTTCAGGTGCATCGGGTTATTGTCGCCGGAAATACCGGCATACAAAATGATGTCCGCTTCGGTAATGGTTTTGGCGTAGGCGCCCGTCATGCCAACCTTCAGATCTTCGAGGTAGTAACCGTGTAAATCCTGCATAATAAACCTTAATATAATCAAATAGTTAGTAAAATTATGTGTGCTCAGCTTGCGCCGGATGGCGGGCATCAAAGTTTGCGCGAAGTGACGAAGCGAAGCAATAGCAGCCAAGTCTTGCTAGTGGCGGGGCGCTTGTGTAGCATAGCCTCAACAACGGCACGGTAGCCAGTCGCGACCTGAATGAAATTACACCCAGCTTACAAGACCAATATTAATTCCACACCCAAATAAGCGGAACCGCATGTCAAGCGACGTCATTCTCGAAACACAAAATCTGTGCAAGGACTTCAAGGGATTCACGGCGGTCGACAATGTCAACCTCAAGGTGAAACGCGGTAGCATCCATGCGCTCATCGGCCCGAACGGCGCAGGCAAGACCACCTGTTTTAATCTGCTGACCAAATTCCACGCGCCGACGCGCGGAAAAATTTTTTACAACGGCATCGACATCACGACAGAAAAGCCGCCGCAAATCGCGCGCCGCGGTCTGATTCGTTCATTCCAGATTTCGGCAGTCTTTCCGCATATGACGGTGCTGGAAAATGTTCGTGTCGGGCTGCAGCGTAAACTCGGCACATCGTTTCATTTCTGGAAATCGGAAAAATCTCTCGACCAGCTGAATGGCCGCGCGATGGAATTGCTTGAGTCGGTGGATTTGCGCGATTTCGCCGATACGCAAACGGTCGATTTGCCGTACGGGCGGAAACGCGCGCTGGAAATCGCAACCACCTTGGCATTGGACCCGGAAATGATGCTCCTCGACGAGCCGACGCAGGGCATGGGCCATGAAGACATTGGCCGTGTGACCGACCTGATCAAGCGTGTTTCCGCGGGGCGCACCATTCTGATGGTGGAGCATAATCTCTCGGTGGTGGCGGATCTCTCGGACACCATCACGGTGTTGCAGCGAGGCGCCGTGCTGGCCGAAGGCACATACGAAGAGGTCTCCAAAAATCCGCAAGTGCTGGAAGCTTACGTGGGGACGGCCCATGCCTGAAGCCACCGAATATCTGCGCGTCAGCGATTTGCATGCGTTTTACGGCGAGTCGCATATTTTGCACGGCGTCGATTTCAGCGTGAACCGGGGCGAGCTGGTGACCTTGCTCGGGCGCAACGGATCGGGGCGCACCACGACATTGAAATCGATCCTCGGTCTGGTCGGCCGGCGCACCGGTTCGGTCATGGTGAACGGCAACGAAACAGTCAAGCTGGCGACGCACAAGATTGCACATCTGGGGATCGGTTATTGCCCGGAAGAGCGGGGCATTTTCGCCAGCCTGAGCTGCGAAGAAAACCTGATGTTGCCGCCAGCGGTCGCCAGCGGCGGAATGTCGGTAGAGGAAATCTACGACATGTTTCCCAATTTGAAGGAGCGGCGCAACAGCCCCGGAATGCGACTTTCTGGCGGCGAGCAACAGATGCTCGCCATGGCGCGTATTCTGCGCACTGGCGCCAAGTTGCTTTTGCTCGACGAAATCACCGAAGGGTTGGCCCCTGTCATCGTGCAGTCGCTGGGGCGCGTTATCAAGATGCTCAAAGAAAAGGGTTATACCGTCATACTGGTGGAGCAGAATTTCCGTTTTGCAGCACCGCTCGCAGACCGGCACTACGTGATGGAACATGGGCGGATCGCTGAAATGATCCGCAAAGAGGAACTCGAAGCAAAAATGGATACTTTGCACGAGTATTTAGGGGTGTAGTGGTTTTATTTCTTGGAGGAAGTAATGATTAAACGTAAATTATTGAATGTGTTGGTGGGTTTGACGTTAGCAGCAACGGCCGGTTCTGCCATGGCGCAAAACGCCAAGGTATCGGACGGTGTGGTGAAAATCGGCGTGTTGACCGATATGGCCAGCCTCTATGCCGACATTTCGGGCAAGGGCGCGGTTGAAGCGGTGAAAATGGCCGTGGAAGATTTCGGCGGCAAGGTGTTAGGCATGCCGATTGAAGTGGTTTCCGCCGATCACCAGAACAAAGCCGATATTGCCTCAAGCAAATCGCGTGAATGGTTCGATACGCAAAAAGTCGACATGATCACCGACAACGTCGCATCGTCAACGGCATTGGCTGCTGTGAAAGTCGCCGCCGAGAAGAAAAAGATTGCCATCGTGAACGGCGCTGCCAGCTCACGGATCAGCAATGAAGATTGCACTGCATACTCTGTGCATTACACCTACGACACCATCGCGCTGGCTAACGGCACAGGCAAAGCTGTGGTCAAGGACGGCGGCGACAGCTGGTATTTCCTCACCGCCGACTACGCGTTTGGTCACTCGCTTGAAAAAGACGTGACGGAAGTCGTGAAAGCCAACGGCGGAAAAGTACTCGGCGGCGTGCGTCACCCACTGAACGCGTCCGACTTTTCTTCCTTCCTGCTGCAGGCGCAATCGTCGGGCGCCAAGATCATCGGCCTGGCTAACGCAGGCGGCGACACCATCAACTCGATCAAGGCTGCCAACGAATTCGGCATTCTGAAATCGGGCAAGCAACAACTGGCCGGCTTACTGGTGTTCATTACCGACATCCATGCGCTTGGACTGGAAGCCACCCAAGGGTTGTACGCGACGGAAGGTTTCTACTGGGACCTGAACGACGAAACACGCAAGTGGTCGGACAAGTTTTTCAAGCGCACCGGTAAGATGCCGTCGATGGTGCAGGCAGGCGATTATTCCTCAACCATGCATTACCTCAAAGCGGTGGAAGCCGCCGGCACGGACGACTCGGATGCGGTAATGAAAAAAATGCGTGAACTGCCGGTAAACGACTTCTTCGCCAAAGGTGGCAAAATTCGCGAAGACGGTCGCATGGTGCACGATATGTACTTGGTTCAGGTGAAAACACAGGCTGAATCGAAAAAACCCTGGGACTATTACAAGGTAAAAGCGACGATTCCGGGCAATGAAGCGTATCGTTCCCTGGCGAACAGCACCTGTCCGCTGGTGAAAAAATAAGTATCAGCTGTTTGTAATCAAAAAACGTTCCGCCGCCTGTGTAGGCGGCGGAATAATGAATAAAATTACATAGTTACGAATAAAATATGACGCAAATTTTCGGCGTGCCGATTCAGGCCATGATGAGCCAGCTGCTGCTCGGGCTGGTGAACGGCTCGTATTATGCTTTGCTCAGCCTCGGACTTGCGGTCATATTCGGTTTGCTCAACATCATTAATTTTACTCACGGCGCGCTTTATATGATGGGCGCGGTCGGCGCCTGGATGGGAATGCAATATCTCGGCATAAACTACTGGGTTGCGTTGTTGTTGATGCCGGTCGTCATCGGCATCATTGGCATGGTCATCGAACGCACCATGCTGCAATGGCTTTACAAACTTGATCACTTATATGGTCTGTTGCTGACATTCGGACTCGCGCTGATTTTCGAAGGCCTGTTCCAGAATGCTTACGGCGTGTCGGGCCTGCCTTATTCCACGCCGGCCTCGCTGGGTGGCGGCGTCAATCTCGGATTCATGTATCTGCCGATTTACCGCGGCTGGGTGGTGTTGGCGTCGCTGGTGGTGTGCGTGGCCACCTGGTTTGTCATCGAGCGTACCAAGCTCGGCGCGTACCTGCGCGCGGGCACGGAAAATCCGCGCCTTGTACAAGCATTCGGCATAAACGTACCGCTGATGGTGACGCTGACGTATGGTTTCGGCGTCGCGCTTGCCGCATTCGCCGGGGTTCTTGCGGCGCCGATCACGCAGGTCAGTCCGCTCATGGGCTCCAACCTTATTATCGTCGTGTTTGCCGTGGTCGTCATCGGTGGCATGGGGTCGATACTCGGCGCGATCGTCACCGGCCTCGCCCTCGGATTGATAGAAGGCATGACCAAAGTGTTTTATCCCGAGGCTTCCACGGTAGCGGTATTCGTCATCATGGCAATTGTGTTGATATTGCGCCCAGCTGGCCTGTTTGGAAAAGAAAAATGAGCAGACAAAACCTGTTGTTCGTCGTTCTGCTTATCCTGGCCGGGCTGGCGCCGCTGGTCCTGTACCCGGTGTTCCTGATGAAAGCACTATGCTTCGCGCTGTTTGCCTGCGCGTTCAATCTGCTGCTGGGTTATACCGGGCTGCTTTCTTTCGGGCACGCCATGTTCCTCGGCTCGGCCGGCTACGTCACCGGGCATCTGGTCAAGGTGCTCGGTTGGCCGCCGGAACTGGGCATACTTGCCGGCACCTTGGCGGCCACTGTTCTCGGATACATCGTCGGCAGCATCGCGATTCGCCGGCAGGGAATCTATTTCGCCATGACGACGCTGGCGTTGTCGCAGATGATTTATTTTCTTTGCGTGCAGGCCAAATTCACCGGCGCCGAAGATGGGCTGCAAGGCGTGCCGCGCGGTAAGCTGTTCGGCATGATCGATTTATCCAATGACCTGAACATGTACTATTTTGTGCTGGCGATCTTCGTATTCGGTTTCTGGCTGATTTACCGCGCGATCCATTCACCGTTCGGTCAGGTGCTCAAGTCGATCCGCGAAAACGAACCGCGCGCCATTTCGCTCGGCTATGACGTGGATAAATACAAGTTACTGGCGTTTGTCATTTCCGGCGGCCTGGCCGGCCTGGCCGGCTCAACCAAGACTCTGGTCATGCAGCTTGCTTCGCTTACAGATGTGCACTGGCATGCGTCGGGCGAGGTGGTGCTGATGACGCTGCTCGGCGGCCTCGGTACCGTGCTCGGCCCGGTGGTCGGTGCGTTTGTGATTGTTACGCTGCAAAATTATCTTGCCGGTTTCGGCTCCTGGGTGACGGTGATCACTGGTTCTATTTTCGTCGTGTGCGTGCTGGCATTCCGCCGCGGGATTGTCGGTGAGCTGCAGGCATTATTCAAGAAATCGTTTTAGTTTTTTCTGTTTCCGCGGACAAAAGCATTGTTTGATACGCAATGCTTTTGTCTTTTCTAGCGGCCGCAAACTCCTGTAAAATACCGTTGTCTGTCGTAATAACTTCTGAACGGGAACCTCCATGAAAGCACTCGTAGCGGTAAAGCGCGTCGTCGATTACAACGTCAAGGTTCGCGTTAAGCCGGATCAATCCGGCGTCGAACTGGCCAACGTCAAAATGTCCATGAATCCGTTTGATGAGATTGCGCTTGAGGAAGCGATCAAGCTCAAAGAGGCGGGCGTGGTGACTGAAGTCGTCGCTGTGTCGATGGGTGTCGCCGCGTGTCAGGAAACCCTGCGCACGGCGCTGGCGATGGGGGCCGACCGGGCGATTCTGGTCGAGACGGATGTAGATCTGCAACCGCTTGCCGTGGCAAAATTGCTCAAAGCCATCGCCCAAAAGGAATCGCCGCAAATCGTCATTCTCGGCAAACAGGCGATTGACGACGACGCGAACCAGACCGGGCAGATGTTCGCTGCGCTGATGAATTGGCCGCAAGCGACCTTCGCGTCCAAAGTATCGATTGCCGATGGTAAGGCACAGGTCACGCGCGAGATTGACGGCGGGCTGGAAACGGTTGCGATGCCGCTGCCAGTCGTGATCACGACCGACTTGCGCCTCAATACCCCGCGCTACGCGACGCTGCCGAACATCATGAAGGCGAAGAAAAAGCCGCTCGATACGCTCAAGCCGGAAGATCTGGGTGTTGACATTGCGCCGCGACTCAAGACGCTGAAAGTCAGCGAGCCGCCGAAACGCAAAGGCGGCGTATTGGTTCCCGATATCGCCACGCTGGTAAGCAAGCTTAAAAACGAAGCTAAGGTTGTCTAACAATCACAATATAATCAATTAGTTAAAACATAAGCGAAAATTCAATAAGGAATAATCATGGCAACATTAGTCATCGCAGAACACGACAACGCGGCGTTGAAGGAGAGCACCCTTCACACCATCAGTGCAGCCAATAAAATTGGCGCCGATGTGCATGTTCTGGTGGCGGGTAGTTCAGCCGGCGGCGCGGCGCAGGGCGCGGCAAAAGTCGCCGGGGTGAGCAAAGTCCTGCATGGCGACGCGCCGGTTTATGCGAATGGTCTGCCGGAGAATCTCGCCGCACTGGTGGTTTCGCTGGCGAAAAATTATTCGCATCTGTTCGCGCCTGCAACCGCGTTCGGCAAAAACGTCATGCCGCGCGTTGCAGCGCTGCTCGACGTCGCGCAGGTTTCTGAAATCATTTCGGTTGAATCGTCGGATACGTTTGTGCGTCCGATCTACGCCGGTAATGCCTTCGCTACGGTTCAATCGGCAGACGCGATCAAGGTCATCACTGTGCGCAGCACCGGATTCGATGCGGCCGCAAAAGAGGGCGGAAGCGCAGCTATTGAAAGCATCGCCGCGCAGGCAGACGCAGGCCCCACGCAACTCATCGGCCAGGAACTGACCAAGTCGAGCCGCCCGGAACTGACCTCGGCCAGAGTCATTGTTTCCGGTGGGCGCGGTATGCAGAACGGCGAGAATTTCAAATTGCTCGAAGCGCTGGCGGACAAGCTCAATGCCGCAGTCGGCGCATCGCGCGCAGCGGTTGATTCCGGTTTTGTTCCCAATGATTACCAGGTCGGTCAGACGGGTAAAATCGTTGCGCCTGAACTCTACATCGCCGTCGGTATTTCCGGTGCGATCCAGCATCTCGCCGGTATGAAAGACAGCAAAGTGATCGTCGCCATCAACAAGGACGCCGAAGCGCCGATTTTTCAGGTGGCCGATTACGGCCTGGTGGCCGACTTGTTTACCGCCGTGCCCGAGCTTACCGCCGCGCTGAGCTGATGCGCCGCCGCCGGTGACAGGCGGAAATATGCATCCCGCGGCGCGCAGGCGCATGGCTGGACATGTGCAGCCAGGCAGGCATTTCGCCCCGCTGCAGCGGGGAGCAAAAACACGAAACAACAAACCTCAAAGGAGCCATCATGGCCGCTGCTTACAATGCCCCCGTCAAAGATATGCAATTTGTGCTTCATGAATTAATTGGCCTTGACCGCGTCGCGAAATTACCCGGATGCGAGGAAGTAACAGCGGATGTGGTCGACGCGATTCTCGATGAAGCGTCGAAATTTTCCCGCGACGTACTTGCGCCTTTAAACTGGAGCGGCGACGTCGAAGGCGCCGTGTGGAACGATGGCAACGTCACCACGCCGAAGGGCTTCAAGGACGCCTATCAGAAATTTACCGAGAACGGCTGGGGCGCGCTCAGGACCGACCCGGATTACGGCGGGCAAGGTTTGCCCAATCTGGTCTCCACGCCGGTCGACGAAATGATCGCCGCTTCGAACATGGCGTTCTCGCTATGCCCCATGCTCACCCAGGGCGCTTATGAGGCGATCCATCTGGTTGGCACCGACCAGCAAAAGCAAACCTATTTGCATAACATGGTGTCGGGGAAGTGGACCGGCACGATGAACCTGACCGAGCCGCAGGCTGGTTCCGATCTCGCCGCCATTCGCACCAAGGCTGTGCCGAAGGGCGATCATTTCCTCATAACTGGCCAGAAGATTTATATTACCTACGGCGAACATGATTACACGGAGAACATAATTCACCTGGTGCTGGCGCGCACGCCGACGGCGCCGGAGGGTGTCAAAGGCATTTCGCTGTTCATCGTGCCGAAATTTCTGGTGAACGCAGACGGTTCGCTGGGCAAGCGTAACGATGTGCGTTGCGTGTCGATCGAACACAAGCTCGGAATCCACGGCAGCCCGACGGCGGTGCTGGCCTATGGTGACAAAGGCGGCGCCGTCGGTTACCTGATCGGCGAAGAAAACCGCGGGCTTGAATACATGTTCATCATGATGAACCTGGCGCGCTTCAACGTCGGCCTTGAAGGCGTTGCGATCGGTGAGCGCGCCTATCAGGGTGCGCTGGCCTACGCGAAAGAACGCGTGCAGGGCACCGAGACGGGCAAAAAGGGCGGCGCGCGTGTCGCGATTATCAAGCATCCGGACGTAAAGCGTATGCTGCTGACGATGAAATCGCAGGTGGAAGCGATGCGCGCCGTGGCGTACTATGCCGCTGCATGCCTCGACAACGGCCAGCGGCATGCGACGCCAGAAAACAAAAAGCGCGAACAGCTGCGTGCAGAATTGCTGATACCGATCGTAAAAGGCTGGAGCACCGAGACCGGGCAGGAAATCGCCTCGACCGGTGTGCAGATTCACGGCGGCATGGGCTTCATTGAGGAAACCGGCGCGGCGCAACATTACCGCGACGCGCGCATCACGACAATTTACGAAGGCACCACCGCAATCCAGGCGAACGACCTGATCGGGCGCAAACTCGGCCGCGACGCCGGTGCAACCATGCGCGCGCTGATCGAGGACATGCAGAAAACGGCGGCTGCGTTGGCCGCCAGCGACCATGCCGATTGTAAAGCCATCGCCGCATCGCTTGGAAAGTCGGTTGAAGGATTGGGGGTTTCAACGATTTCGCTCATGCAATCGTTCAGTCGCGACGCGCAGGAACCGGCTGCTGTCGCCGTCCCTTTTCTCATGCAATTCGGCACCGTGGCCGGCGGTTGGCAAATGGGTGCCGCGGCATTGATCGCGGCAAATCAATTGAAAGCCGGCACCGGCGACGCAGATTTCTACAAAGGCAAGATTGCCACTGCGCGCTTTTATGCCGATCACATCCTGCCGCGCGCGCAGGCGCTGAAAATAGAAGTCATCAACGGCGCTGCCAGCGTGCTGGCGCTGGATGAAGCGTTATTCTGATCGCAATATATCTGCGCCAGATGCGGTTCTTTCCTCGCTGGCATTGCATATTTTCAGTTGAATAAAAGGCATCCAGGTTTGCCGCGGGAGTAGCTCATGCCTTTGCTCAGGGAAATCGTCGTTTTGCTGGCCGCAGCGGTTGTCCTGATTCCGTTGTTCAAATATCTCAAGTTCGGTACGGTATTGGGTTATCTTGCCGCGGGGGTTATCGTCGGCCCGTTTGTGCTCGGCCTGATTACCGACATCAGCGCCATGCGCGATATTTCCGAATTCGGCGTCGTATTATTGCTGTTCCTCATCGGTCTCGAATTGCAGCCGTCGCGTTTATGGATATTGCGTCGCGCGGTATTCGGTCTCGGCTTGCTGCAAATGCTCAGCGTCGGCGCTGCACTGGCGCTGGGTCTTGCGTTCCTAGGGTTTGACTGGAAACTGGCAATACTGATTGGGCTGACGCTGGCCATGTCCTCGACCGCGCTGGTCCTGCCGACTCTGTCGGAGCGCAAGGAACTTACTGCGCACCACGGTCGCGATGCGTTCGCCATTCTGCTGTTTCAGGATCTTGCAGTTATTCCGCTTCTCGCCTTGCTGCCTAAACTGGCGCCGACGATGGCGGCCGAGAGCCACGGCAATATTGTTCTGCAAGTATCGGCAATCGTCGCGCTGATTGCCGCCGGACGTTATCTGGTCCGTCCGTTTTTTCACACGCTCGCCCGCATGGGTGGGCGCGAAATTTTCACTGCCGGGGCATTGCTGGTGGTGGTCGCAGTTGCGTTGCTGATGGAAGCGGTCGGATTATCGATGACACTCGGCGCGTTTCTCGCAGGTGTGATGCTCGCCGATTCCGAATATCGCCACGAAATAGAAAGCGCGATCGACCCATTCGAAAGCATGCTGCTGGGTTTGTTTTTTATGGCCGTCGGCATGTCGGCCAATCTAGGTCTGCTGGTCAAGGCGCCTTTGCTGCTCGCAGGCGGCGCGCTAGGATTAATACTGGTCAAGGCGATCGTTCTTTACGTCCTGCGTCGCATGTTCAAGGGCGAGGAATTCAGCGCGCGCATGCTGGCGATATCGTTGGCACAGGGCGGTGAATTCGGCTTCGTCGTTTTTGCGCTCATGGCGCAAGGGAGCCTGATTGAACAAAAACACGCCGATTTGTTCATCATGATCATCACCCTGTCGATGATCGCCACGCCATTTCTGTTTCTGATTATCGACAAGGTCCACGAGGCAATTCGCAGCCGGACCGAGCCGCCGCCTTTCGATGCGTTTGACGAGCCAGGCAATCCAGTCGTGATCGCGGGCTTTGGGCGCGTCGGGCAGATCGTTGGCCGGCTGATATCAGCCAGGAAAGTGAAATTTACCGCCCTCGACGTCAGTCCGGAGCAGGTCGAGTTCGTGCGCAAGTTCGGCAACAAAGTGTATTACGGTGACGCTTCGCAACTGACGCTGTTGCATGCGGCAAAAGTCGGCGAGGCCAAGGTTTTCGTTCTTGCCATCGACGACGTTGAGGCCTCGGTGAAAACTGCGCTGTTGATGAAGCGGCATTTCCCTCACGTCCCGATCATCGCGCGCGCGCGCAATCGCCTGCATGCTTATCGCCTGATCGATATCGGCGTGGACGAATTCATCCGCGAGACGCATTTGTCCAGCCTCGAAATGGCTAAGCAGACTTTGATCAAACTCGGTCTGGACGAGCAAACGGCAAAGCTATCGGTCGAGCGCTTCAACCAGCACGACCGCGAGTTGCTGATTCGCCAGCAGTCCATTTATCAGGATGAAAAGGCGCTGATTGCATCGGGCAGGCAAGGCAGGGAAGAACTGCAGAGCCTGTTCGACTCGGACACGGATTTCAGTGAAAAGAGCGCTGGCTAAAGCCTTTTCCCTATGCGTTGAATATGCGTCTTAGGTTCCAAGCGTCGCCAACGGATGTTCATCCGGATGCCAGGCAGGGACAAAGAATTTTCTCACCTCTTCTGCCTGCACCTGTTCGATCGTCGGCGGGTTCCACTTCGGTGCATTATCCTTATCGACAATCAGCGCGCGGATGCCTTCCTGAAAATCTTTTTGTGCGAAGCAGCCATGCAGCATGTTGAGTTCCATGCGGAATGCGTCGGCGAGGTCGTCCAATTTGCGGCCTCGGCGGACTTGTTCTAGCGTCACTGCCATCATGGTGGGCGAGCGCTTGTGCATGGCGGCTAAGGTGTTTGCTGCCCAGGCGCGATAGTCCGGCCGCGTTTCCTGGTTTAGCGATGCGGCGATTGCCTGCAGCGTCGGCTTGGAAAAATACTCGTTGATCACGTCGTGCAGCTTTACCAGCGGCGGGTCGGGCAATTTGCTTTGGCCGATCATTTTGATCGACCACACCAGCGTCCAGCGTTTGTCGTCGCCCCATTCGATATTATCGAGTTGCACGTCGAGGGTTTTCCATTGTTCCGCCGTGAGATACACATCGCCGATGCTGGCATACAGGCAATCCGCCGCCTTGAGTTGTGCGCCGGTAATGCCGAGATAATCTCCCAGATGTCCGAGCAGCCGGGAGAGGAAATAGGTGGCGCCGACGTCGGGGAAAAATCCGATTCTGGTTTCCGGCATGGCGAAAATGGTCTTGTCGCCGACCACGCGCAGCGCCGCCGCCATCGCCAGTCCGCTTCCGCCTCCCATGACGATGCCGTCCATCAAGACCACCACCGGTTTGCGGTACCTGTGCAGGTAATAATCCAGTTCATATTCGTCGACGAAAAATTTTTCCGGTAAGTCGCCTCCATTCTTCAGGCTGTCGTATACCGCGCGGATATCGCCGCCGGCGCAAAATGCTTTGTCACCGGCGCCGCGCAGCATGACCGCATAGACATTTTTATCGCGCTCCCAATCGCGCAATTGCGCGTGCATGGTTCTTATCATTGAATGCGACAAGGCATTCAACGCGTCAGGACGGTTAAGGGTGATGTGGCCAATGTGATTGCGGATATCGATGCGGATGCCGTCTATCATGCGTAAAAATATCAATAAAAACAAATAGTTATAGTTTGATTCAAGATGGTGATTTCTTCTTGCGGCTTACTGCCGTTGATTCGATCGTCTCGTTGCCGCTGCGTCTGAGTTAGTTTCTATTTTGATTTTTTGTATAGGCCGATCACGCCGGAAAAATCTTTGCCGCCGTCTCCGTGGCTGCTCATCATCTGGTAAACCTGCTGTGCCGCAGCGCCGAGAATTACTGGTTGTCTTGCGGCGCGCGCGGCATCGACCGCGAGGCCGAGATCCTTGAGCATCAGATCGCCGCCGAATCCTCCGCTGTATCCGCGCGCCGCCGGAACATTTTCCATGACGCCGGGGTAGGGGTTGTAGGTGTCCGAGCTCCAGCAGCGCCCGCTGGAGGTGTTGATAATGCCGGCAAGGATTTTCGCGTCCATGCCGAGCGATACGCCGAGATTCATCGCCTCGGCGGTGCCGATCATCGATATGCCGAGCAGCATATTGTTGCAGATTTTTGCCACCTGTCCGTTGCCCGCTGCGCCGCAATGCACGATGTTTTTTCCCATCTGGGCAAGCACCGGTTTCGCTTTTTCGAAATCGTCTGTCGCGCCGCCGACCATGAACGTCAGCGTGCCGGCAACCGCGCCGCCGGTGCCGCCGGAGACGGGCGCATCAATCATAGGGTTGTTTTGTTTTGCTGCCGCTGCGGCAACTTCGCGCGCAGTTTGCGGATCAATTGTCGAGGAGTCAATCAACAGCGTACCGGGCTTCGCGCCGGCTAGCACGCCGTTGTCGCCGAGGTAAACGGACTTCACATGCGGCGAGGAGGGCAGCATGGTGACGACCAGCTCGGCTTGTGTGGCGGCACCCTTGGGCGACGATGCAACGCCGTGTCCGAGGGCTTTGAATTTATCGACAGCGGCTTGAACCACGTCATAGACAACGAGCTGATGTCCGGCTTTGCTCAGATTTTGTGCCATGGGATCGCCCATGTGGCCGAGACCGATGAATGCTATTTTCATTTTCAGTCCTGATAGATTAAGAAAACTGCCAGACAAAAACCCCCTCCGTTGCTAGAGGGGGCTTATTTTTTTCCTGACGCAGGCGTTGCTTGCAGCGGATCCTGTTACTTGAGGCTGATGGTCGTATTCACCCCGGCGCTGACCGCCGCGTCGTCAAACCAGCGCGTGGTCACGGTTTTAGTCTGCGTGTAAAACTGCACCGCTTGCTTGCCGTACGGGCCCAAATCACCGAGCTTGGAACCGCGTGAACCGGTGAAGCTGAAGTAGGGAACCGGAACCGGAATCGGCACGTTGATGCCGACTTGGCCGACGTCGATTTCGTTCTGGAATTTCCGTGCCGCCGCACCGCTTTGGGTGAAGATGCCTGTGCCGTTGCCGTAAGGGTTGGCGTTGGTGAGAGCGATGGCTTCATCTAGCGTGTTGACGCTCACGATAACCATGACTGGGCCGAAAATTTCTGTCTCGTAGACTTTCATTCCTGGCTTTACGCCGGACAAAATCGTCGGCGAAATAAAGTTGCCTTTTTCGTAGCCCGGAATTTTTGGATTTCGACCATCGAGTTCAAGTTTCGCGCCTTCTTTGGCGCCGTCTTCAATCAAACCCATAATGCGGTTATAGGCGGATTTCGAAACCACAGGTCCGAGGTCTGCACCTTTTTCTGTGCCCGCACTGGTCTTTAATTTTTTCGCGCGCTCGACGATGTCGGGAATCCATTTGTTCGCATCGCCGACCAATACTGTCACGGACGTTGCCATGCAGCGCTGACCAGCCGCGCCGAAAGTCGCGCCGACGAGTGAATCAAGCGCGTGTTCTTTATTCGCGTCCGGCATGACAATAGCGTGGTTTTTTGCGCCCATCATCGCCTGGACACGCTTACCGTGGTGGCTGCCAAGCTTGTATACGTGCTCGCCGACATGGCACGAGCCAACGAATGAAATCGCGACAATGTCCTTGTGCGTGCAGATTGCATCGACGACATCCTTGCCGCCATGCACGACATTCAACACGCCCGGCGGTACGCCGGCCTGCAATGCGAGGTCGACCAGCATCATAGTGCTCATCGGGTCCTGCTCGGATGGTTTTAACAGAAACGTGTTGCCGGTGACGATGGCCATTGGAAACATCCACAGTGGGATCATCGCCGGGAAGTTGAATGGCGTGATGCCCGCACACACGCCGATGGCATGGCGCACAGAATAGGTATCGACGCCGTTGGCGACGTTTTCGGCGAATTCGCCGAGTTGCAGGGTACCGATGGAACAGGCGTGTTCAACCACTTCGAGGCCGCGAAAAATATCGCCTTCCGCGTCGGGCAAGGTTTTGCCCTGTTCGGCGGTGAGCACCGCGGCGATTTTGCCGGAGTTTTCGCGGATCAGCGCTTGCAGCTTGAGCATGATGCGAGCGCGCGCGCCGAGCGGGGTGTTTTTCCAGGTCTTGAACGCTTCCTTGCATGACGCGACGGCGGCATCGACTTCGGCCATGGTAGCGAATGGAACCCGTGCCAAAACCTCTTGCGTGGCCGGGTTGATAATATCGCGCCACTCAGTCGACTTGGATTCAACATACTTTCCGTCGATCAGAAGTTTGACCGTGGGTACGCTCTGGTTGATTGCTTGTGGGTTTGCCGCCATGATGCGCTCCTGAATAAAGTTTATATTAATCAAATAGTTACCATCGCCGACGATAATAGTGGGCGAATCAATTTTGCACCGGAAAATTATACGCCGTCCGGCCTCATTCGGCAGCTTGTTCAAATTCGAACAGCAGCGCGTCGGCAGCGACGAGGTCATCGACTTTGTGTACGACGCGCGCGACTTTGCCGTCGCGCGGGCTGTGAATCGTATGTTCCATTTTCATCGCCTCCATGACCAACAGCGGCTGGCCCTGTTTGACGTCATCGCCTGCCGCCACTAATAGTTTGACGACGCGCCCCGGCATCAAGGCGGTCAGCCTGCCGCCCGGGGCTTCTTCGGCGCTCTCGAATTCATACGGACGCACTTGCTCAAAATCGAACCTTTCGCCATTTTGCAGGACGGTCAGTCGATGATCGTGGCGTAGCACGTAACTGACGAGACGGGTATCGTCAATCGATAATTCGAGGCGCATGCCCGCCGTGCTGTTGCACGCCAGGCGGATTTCGCGGTCAAGATGGCGTAAAAGGTAATGCGCGGAGCCGGGTTCAATTGAATCGGAATCGATCAGAACAATATGCGTGACACCGCTGACGGGATCGGCGAGCATCAGCTTGCGTTGCGGCTCGCCATTCAGTCGCCAGCCATTTACGCCATTCCAAGGGGACTGGTGATCGGGATGTCGCCTGGCTTTTGCCTGAGCCTCCGCTTCTTCGCTGATCAGCAGCTTGGCGCATGCGGCGATCAATGCCGTTTCCGGCGCAACTGGTTGTTTCAGCAAATCCGTCAAATGGTCCTGCACAAACGCGGTGGTCGTATCGGCGCTTGCAAAGGCAGGATGAAAAGCAATTTTTTCCAGAAATGGAATATTGGTGGTGAGTCCGATCACGGCGGTTTCGCCCAGCGCTTGCTGCAGGAGTTTCGTCGCCTGTTGCCGGTCCGCGCCGTAAACAATGAGCTTGGCGATCATGGAATCGTAAAACACGCCGACCTCATCTCCCTGAACGAATCCGGTATCGATTCGAACGCCGTCTGTCGGGTGCGGAAGCGTGAAGCGGGTCAGGCTGCCGGTCACGGGAAGAAAGTCGTTTGCCGGATTTTCGGCGCATAAACGCACTTCGATGGCATGGCCATGCTGTCTGATTGCGGTTTGCTGCAGCGGTAGCACCTCGCCGCATGCAACGCGCAACTGCCATTCGACCAGGTCCTGCCCTGTGGTCATCTCGGTTATCGGATGTTCGACCTGTAAGCGGGTGTTCATTTCCATGAAAAAAAATTGGCGGTCGCTACCGACAATAAACTCAATGGTTCCGGCGCCGCGGTAGGCGATAGCTTTCGCCGCCGCGACGGCGGCATCGCCCATATTTCGCCGCATTTCCGGCGTGACGAACTGGGAAGGTGTTTCCTCAAGAATTTTCTGGTGACGGCGCTGGATCGAGCATTCGCGTTCAAACAAATGTACGACATTGCCATGCGAGTCGCCGAACACCTGAAATTCGATATGGTGCGGTCCCTCGACAAAGCGTTCGAGTAATACCGTGTCGTTGCCAAAGGCGTTTTTTGCCTCTCGCTTCGCTGCTTCAAGTTGGGCGATAAATTCGCCTGCGTGATGCACCAGTCGCATGCCTTTTCCGCCCCCCCCGGCGACGGCTTTTACCAGCAGCGGGAACCCGATCGTGCCCGCCTGCCGGTGCAAAAAGGCCGGATCCTGATTGTCGCCGTGATAACCGGGTACGACCGGCACGCCTGCCGCCTGCATAATGATTTTCGCCGCGCTTTTGGAGCCCATTTTGTCGATGGCGTCCGGGGTCGGCCCGATGAAAATAATGCCGGCTGTTTCGCAGGCGCGGGCAAAGTCGGCATTCTCCGACAAAAAGCCATAGCCCGGATGAATCGCCTGCGCGCCGGTCTTTATTGCCGCTTCGATTATTTTATCGCCGCGCAGATACGATTCGACCGGGCGCGCGCCGCCGATGTGAACCGCTTCGTCGGCCTGCAGCACATGTTGCGCATTCCTGTCGGCATCGGAATATACAGCGACCGATTTAATCCCCATGCGCTTGCAGCTGCGAATGACTCGACAGGCGATCTCGCCGCGATTGGCAATGAGGATTTTGGTGAACATGAATTATTTCTTCGCCCAGGCCGGCTTGCGCTTATGCAGAAATGCGGTTAGCCCCTCTTTGCCTTCCTTTGATGCGCGCACGCGCGCGATACGCTCAGCGGTGTCAGCAATCAGGGAATCGTTCACCGGCCGCCATGCGACGGCCGATATCAAGTCCTTCGCCTCCGTCACCGCCGCCGGGCCTCCCTGCAACAACGCTTCAAGTATTTCCGAGATCACCCGGTCGAGGCTCTCTTCATCGGGCGTCAAGTCGTTCAGCAATCCGATTCGGTAGGCTTCCGCTGCGGTGAAGCGTTCGCCGGTGAGAAAATAACGCCGCGCATTGCGTTCGCCGATGGCCGCAACGACATAAGGACTGATCACGGCAGGAATAATCCCGAGGCGAACCTCAGTGAGACCGAACATCGCTCCCTGCGTGCCGATGGCAATATCGCAAGCGGCAATCAGGCCGACACCGCCGCCATACGCCGCGCCATGCACGCGTGCGATGGTTGGTTTCGGCAGGGCGTTGAGCGTGCGCAGCAGCTCGCCGAGCTTCATGGCGTCGAAATAATTTTCCTGTTCATCGTACTCTGCGACGCGCTTCATCCAATTCAAGTCGGCGCCGGCTGAAAACGACTTACCTTCCGCGCACAAGACCACCGCGCGGACTTTTTTGTCCTTTTCCAGTTTCTGCAGCGCCTTGGTCAACGCGGCAATCAGCTTGTCGTCGAAAGCATTATGTATGTCGGGACGGTTAAGCGCGAGAACCGCTACGCCTCCTTTGCCGACTTCAACCACTAAATCAGACATGATATTTTTATTCCGTCAACTTGAATTGAAAAAATGCCTGCAATTACCTTGATGTTAATGCCTTTTCAGACCCCGAGGCAGGGCTTGGCTGGCAACATCGCGCCGAGCGGTCATTCCGTTTCCTCCAAGGCAATTACATCCTGAAAATCCCGTATTCGGTCTTTTCGATCGGCGCGTTCATTGCCGCCGATAATGCCAGTCCCAACACCATGCGAGTTTGCGCCGGGTCGATGACGCCGTCGTCCCAAAGCCGGGCGGTCGCGTAATACGGATTACCCTGAGCTTCGTACTGGTCGCGAATCGGCGCTTTGAATTTTTCTTCTTCTTCCTTGCTCCATGCGCCTCCCTTGGCTTCGATTCCGTCGCGCTTCACCGTTGCCAATACACTTGCTGCCTGTTCCCCGCCCATCACACTGATGCGGGCATTCGGCCAGGTCCAGAGAAAGCGAGGATTGAATGCGCGGCCGCACATGCCGTAATTGCCCGCGCCGAACGAGCCGCCGATGATTACGGTAAATTTTGGCACCGACGAACACGACACGGCCGTCACCATTTTCGCGCCGTCTTTGGCAATGCCGCCGTTTTCGTACTTTTTGCCGATCATGAAGCCGGTGATGTTCTGCAAAAATACCAGCGGAATACCCCGCTGACTGCACAGCTCGATGAAATGCGCGCCCTTGAGCGCCGACTCGGAAAAAAGAATGCCGTTATTGGCGACGATGCCGACCGGGTAACCATGGATGTGCGCAAAGCCGCACACCAGTGTCGTGCCGTAAAGCTGCTTGAATTCATGCAACTCGGATCCATCGACGATGCGCGCGATGATTTCGCGTACGTCGTAGGGCTGGCGATAATCCTTCGGCACGATGCCGTAAACATCGTCAATCGGATATTTCGGCTCTGCTGCCTTCTTGACCGCGACGGGAATGCTTTTCTTCCGATTAAGATGCAATACAATTTCCCGTGCGATTGCCAGCGCGTGCGCGTCGTCTTGCGCCAGATGGTCGGTCACGCCGGATGTGCGCGTATGCACATCGCCGCCGCCGAGCTCTTCTGCCGTCACCACTTCACCCGTCGCCGCTTTTACCAACGGCGGACCGCCGAGAAAAATGGTGCCCTGATTCTTGACGATAATGGATTCATCGCACATCGCCGGCACATAGGCGCCGCCTGCGGTGCAGGAACCCATGACTGCGGCGATTTGCGGTATGCCATTGGCTGACAATTGCGCCTGGTTGTAAAAAATGCGGCCGAAGTGATCGCGATCCGGGAAAACTTCGTCCTGCAACGGCAAATATGCGCCGCCGGAATCGACCAGATAGATGCAGGGCAAATGATTCTGAGCAGCGATTTCCTGCGCGCGCAAATGTTTTTTCACCGTCAGCGGGTAATAGGTGCCGCCCTTCACCGTCGCATCATTGGCGACAATCACCACTTCCTGCCCGTGCACGCGGCCGATGCCGGTAATAATTCCCGCTGCGGGAGCGTCGTTGTTATACATGCCGAATGCAGCCAGCTGCGAAAATTCCAGAAACGGCGAACCGGGGTCGAGCAGGGCGGTGACGCGGTCGCGCGGCAATAACTTGTCACGCGCCGTATGTTTTTTGCGCGCTTCTTCGCCACCGCCGAGTGAAATTTTTTCCGCGGTTGAACGCAGCTCGGCGACCAGTGCGCGCATATGCGCGGAATTTGCTTCAAATGCAGGTGAGCTTGCGTCGGTTTTTGTAGTTATTGAAGGCATAATTATATAATATAATCAATTAGTTACATCGTCGTAAATTCACTACCTTGTGCGCAGTCGACTTCGTTTGCAGCATAAGGAATGAAAATGATTATGCTATAAAGTACCCATGAAGGCCATGAGGCTCCATTACGTTCATGTTTCGCTTCAGTTTGCGCACATTATTACCGGACAGGTCATTTGAACC
>JBAVXA010000015.1:0-2030 GCA_049698095.1 Burkholderiales bacterium
CCCCCGGCTGGTTCATCGCCCTCGATCTGCTGGTCGCTTATCTGCCGATGGCGTGGTTGGGAATTCTGATTGGTGCTCGCATAAAGCATAGGAGCAATGGAGTATCCGCATAGCGATCCCGTTCGCAACGAATCTGGCGAGGCACTCGGCCATGAATGCTTTCCACCGTTGCGCTGGACGCGACCGTTGATAGAGCCCGACTATGATAACTTGTCGGACCTTTCGCAATCCATAAATGGCTGGGTCGCATAGCGCAACTGCGCCGACATGCTGCACGGCCATCCCGCAATGGACTCCATCACGTCGATTGGAATCCTTATATGCAACTGTCAGAAAATGCCGCTTTAAAAGCATTTTCGAACGTTAGTCACCCCTGAAAAGAGCAATAAGAATGACGATCCTGATCGTAATAATTGCGGCCATGGCAATGTTTGCCATCGCGGCAACCGGCTTTGTTTATCTGGCGCCGGAGAAAGCGATGCGCCTCGCCATCGACGCCGAGCGCAGGCGTGCCGGTCTCGTGCGCAAGCAAATCGATTTGCCCGGTGGACTGCATTACGCCTATCTGGAGGGCGGCGAGGGCGAACCGCTGATGTTGCTGCACGGCTTCGGCGCTAACAAGGATAACTTCACGCGCGTCGCGCGCTTATTGACATCGCATTATCGCGTGATCGTCCCGGACCATATCGGCTTCGGCGAGTCGGCGCATCCGCCGGATGCCGACTACTCTCCCGCCGGGCAGGCAATTCGACTTCGAGCCTTGGCAAAGGCGTTGGGGATCGAGAAACTTCATCTCGGCGGCAGTTCGATGGGCGGTCACATCGCGTTGACCTACGCGGCGCTCTACCCTGCGGAAGTCAACAGCCTGTGGCTTATTGATTCCGGCGGCGCGTGGACGGCGCCCGCAAGCGAGATGGCAGCACTGCTCAATGAGACCGGGCAGAACCCGCTGATGGCGAAAAGCGAGGAGGAATTCGCCGGAATTTTCAGCTTCGTGATGAGCGATCGACCTTTCATCCTGCGACCCATGCTGAATGTGCTGGCGCGCGAACGCATGCGCAACTTCGCCCTCGAAGATAGGATTTTCCGCCGAATTAAGGCCGACTCGGTCGAAGCGCGCATCGACGGCATGACCACGCCGACGCTGATCGTATGGGGTGAAAAGGACCGGGTGATTCATGTCGAGACTGCCGGCATACTGCATAAACTGCTGCCGAATTCGCGGGTGATCATGATGCCCGGCATCGGCCATTTGCCGATGATCGAACGGCCGCGACAATGCGCAGAAGATTATTTATATTTTCGGGAAGCGTTGTAAGAGATTTTGATGCAGCAAAGGCCGAACCAAGGGACGCGCCGCTCCAAATTCATAAAACAATCGCACCACCGCGTATCGCAGCGTACGAAATGTCGCTATACATTTTATTCAATATAATCAAATATTTAAAGTATATCAGTGGATATGCTATTCGATGGCTTTCGCAGCAATCGAATCGAGCGCCTTGTTGACGTTTCCGATGGCTTCATCTTTGCCGGAAATATTGTGACGCGATTTCAAATAATCTGCAGTGTTATAGGCCAACCAGATTTTTCCTTCCGCATCTTCATAAGCGAGAGCCTTCAGCGGCAAGTCAATTCCCGTTGTTGGCGAGGCAAGCATTAACGGCGTGCCGCCTTTGGGATTGCCGAATATCAGTAATTGCGTTGCGGGCATTTTCATGCCGGCTTTTTCGGCCGCCGCCGCATGGTCGACTCGCGCGACAATCATAAATCCCTTTGCCTTGGCTTCGGTTTCGAAACGGTCCACGGTTTCTGCGACAGAATATTTGCTGGCCTTCACGACCATTCCGTTTTCCGCCGCTATCGCGCTAAACGCCAGGCATACACCGAATAAAAAAATCGTCATTGATTTCATCTTGTTCTCCCGTAAATGAAACTGGAAATACCATTAGAGCTGCCGGGACTATTCCCCGCAGCTCCAATGATGACAGCTTTTACAAAACCCGGTTCAGCGTGCTGCCAATCCCACT
>JBAVXA010000016.1:0-1550 GCA_049698095.1 Burkholderiales bacterium
GGTCGGACAGATGCACCAGCCCGTCGATGCCGCCGGGCAAGCCGATAAACACGCCAAAATCGGTGATCGATTTAATCTGGCCTTTCACCTTGTCGCCTTTTTTATGGTTCATGGAAAACTCTTCCCATGGATTCGGCTGACATTGCTTCATGCCAAGAGAAATGCGACGGCGGTCTTCGTCGATTTCCAGGATCATGACTTCGACTTCATCTCCAAGCTGAACGACTTTGGACGGGTGAACGTTCTTGTTGGTCCAATCCATCTCGGAAACGTGGACCAGGCCCTCGATGCCTTGCTCGATTTCAACAAACGCGCCGTAGTCGGTCAAATTGGTAACTTTGCCGAATAGACGCGTGCCTTGCGGATAACGCCGGCCGAGGCCGACCCACGGATCATCGCCCAACTGCTTCATTCCCAAAGAGACGCGGTTTTTTTCCTGGTCAAACTTGAGAATCTTCGCTTCGACTTCATCGCCAACATTCAACACCTCAGATGGATGTTTGACTCGACGCCACGCCAGGTCGGTGATATGCAGTAAACCGTCAATGCCACCCAAGTCGACAAATGCGCCGTAGTCGGTGATGTTCTTGACGATGCCTTTAACGATGGCGCCTTCTTTCAGATTATCCAACAACACCTGACGGTCGGCACCTTGCGACTGCTCCATTACCGCGCGGCGGGATACCACAACGTTGTTGCGTTTGCGGTCAAGCTTAATGACCTTGAATTCCATTTCCTTGCCTTCGTACGGCGTCGTGTCTTTCACCGGACGAACATCTACCAGCGAACCGGGCAGGAAGGCGCGTATGCCGTTTACCATCACGGTAAGGCCGCCCTTGACCTTGCCGCTGACCATGCCGCTGACCAGAGTGCCTTTTTCCATCGCATCGCCCAGTTCGTACCACGCGGCGAAGCGCTTGGCCTTTTCGCGCGACAGCTTGGTGGCGCCAAAGCCGTCTTCGAATGCGTCGATGGCAACTTGCACGAAGTCGCCAATTTTGACTTCGAGCTCGCCTTTGTCGTTCTTGAATTCTTCCGTCGGAATCAGGCTCTCGGACTTGAGGCCGGCGTTGACGGTAACGTGATTGTTGTCAATCGCGACAACTTCTGCGGTAATCACTTCACCGGAACGCATTTCCTGCCGTGTGAGGCTTTCCTCAAACAAGGCGGCAAAATTTTCGGTTGAAGCGGAGGATGAGACGGTTGATTGGTTGATCATGAATAAATGAACTCGGTTGAACAGCGGATAGTCACTGCGGGTTGGTGGATAAAAATCGGCTTTCACCGACATCTGGTTGTTGCTGCGAAAACTACTACTTCTCTCGATACCACTTCAGCACCTGGTTGACCGCCTGATCGACAGTCAGGTGGCTGGTATCGAGCAAGCGCGCGTCTCGGAGTTGCCGCAGCGGTGCCGTAACTCTCGAACTGTCTCGGTCGTCGCGCTGTTTCAAATCCTTTAGTACGTCAGTCATTATAACGTGGATTCCTTTTTGTTTCAACTGTTTAGTGCGGCGTTCAGCCCTGGCTTCCGCGCTGGCGGTAAGGAA
>JBAVXA010000017.1:0-1699 GCA_049698095.1 Burkholderiales bacterium
CCTCAATACCGGCGATGCTGAGGTCTTCGACAAAACAATGCGGCGCTTCGAGAATCAGCGCCTTCACCGGCCACTTTGCCGCGCCGGCGTGAATCAAGGCAATCGAGCCGCCGTCGCTGTGACCGAACAAAACCGGATTGACGATATTCATTTTGCGCAGAAACTCCGGCAGCGATTCCAACGCTTCGCGATGCATATAGTCGGTCTTGAACGATTCGTTGAGCTCGCTCGATTCGCCGTACCCATAACGCGAATACACCACCACGCGGCAGCCCGTCGCCTGCGCGACGCGTTCCGGAAAGTCTTTCCAAAGCGCGATGCAGCCCAGGCCTTCGTGCAAAAAAACGATCGTCGGCGCGTTTTCTTTCGTGGAAGAATATTGAATATAATCAATAAGATAGCCGTTAACGTTAATGAAGCCGTTCTGCATTACACACCCAGATATTTTTCGTGAATAGCGGCCTGATTGCGCAGCGATTCGCTGCTGCCGTCAAACACAACCCGGCCTTTGAGTAGAATCACATTGCGATCCGTGACGGCGTTTACCGCGGCGAAATTCTTGTCGACAATTATCGTGGCAATACCGGTGGCACGGATGACGCGGATAATGCGCCAGATTTCCCTGGCGATCAGCGGCGCGAGACCTTCGGTCGCTTCATCGAGAATCAGCAGATCCGGATTGGTCATCAGCGCGCGTCCGACGGTGAGCATCTGCTGCTCGCCGCCGGACAATTGCGCGCCGCCATTCTCCAAACGCTCGGACAGCCGCGGAAAGGTTTGCATGACGCGTTCGAACGTCCATTCGCGTTTGCCGTTGCTACCCGCGCGCGCCGCCATCAGCAGATTTTCGCGCACAGTCAAATTGGGAAATATGCCCCGCCCTTCTGGCACATACGCGACGCCGGCGCGCGCGATGGCATGCGGCTCGGCTCGCGATACGTCGCGACCATGCAAGGTCACCGTGCCCTCGCGCCGTTCGACCAGACCGAGCATGGACTTAATCAAGGTCGATTTGCCCATGCCATTGCGGCCCATCAAGCCGACCGTTTCGCCTTCCGCAATATGAAAATTTACATCATGCAGGATGTGGCTGGCGCCGTACCAGGCGTTCAAATTTTTTGCTTCCAGCAAGATATCACTCATGATGCGTCTCACTGCTTCCGAGGTAAGCTTCCTGCACGGCGAGGCTATTGCGGATTTGTTGCGGCGTGCCGCTTTCCAGCACCGTGCCGTTGACCATGACCGTCATGGTGTCGGCGAGGCTGAAAACGGCGTCCATGTCGTGCTCGATCAACAGAATCGCATGACCGGCACGCAAGCTTTGCAGCAGCCCGACCATGCGCGTCGCCTCGTCCGAGCCCATTCCCGCCAGCGGCTCATCCAGCAGCAGCACCTGCGGTTTGGTGGCGATACACATGGCGACTTCCAGCTGGCGCTGCTCGCCGTGGCTCAGCGTGCCTGCATCGATTGCCGCGCGATGCTCAAGACCGACCGTCGCCAATGCCTGGTGCGCGAGTAACGCATGGTCTTTATGGTCGCGCGCGGCGCGATGCCAGCTGAATGGCCGCGGCGTGCGCGACTGCGCCGCCATGCGGCAATTTTCGAATGCGCTGAATGACGGAAAGATATTGGTTTTCTGGTAGCTGCGGCCGACGCCCATGAGCGCAATCTTGTCGCTCGCCAAGCCGGCAATATTTTT
>JBAVXA010000018.1:0-22041 GCA_049698095.1 Burkholderiales bacterium
CATGCAGGGTCCGAGCGGGCGCGCCGGCGAGAGCGGCCAGGCCGGCAAGGTGAACGGCAATTCGACCCATTTCACTATCAGCGGCGATGTGCAGGATGGTTGCAGTACGTATTTGCGCTGCAGTAACTGACATTGCTTTCGGGTTTGCCTTTAAGTGAAGTGAACTGACCGTGGATCGGCGGCAAGGCGAAGACCTGGCCTCAAATTGGGTAAGTCGACCCGGCCAGGTCTGTTGGATGGAATTCGCTTCGCGGCATTAATGGCAGCGTTCCGGGCGATTTCGCAGCGTGTCGGCGGGTATTAGTACGCCACCTGTATAACCAGCGTCAAACTTGGACAAAAAAATGGCAGCCTCGGCTGCCATTTTTTGCTTTTGCCTGATGCAAAAAACTTGACTGCTACTCCGCTTCAGCCACTTCGAGCAACGCTTTCATCGATAAGCGCAGGCGGCCCTTTTCGTCGGCTTCAAGAACTTTCACTTTCACAACCTGACCTTCCTTGAGCTTGTCCGACACGTTGGCAACGCGCTCGTTGGCAATTTGCGAAATGTGCAGCAAACCGTCGCGACCCGGCAAGACGGAAACAATCGCACCGAAATCAAGCAGCTTCAACACGGTGCCTTCATATACTTTGCCGACTTCGACATTGGCGGTGATTTCTTCGATACGCTTTTTCGCCAGCGCACCGGCTTCCGCAGACAAGCAGGCGATGTTGACCGTGCCGTCGTCGGTAATATCGATGGTTGTGCCGGTTTCCTCAGTCAGCGCACGGATCACTGCGCCGCCCTTGCCGATCACATCGCGGATTTTTTCCGGGTTAATTTTGATAGTGATGATGCGCGGCGCGAATGTCGAAAGTTCTCCGCGCGGCGCGGTCATCGCCTCCTTCATCAAACCGAGAATATGCATGCGACCCTCTTTCGCCTGTTCCAGCGCTGCTTTCATGATTTCCTTGGTGATGCCGGTTATCTTGATGTCCATCTGCAGCGCCGTCACGCCTGCCTCGGTCCCGGCAACTTTGAAATCCATGTCGCCGAGGTGGTCTTCGTCGCCGAGAATGTCGGTCAGCACGGCGAATCTGTTGCCTTCCTTGATCAATCCCATGGCAATACCGGCGACGTGCGCTTTGAGCGGAACGCCGGCGTCCATCAGCGCGAGACATCCACCGCATACGGATGCCATCGAACTGGAACCATTGGACTCGGTAATTTCCGAAACCACGCGCATGGTGTAACCGAATTCCTCAACCGTCGGCAATACGGCAACCAGCGCGCGTTTGGCTAAACGGCCGTGGCCAATTTCGCGGCGCTTCGGCGTGCCGACGCGACCGGTTTCACCGGTCGAATAAGGAGGGAAGTTGTAGTGCAGCATGAAGCGATCTTTGTATTCGCCTTGCAGCGCGTCGATGATTTGCTCGTCGCGGCCGGTGCCCAGCGTGGCAACGGCAATCGCCTGCGTCTCGCCGCGAGTGAATAAAACCGAGCCGTGCGTGCGTGGCAGGACAGACGTGCGAATGGAAATCGGCCGCACCGTGCGCGTGTCGCGACCGTCGATACGTGGCTCGCCGTCGAGGATTTGACCGCGCACGATTTTGGCTTCCATATCAAAGAATAACGACGACACGAGGTTGACGTGTTCGGTGGTTGAATCATGTTGCACAACTTCTGCGATCATCCGATCGCGCGCGGCATTGATTTTCTCCGTGCGCGCCTGTTTCGATTTGATGCGGTAAGCTGCTTCCAGATCGGCCTTGGCGATGCGGCTGATATGCTCGACCAATGCCGGATCCTTGATCGGTGCAGCCCATTCCCAGACCGGTTTGCCTGCCTCGTTGGCTAGGTCGATAATCGCGTTGATCGCAGTCTGCATTTGCTGGTGACCGAATACCACAGCACCGAGCATGATGTCTTCCGGCAATTGCTGTGCTTCCGATTCCACCATCAAAACCGCCTGGCTGGTCCCGGCGACAACCAGGTCCAGCTTGGACGCGGCCAATTCCGTCTTGGTCGGATTCAGCACAAACTCGCCGTCGACGTAGCCGACGCGCGACGCGCCGATCGGGCCCTGAAACGGCAGACCTGACAACATGACGGCGGCGGATGCGCCGATCAAGGCGGGAATGTCGGAATCAATTTCCGGATTGCTCGACATGACCGTCGCGATAATCTGAACCTCGTTGTAAAAACCGTCCGGGAACAACGGGCGTAACGGGCGATCGATGAGGCGCGAGGTCAGGGTTTCCTTTTCTGAGGGACGGCCTTCGCGCTTGAAAAATCCGCCCGGAATCTTGCCGCCAGCGTAAGTGCGCTCCTGATAATCGACTGTCAATGGGAAAAAGTCCTGGCCCTGCTTGACATCTTTTTTCGCCACGCAGGTTACCAGCACAACGGTGTCTTCAATGGTCACCATTACGGCGCCGTCAGCCTGACGCGCAATTTCGCCCGTTTCCAATGTGACTTGATGACGGCCTAACATGAATGTTTTTTTAATCGCTTTCAAGGGAATATCCTTCTCGGTAATTTTCTGAATACGCGCGGACAATTCCGCTACGTCAACGGTGTTACAAAAAAATCGCTACGGCTTTGACTCTGAAAAACAACAAACCCGATGAGGGTGAGCCCATCGGGTTGGCAAAAAATGTTCTGTGATGTCGCTTGCCCGATAGTATTCGCTGGACAAGTATTTGCGCAAACCCTGAATCCTATTTGCGCAATCCGAGGCGTTCGATCAGTTTGCGATAACTGTCGGTGTTAGTGCGCTTGAGGTAATCCAGCATGCTGCGACGCTGGCTGACCAGCTTGAGCAGGCCGCGGCGGGAATGATGATCTTTCACGTGGGCCTTAAAATGCTCAGTGAGCTCATTGATGCGCGAGGTCATCAACGCAACCTGTACTTCGGGCGAGCCGGTGTCGCTGGCAGCGCGCTGGTATTGTTTTACTACTTCCGCTTTTTGCACGGCGTTCATGGTCATGGCACTTCTCCAAAAAATACGTCAAATTCCAAGCCGATTATTTTACCCTTTTATGGGGGTCATGCTCAAGCCGCATTCGGGATTTTTCTCAGGCCGTCAGCGCCATCATGCGCTCGGCAACGATTTTACCCTCGCTGTCAGCCAATGCTAAGCCGTAAAAATGTCCATTTTCACCATAAATCCTTGTTTTAATTGATTTTTCGTGAAATTGACCCCAGGCGGTCGGATTTACCAGTTCTGTTCCCCGACCCAACAGTCGCGCCTGATCTTCCGGCAGCACGACAGCGGGCAAGTCCTGCAGCAGCGAATCGGCTGGTAATAACAGTTGGTCGCGCTGCTCAGCTGTCATGGCCCCAAGTTCATCAAGACCATGCGAATCGGCCAAGTTAAAGTTGCCGGTTGCTGTTCGCCGCAACGCCGACAGGTAGGCGCCGCAGCCCAATGCCTTGCCGATATCCTGCGCCAGCACGCGAATGTAAGTGCCCTTGCTGCATACCACGCGGATACGCAACTCATTCTCCTGCATTTCGTGCAAGGTCAATTCATGAATGATGAGGTCGCGCGGCAGGCGCTCGATTTCGATTCCCTGGCGCGCCATCTGGTAAAGCGGGCGGCCTTGGTGCTTCAAGGCCGAATACATCGGCGGAATTTGCGAAATCCTGCCGCGAAATTTTTCCAATGTGCTTTCGATCTCCGCCTGGCTTCCGCAAAACTGCTGTTGAAAGACCAATTCGCCTTCTGCATCGCCGGTATTCGACGTATACCCGAGACGCATTCTCGCATCGTAAGCCTTCGTCGCGTCAAGCATATAGCCGGCGAATTTGGTTGCTTCGCCGAAGCAAATCGGCAGCAAGCCGGTCGCGAACGGGTCGAGGGTGCCCGTATGGCCGGCCTTGAGTGCCTGATACAAAATTTTTGTCTTAATCAGCGCGGCGTTCGACGATAGACCGAAAGGCTTATCGAGCAGCAGCACACCGCACAAATTGCGCCGGGGAGTCTTACCCACGCCAGAAATGCCTGGCGAAAAAATACACCGCGCTGAAAAACATGATCGGATCGATCAGGTAGTCCCACAGATTGCGCGACGCGCCGAGTCCCAGTGCAAATGCCAGCAGGGAGAACGCCAGCGCCCATGAAACCAGCGGCGTGCTGCTCCACAAGAATAACGCAAGAACCGCTGCGGTGAGCGCCAGCCAGCGCGCCTGATAACCGAAGACGTAAATATCGAAACGCAAGAAACCCAGCGCCGATGCATACAGCAGCAAACCGGCAAACGCCGCGACGGCAAACGACCACGGCGGCATCGGCGTCGGCGGAAAACCGTGGACAAAATGCGTGAGGCCAATGAACAGCAAAAACGTAAATACGGCGGAAAACTGGCTCAGCATGCCGAGAGTGAAATATGCAATGCCCAATGCCGGCAGCGCGAGCAATGCCAGCCATAAAAGTTTTTGTGTCGGAGATTGAGCAACCCATGACGGGGTAAGCGGCACGAGCAATGCGCGCAAAACGAACGTCCACAACAGCACGTGCCCCAAATAACCATAAATCAATTTGACGTTGCTCACGGGTGCGGCTCTTTACGATTATGCGTCAACATGTACCGTGCCGTTTCATAAAGATTTTTCGTAAGTATTTGTTTTTGTTTAATTTTTATTTCGTCCATGATCAGGTCGCGCTGCGGATTCGCGGCACCCAAATCATACAACTTGGCATTGTTCCCATCAGCGCTCATGGTGAAATAAGTGTTCTTGTCGACGATGCCGATCTCCGGCCCATCGCTGTGATAAATAATAAAACTGTTGCGCGTGGCGTCGAAACGCGCATTAAGCAGGTCGCGCCCCATGGTTTTGTTGATGTAAGTAATATTGAACAGGCTTGCAACTGTCGGCATCACGTCCACTTGTTGCGCCGGCATGTCGTGACGCGCTGGCGCCAGTAATTTTGGCGCGACGATCAGCAGCGGCGTATGGCCGGTGGTGAGGCGCAAATCGCTCCAGGCGCGCGGCATGTGTGCGCCCGTATTGCCGGTAATGCCGTGATCACCGAGAAAAACAAATACGGTATTGTCGAAATATTTTTCTTTTTTCGCCGCTTCGATAAGCTTGCCGATGGAATAATCGAGGTAGCGAAACGCGTTGAACTCGTCATTGCCGATGAATCCATTCGCCTTCAGCTCGGCGTCGGAGACATTCCTGATGTCAAAATCGGCGTCCTGCTTCGGAATCGTATACGGCCGGTGGTTGCCCGCAGTCTGGATCATGGCAAAAAACGGTTTGCTTTTTTCACGCAGGACCTTGTTCGTTTCGAGGAACAAATCCTTGTCCGATACTCCCCACACGTCATTCACCGGCGCAGTGTAATTATCCTGCTCGTAAATCGTCAGGTCATCGATATTATTTTTCAGCACGCCGCGGATGTTCGCCCACGCAGTGCTGGCGCCGATAAAATACATCTTCTCGTAACCCTTGAACGCATTGACAATCAAATGCTGGTCTACCGCCAGCGGATTGCGGCTGGTGGTGTCGGCGACGGCGACGTCGGGAATGCCGGTGAGTGTCGCAAACACGCCGCGCGCCGTGCCGGCATGGGCGGTAAAAAAATGCGTGAACAATATGCCTTGCCGCGCCAGGCCGGCAAAATTCGGCGTCGGGTCGAGCGGGTTATTGAACACGCTGGATTTGTAACCGGAAAAGGATTCCAGCAACACCAACACCAAGTTCGGCTGCCCCGGCAAAGCGTTCGGCTTGGGCACAGTGAGGCGGCGAAAATCCAGTTCCGCGGCATTCGGTCTGGTCACGCCGAGGTAATCGGCCATTTGCGCATAGCCGGCGCGTACGGATTTTTCGTCATATTCTGGCTGCTTGAACATCAGCGTATCGAAAAAATTCAACACCGGATTCAGCGCCACGGCGGCGGCGAACGGATTGCCCGAGGTAAACGCATCGCTCCAACGCAATGGGTATTGGGAGAATTTTCCGTGTATGCCGAACAGCATAATCAAGGCGGCGGCAAGCCCGGCTGCGGCTTTCTTGTACCAGCGCATCTGCGGCCATGGAGGAAGCGCCGCGCAAATGCGCCACAGCTTAACCTGCAGCCACGCCATCACCACAATGAAGACCAGCCAGCCGATCACCACTGGAATCACGGAATAGGTTTGCAGCAACATGCCCAGCGCGGTATCGGCGTCGCGTAGAAAATTCAGGATGCTCGCGTTCAGGCGCAATTGCAGATAGGCGAAATGACCGAAGTCGAAAATGATAAACAGACTCAGCATTGCCCACACCAGCGCCGAATAAGCCAGCCACCAGCGTGGCCGCGCAAATGCATGGCTGCGCGCGCCGACAAACGGCAGCGCGACGATTAACAATATTGGCGCTACGGAGATCAACGCAAGGCGCATATCGAAGCGCAAGCCGAGCAAAAATGATTGACCGACGGTGGCGGAATCCAGCAAAGGGCTGCCTTCGCGAAAGCCAAGCAGAAATGCCAGCCGCGCCAGCGTCATCACGATCAGCAACAGCACGCCGGATAGCAGCGCATACACCAGCAACGGGGGAAGACCTGATTGACGCAGAAATTGGGCGATGAATTGGACTGGACGGCGCAGCATCTATTTCGCAGCCATAAGTTGCTGGTCGAGCCAGGCCATGTTAAAGCGCGCATGTTTAATGAACTGGCGCTGGTAGCTGTAAGTCAGGTCGATTTGGTCGCCGCGCACTGCCAGCGACGGATAAGAGTATTCGCTATCTTTACCGTTTTCAAGTTCCGCTATGCTGCGCCAGGCGCTGCCGTTTTCACTTATCGCCAGCGCCAGGCGATTGCGATTTTCGGTCGACGGGTTATACGCCATGAGCAGCTTATGACTTGGTAACTTCGCCACTGCGATGCCGGCATCGGGGTTGGCCAGATTGGTGGCCTGCAACGACGTACCCCAGCCATTACGGTAGGAAGCCGCAAGAATATGTTGTTGATTATTGGTCGGGCGGAAGAATACCAGCAGATTTGATTCGTCTTGCGCCACGATGGCCGGCTGTATCAGGCCGTTGCCAAACGGCATGCGCTGCTTGTGCAAAAAATTTCCTGCTTCATCGAGCAGCAGATATTCGGGAAATTTATTCATGAATTCGTGATGCGCCGGCAGCAACCAGCCTTTGCCGCCGCCGTCCATTTTTACCACCACCGGTGGATGGCGCAATTGCGTGCTGATATTGATAAACGGGCTGGTGACCCACAATTCCGGCGCGGACCAGGTTTTTCCTTTGTCCACGGAAGAACTGCGTGCAATCCGGCTGCCGCCCCACCCGCCCAATGCCACGGTGACGAACAACAAATGAATTTTGCCGTCGTCGGCAGCAAACAATACCGGATTGCCGATTTTTTTTGTGTAATGGCCAAATGCTTTTGCGCTAGTCGCCACGCTTTGAATCGCCTGCGGCATGCCCCATGTTCCGCCATCATTGATTGACAGCATCAGTTTCACATCGCTGGCGCCTTCGCGCGAGCCGGCAAACCATACGGCCATACGCGTGCCGTCGCGCAAGGCCAGCACGCTGCTGGCGTGGTTCGACGGCTCGCTGGTCGGCACATCAGTGGCGATATATTTTGCCGCGGAATCAGGCGCAGGAGCCGGAACGGAAGGTGGATCTGAGGCTATCAGCCAGGATACGGACGCAGGACGGAAAAATATCAACGCAATACTGACGACTAATGTGCTTATAAAAAATATGAATGAAATCATATAGTTATAATTATTCGTCGGAACGGTTTTTTTGCTCCGCGTTCGCCTGGTCAATCAGGTTGGATAGGTGAACGCCGCGCTCGACCGAGGTATCGTAGACGAAATGCAATTGCGGCACGACGCGCAGGCTCATGCCCTTGCCGAGTTCACTGCGCAGAAATCCGGCAGCGCGATTGAGCCCTTCGAGGCAGGCAGACTGGTCGCTATTTTTGCCCATCACGGTAAAGTAGATTTTTGCGTGCGCATAATCATGCGCGACGTCGACATCGGTGATGGTCACCATGCCGACGCGCGGATCTTTCAATTCACGACGGATGATAGCCGAGAGGTCGCGCTGAATTTGTTCGGCTATGCGCCGTACGCGCTCAGGATGCTTGGGCATGAATTCAGGCGCGCGGCTTACTGCAGCGTACGCGCCACTTCAGTGATTTCGAACACTTCGAGTTGGTCGCCGACTTGAATGTCATTGAAATTCTTCAGCGACAATCCGCATTCGAACCCCGCTTTGACCTCTTTCACGTCATCCTTGAAACGCTTGAGCGAATCGAGCTCGCCGGTATGCAGCACGACGCCGTCGCGCAACACGCGCACTTCCGAGCCGCGCTTGACCATGCCGTCGAGCACGTAACACCCGGCAACCGCGCCGACTTTGGAAATACGGAACACTTCGCGGATTTCCACCGTGCCGATGACGCTCTCCTTGCGCTCCGGCGCGAGCATGCCGGACAACGCGGCTTTCACTTCATCCACCGCTTCATAAATGATGTTGTAGTAACGCACGTCGACGCCCGAGCTCTGAATGAGCTTGCGCGCAGTCGCGTCGGCGCGGGTATTGAAGCCGATGATGACCGCTTTCGATGCCAGCGCCAGATTGACGTCGGATTCGGAAATGCCGCCGACGCCGCTATGCACGATATTGACGCGCACCTCGTCAGTGGATAATTTTTGCAGCGATTGCACCAAAGCCTCGTACGAGCCTTGGACGTCTGCCTTGATGATCAGCGCCAGGCTTCTGACCCGGCCTTGCGCGGCTTCGGCAAATACGTCATCCAGCTTGGCCGCTTGCTGGCGCGCGAGTTTTACGTCGCGGAATTTTCCCTGACGGAACAGCGCGATCTCGCGCGCTTTACGCTCATCGTTGATCACCATGATTTCCTCGCCTGCGCCCGGCACGTCGGACAGGCCCTGCACTTCGACCGGAATCGACGGCCCTGCCTGTTCGATCGATTTGCCATTTTCGTCCAGCATGGCGCGAATACGGCCGAACGCTGCGCCGGCAAGCAGATTATCGCCGCGCTTCAATGTTCCCGATTGAATCAGAATCGTCGCGACGGGGCCGCGCCCTTTGTCGAGGCGCGATTCGATGACCAGGCCTTTAGCGGGCGCATTTTTCACCGCTTTGAGCTCCAGCACTTCAGCCTGCAGCAAAATTGCTTCGAGCAAGCCATCAATATTCTGCCCGGTCTTGGCGGATACCTGGATGAATTGGGTATCGCCGCCGTATTCTTCCGGCAAAACACTCTGCGCGACAAGCTCCTGCTTGATGCGTTCGAAGTTGGCATCCGGCTTGTCGATCTTGTTTACCGCAACCACGATCGGTACCTCGGCCGCCTTGGCATGGGCGATCGCCTCGATTGTCTGCGGCATTACGCCGTCGTCGGCGGCGACCACCAGCACGACAATGTCGGTCGCTTTCGCACCGCGCGCGCGCATGGCGGTAAACGCCTCATGGCCCGGCGTATCCAGAAACGTAATCATGCCGCGCGGCGTTTCGACGTGATAGGCGCCGATGTGTTGCGTAATGCCGCCGGCTTCGCCGCTGGCGACACGGGTGCGGCGGATCGTATCGAGCAACGAGGTTTTGCCATGGTCAACGTGACCCATGACGGTAACGACCGGCGCGCGCGCTTCGGCAACGGCATCCGGCGCGACGGTTTCTTCCAGAAACACTTCCGGACTATCCAGCGCGGCGGCTTTACCGATGTGGCCCATGTCTTCGACCACAATCAACGCGGTTTCCTGGTCAAGCACCTGGTTAATGGTGACCATGCTACCCATTTTCATCAGAGTCTTGATAACTTCGGCCGCTTTGACGGCCATTTTTTGCGCCAGATTGGCGACACTGATGGTTTCCGGCACCAGCACTTCGCGCACGATCGGTTCTGTCGGCAGCGAGAATGCATGTTCGGCGTCACTGTCAGCTTTATTGCGCGCGGCCTTTTTATGATGCCAGCCGTCGCGCGTGCTGCCGAAGGTGTCGCCGCGAGTTTTTATCGTACGTTTTTTTGCCGTCTCTTCCATCCACGTTGTCGTGGTGGTCTTGGCTTTCTTGGCAGGTTTTTTGTCGCCGGGCTTTGCGACAGGGCGATGCAGCGTGCCTTCCTTTGCCGGCTCAGCAGCTGGCTTAACACCGTCCGGCTTCGCAGCCTTGCCGGCAGTTTCGGGAGTACCTGCTGCTGCAACAACGGATTTGCCTTCCGCTTTCTGCGCGGCTTCCGCGGCAGCCTTTGCTGCGGCGGCTTCGGCGGCAGCGGCAGCGGCGGCGGCAGCTTCGACGTCGGCTTTTTTCGGACGACCGACGCGCTTTGGTTTGGCAAGTGCATCGGCGGCTTGACGCGCAATCAGTTCAGCCTGGCGCCGCTCTTCTTCTTCGCGAATGCGCAGCTGTTCTTCGTCGATAATGTTGACCGGTTTTTTAGGCGCTGCGGGCGGCGGCGCGGTAACGGGCGGCGCCTCCGCTACGGCATCTTCGGTCTTGACAACGACGCGTTTTTTTCGCACTTCCACCTGGATCGTGCGCGCTTTCCCGGTCGTAGCGTCGGCTTTTTTGATTTCCGAGGTTTGCTTGCGCGCGAGGGTAATTTTTTTGGTTTTGGTTTCTTTATTACCGTGCACCTCGCGCAGATAATCGAGCAACTTGGCTTTATCCTTTTCGGTCAAGCTTTCTTCAGCAGCGGTTTTCTCGACGCCAGCCGCGCGCAACTGCTCCAGCAACAGGGCGGCCGGCAGATTCAGTTCTTCAGCAAATTGCGCTACATTTTTTTGAGCCATGTGTTTCTTAACTTCCGTCTGTATTGCCTGTGCCTTACATCAGCGAAGGACAATTATAAAATATTTAATTAAATCAATAACTTAAATCATCATTTGAACCACGGCTCGCGTGCCGTCATGATTAACGACTTGGCGCGTTCTTCTTCCATCGCGGTCATCTCGACCAACTCGTCGACCGCAAGATCGGCCAGAGATTCCAGCGTCGTGATGCCCTTCGAGGCAAGCAGGCGCGCGGTCTTGTTGTCCATGCCGTCCATGTTTTTCAGATCCTCGGCGGCATGCTCAACCTGTTCTTCCGACGCAATGGCATCGGTCAACAGCGCGTTGCGCGCGCGGCTGCGCAATTCGTTTACCGTGTCTTCGTCGAACGCTTCGATTTCAAGCATTTCTTCCAGCGGCACATAGGCGACTTCATCCAGCGTGCTGAATCCTTCCTGCACCAGAATATCGGCGACTTCTTCGTCGACATCGAGCTTTTGCATGAATATTTCGCGAATGCCGGAATTTTCCGCGGTATGTTTCTGATCCGCGTCTTCCGATGTCATGATGTTCAGTTCCCAGCCGGTCAGCTCCGACGCGAGACGAACATTCTGTCCGCCGCGGCCGATCGCCTGCGCGAGCATTTCCTCATCCACCACCACGTCCATGCTGTGCTTTTCTTCGTCCACCACGATGGAGGTGACTTCGGCCGGCGCGAGAGCGTTGATGACGAATTGCGCCGGGTCAGCCGACCACAGAATAATGTCCACGCGCTCGCCGGCCAGCTCGCCGGTCACCGCCTGCACGCGCGAGCCGCGCATGCCGACACAGGTGCCAATTGGGTCAATGCGCGGGTCGTTTGATTTCACGGCGATTTTGGCGCGGGCGCCCGGATCGCGCGCGGCAGCCTTGATTTCAAGGTGGCCTTCTTCAATTTCCGGCACTTCCAGCGTAAACAGCTTGACCAGGAATTCCGGCGCGATTCGCGACAACACCAGTTGCGGCCCGCGCGCTGCGCGATCCACCTTCGCCAAATATGCGCGTACACGGTCGCCGATGCGCAGGTTTTCTTTCGGTATCATCTGGTCGCGCGGCAGCAACGCCTCGATGCGGCCTGATTCGACAATGGCACTGCCGCGCTCCATGCGCTTGATGGTGCCGGTAACCAGAAACTCTTTTCGCTCAAGAAAATCGCTCAGTATCTGCTCGCGCTCGGCGTCGCGGATTTTCTGCAAAATCACCTGCTTCGCCGCCTGCGCACCGATGCGCCCGAACTCGACCACTTCCATCGGCTCTTCTTTATAGTCGCCGAGCTGCATGCCCATGTTCTGTTCGATGACATCGGTCATGGCGATCTGGCGCGCCGGTTCTTCGTGGTCGTTGTCTTCCACCACCTGCCAGCGGCGAAATGCCTTGTGCTCGCCGGTCACGCGGTCGATCTCGACGCGCACATCGATGTCATCGGCAAAGCGTTTTTTGGTCGCCTGCGCCAGGGCCATTTCCAGCGCAGTAAAAACAATTTCCTTATCGACGTTTTTTTCCCGGGACAAGGCATCAACAAGAAGCAGCACTTCCTTGTTGTTCACTTTTTCCGGTACGACTACTACGACTTTTCTGCGCGCCATAAATTATCCAATAAAATCAAATACTTATATATTAGGCACCAAGCGTGCCTTGTCCAGATTGTTCAGATCCAACTCGACTAAACCTGCTTCGGCTTCCAGCTGAACCTTGCCATCTTTCACGCCGCGCAGCACCCCAGCAAAATTGCGCTGGTTATTGATCGGCAGCCGCATTTTGATTTGCGCCTGCTCGCCTGCGAAACGCTCAAAATCTGCCGCTTTTTTCAGCGGTCGGTCAAGCCCGGGAGACGATACTTCCAGCCGTTCGTAATCAAACCCTTCGACCTCGAACCAGCGCGTCAGGTGATGGCTGACTTTTTCGCAATCCTCGACGCTGATACCATTGGGCGCGTCGATAAAAACTCGCATCAACCCGCGCGGGGCACGTTCAAAATCCACCAGCTCGTAACCCATACCGGCGAGCGCCTGATCAATCTTTTGCTCCCAATCGCCCGCTCGTGCCATTACTGAAGCCTTTAAAACTTGCCCAAATGCCGGAAACAAAAAATGGGCTCGACGCCCATTTCTTTTTCAACTGGCGGATTATAGCAATTTCTTCGGATGATGGGAACGGGGCAAATTTTCAAGCCGTTGACGTGCGACTGCATTGTCACCTTGCGTTGCAGCATGCAACGATGCTTGTTGTAATAAGGTTACATATTGCAGGGCCGAATCGCGACGCCGTTTACACGTAGTCATCTTGAGCAGACCAATTACCGGGTTTGAAATAAAATTAAACGCGAAAAAAATTCAATAAAAACAATGAATTAAATAACAAGTAGTTTTGCTTGCGTTTAATCTTTTTTTCCCACGCCACGGGTTGCGACGAACGACCGGGTAGAGAGCGTTACCCCACTTGTTAAATTCATTTCGCTCAACTACATTTCTCGGGTGCAGTAAAAAGGGTGTTTCTTGTTTCAACATTTATCTGTAGAGGGGAATCTCATTATGAGTATCAGAATGAAAAAACTAACTGTGCTTGTTAACGGCGCGTTAGGTCTGGGAATAGCCGCGTCGTTTGCAGCCATCCCTGCCTATGCGCAGCAAGCCACTGAAAAGGTTGAAAAAATCGAGGTGACCGGCTCGAGCGTTAAGCGCATCCAAGGCGAATCCGCTCTTCCAATCACCATCATTAACAAGGCTGACATCCAGAAAACCGGTGCTTCAAACACGGCTGAATTGCTCGACAGAGTGTCGGCGAATGCCGGCGGCGCGTACAACGTCTCGATCGGCGTTGGCGACTCAGGGCAACCGGGATTTTCCGGGGTTTCGCTGCGCGGCCTGGGTGAAGGCAGCACACTGATTCTTCTGAATGGCCGCCGCCTCGCGAACTACGCGTTTAACGGCGCAGCGGTCGACGTGAACTCGATTCCGTTGGCAGTGATTGAGCGGGTTGAAATCCTCAAGGACGGCGCTTCCGCGATATACGGCACCGACGCCATCGGCGGCGTCATCAACTTCATTACGCGTAAGGATTTTACTGGCGTTGAGCTGGCAGCCGCTGCTTCACAGACGGACCAGGGCGGTGCGGACAACATCAAGGCGACCATTACCGGCGGCTTCGGCGACCTCGCCAAAAACGGCTACAACCTCTTCGCGTCCTGGGATTACGATGATACAACCGCACTGCCGGGACGTTTGCGCAGCTTCGCCAAAACCGGTATCCGTCCCGATCTGGGATTCTCGAAAACCAGCGGAAACGTTGTTCCAGCGAACATTCGCGGCGCGGGCATCACGGGCACAGTCAATCCATCAGCCGCAACCGGATGTCGGCCGGACCTGGGGTCGATTCAAAACGATAACGGAACGGGTACACCTGATCGGACATCGAACTTTTGCCGTTACGATTACACATCTGCATTGGACATCTTCCCTCCAGTGAACCGTCGCAGCTTCGTCACGCGCGGCACCATGCAGTTGAACCCGCAGAATCAACTTTCTGCCGAGTATATTCTGGTCAAGAATATTACGCGTTTCGCCTCGTCCGAAACGCCTGTCAATGACTTCAGTGGCAATGGTCCGTTCCAGTATCCAGCGGGAGGGCCGTTTTATCCAACCTCCTTCAAATTGCCTGACGGAACGGTTGTCACGCCGACGGGCCCGCTAAACCTTGCCTGGCGATCGAAAGAAGCTGGCCTTCGCACCAACGAAGCCCATTCCGACACGCAGCGCGTCGTACTGAGTTTGGACGGTAGTGCCGGCACGATCGACTACAAAGCCGGCCTCAGCCACAACGAAAACAAAGCGAGGGATGTCTATGTAGACGGCTGGCTTTCCGAGGCGCGGCTGAGAGCAGCGCTGGCCACTGGACTTGTAAATCCGTTCGGGGCTAACAATGCCGCCGGATTGGCCGAACTGCAGAAAGCGAAGATTCTGGAAGACGTGCGGAAATCCAAGGCCACGACGGATTCTGCTGACGCAAAAATGACGACTGAGCTCATGCAGCTTTCAGGCGGCGCACTTGCAATGGCGGCTGGGGTCGAATCACGCAAGGAAAAATTGGACGATCAACCTCAGGCAGTCCTGTTTTCCGGCGACGTTCAAGGGGGAGGCGGCGCGCTCCCACCGGTACAAGCCGACCGTAAGGTAAATGCCATTTATGCCGAGTTGAGCATTCCAATTGTGAAAACGCTGGAAATGCAGCTTCAGGCGCGGCATGACCGCTACAGCGATTTCGGTAATAGCACCAATCCGAAGGTTGCTTTGCGCTGGAACCCGATCAAGGAATTCCTCATGCGCGGTTCGTACAACACCGGATTCCGCGCACCGTCGCTGCCAGACCTGTTCCTGCCGACGTTCAAAGGCAATACGGCAAACTCTTTCGACGACCCGGTGCGTTGCCCCGGTGGCACCCCGCAAGCTGGCGGTGGCGCCCCCTTGCCGGGTGGCTTTGTAGACGAAGGCCTGGAATGTAATGCCCAGTTCATCAATAACCAGGGTGGAAACAGGTTGTTGACTCCGGAGAAATCCAAGCAATTCACTCTGGGACTCGTAATTGAGCCGATGGCAAACGTCTCTGCATCGTTTGATTACTTTTCAATCAAGAAAGAAAATACCATCAGTGCCTTGGGTGACTCAACCTTGTTCGAAAACTATGCCAAATACGATGCTGCCGGCAAATTTGTCCGCTTCGGCCGCAACGCACTCGGGAATTGTACTAACGAGGATCCTGCCGGCGGTATTCCTTTAACACCGGCCGGCGTGCCTTGCGCAATTGACTACGTCGACCAGGTTTCGGAAAACCTTGGCATCGTTAATACGCGCGGGTTGGATATTTCAATACAGACACGTTTCCCGACTTCATTAGGCCTGTTTTCGGTCAATCTGGATGGAACCCGCGTTTTCAAGTATGAATATCAACGTGAACGCGGCGGGGCATTCTTTAACAACAACGGCGTCTGGACCGCCGATTTAGGCGGCGCGATTGCAAAGTGGAAACATTCGCTTGCATTCAGCTTCAAGCGTAATTACTGGACTGCAACCGTAATTAATAATTACGTTGCCGGCCACGTGGATGACGGCGGAGCGCGTGATGTTGGTTCGTTCAGGACTTGGGATGCACAGACTTCATGGGATGGCGGTATCAAAAATATGCAAATGGCGTTCGGTATCAGAAACGTCTTGAATACCGCTCCACCAGCTTCTGTGCAAGGCAGCACGTTCCAGGTTGGCTATGATCCAACGGACACCGATCCGCATGGACGTACCTTCTACGGCAACGTCCGCTACAAGTTCTGATAATTCCGCATTTGCAGCAATTAAGGGAGCCTTCGTGGCTCCCTTTTTTTGTGCTTGCGGATCTGGCATGTCTCACCTTTGATCAAAGCAGAAATTGGTAAACACATTCGCAAGGGCAAAGTAGCGCCAGGCGAACAGATCGCGGCATAGCGAGGCGGTGGTTTCCCCCGGCTCGTTGCAGGATGACTACGTTTGGCGACCGGCGGCGTGTGGGCAATCGGTAGATTCACGGCGCAAATGACTTGCTCAAACTGCCGGCAGTTGCAGCAGGATGGCAAGGATGATTCGTGCTACAGGCAGTTGTAATAGGATGGCATGGATGGTTCGTCGAGGGCGAAAAAAAACCGGGGATCTTCCCCCGGCTTTTTTTCAAACATGAATTCGATTCAGTTCATATACGCTTCGTTACCAACCAGGCCAATCTTGGTCACGTTAAGGCGCTGGGCTGATGCCATGACGCTTGCGACATATTTGTAGTTGGCCTTGGCATGCGGCCGCAAATGGATTTCGGGCTGGTCGGCTTGCGCCGCAACGGCTCTGAACCGATCTTCCAGCGTCGCCTTGTCGGGAACGACGACTTTGTTCCAGATCACCGTGCCATCGAAATCTATGTCGATACGCTCGATTTCCGGCGGCTTCAGCGGCGGCGGCGGATTGCCGACCGGCATGTTCATATTGACCGAATGCAGCTGAATCGGGATGGTGATAATAAGCATGATGAGTAACACCAGCATCACGTCGATGAGCGGCGTGGTGTTGATATCGACGATGACTTCTGGATCGCCCGACGCACTGCCGGAGCCTACATTCATTCCCATGTTAATTCCTTTGCTTGACAGCGAATGATATAACTACTTGATTATATGACGTTTTTTATTATCCTCTGGGCGGCGGCTCGACGATGAAGCCGATATGCACAATGCCCGCGCGCTGTACCGTGACAATCACTTTACCGATCGCTTCGTATTTGGTATCCACGTCGCCGCGGATATGCACCTCCGGCTGCGGCTTCATTACCGCCACTTTTTTCAGCCGGTCGAGCAGGTCATTGGTGGTTTTCATCGGCAACTCGTTCCAGAAAATCACGCCTTCCTTGTTTACCGCAATATTGATATTTTCCGGCTTCGTTTCGCGCAGCACATTGGTCTCTTTCGGCAGTTCGAGTTTGACCGAGTTCACCACGACCGGAATGGTAATCAGGAAAATAATCAGCAGCACCAACATCACGTCGACCAGCGGCGTGGTATTGATGGCCGAGACGACTTCATCCTCGTCGCCGTCTTGCGCAAAATTCATGGACATGATGTCGCCCTCAAAATTGGTTCAGTTTGCGATTTATTGAAATTCAAAACGCCAAGCTCAAACCGCCCTTGCTGCCTTAGCCACGGAAGGCGTTGGCTCGCCGACACGCGCACCGCTCATGAGCACGGAGTGAAGATCGGAGCTGAATGCACGAACTTTCTCCATCGAGCTCTTGTTGCGGCGAACCAGCCAGTTGTAAGCCAACACGGCGGGCACCGCCACAGCGAGACCGATCGCGGTCATCAGCAACGCTTCGCCGACCGGACCCGCGACCTTGTCGATGGACGCCTGGCCTGCGACGCCGATTGCCGTCAGCGCGTGCAGAATTCCCCAAACCGTTCCGAACAACCCAACGAACGGCGCGGTTGAGCCTACCGTCGCGAGCAAGGCAAGACCGTCCTGCAGACGGCTTTGTACGTTTTCCACCGAACGCTGGATCGACATCGTGACCCAAGTGTTGATGTCGATATGCTGCGTCAGATTATCGGCGTCTGCGTGGTGTTGCGTGGCCTGCATGGCGCTTTCGGCAATATAGCGGAATGGGCTGCCTTCTTTCAGGCCTTTGATTCCCTGCTCAACAGTGCCTGCGCGCCAGAAAGTCTTATTCATGGCAGATGCCTGTTTCATCAACTTGTACTGTTCAAACAGCTTGCCAACCATGACGTACCAGGTACCCATCGACATTATGATCAGTATGATAAGGGTGCCCCTGGCAACGAAGTCTCCCTGCGCCCATAAATTTTCAAGTCCGTACGGGTTCTCAACGGCTTTGGTGTCGGCAGGCATCGGTGGAGGCACTGGTCTTGCCGGCGCAACTTCTGTTTTTGGCGCTTCGGTAGAAGGCGGGGTAGTCGTCGCAGTCTGCGCCTGGGCTGCTGGAGAAACGAGGACTGCGGCTACCGGGCCTGCCAGCATGAACAAGGCCAGGATCAATGCGGTAAAACGTTGGGTGTTCAACATGTTGCCTCCAAAAATATGACTGCTGTAAGTGTTGGTTTTGAAAATCGTTTTCGGGTGATGCGAGTACTTTTTTTAATCGGATAAAACAAAATTGTCGTTATTGATCGAGCTTGAAGCCAAACGGATAAGTCACCTTGTATTCCGCAGTATCCGCAGGAAAACGGCAGGTCATGAATGCGCGGATGACTTCGCGGTCGAATACGCCGCGCGGGTTCGCCGAGGTAATCACAACCCTTGTGGCGGAACCGTCGGCTGCCACGTCAATCAGCGCTTCACCTTCGCCGCTGATGCCGTCCTGCAATGCCTTGCGCGGGTATTGCGGCGAGCATTCGTCTTTGTTCAGCACAATTGCCGCGCCGCGGCGAACTGCGGGCTTGGGCGCGGGCGGCGGCGCGGGAGCGGGAGCCTCTACCACAGGCTCGCGTACAATCGGCGCCGGCGCCTCGGGCGGCTTGTCCGACTGCGTGGCAGTAATGATGTTTGGCGGCGGCGGCACATCAACTCTTACTTCCGGCGGCGGGATATAAGCGGGCGGCGGCGGCGGCGCGGTTTTGGGAATTTCCTTTGGTGGCGGCTTGGGCGGCTCGGGCGGCGGCGTGACCTTTATTTCTTCAATCAACTTGGTGTCGATGATTTTTTTGTTTTCCATCACGACTTTACGCGCGAGCCCGGAGAGCAAAGCGTAAATGACCGCGATATGCAACAGGATAACGAAGGTCAGCCCCAGTAAATGCTTAGTGGGGTTGCGCTGCTGCTTGGCAAAATCCATTAAAAACTCCTCAATAATATCAATTAGTTATTATTATGTTTATTATTATTTTGATTGGTTTGCGCAGCTATTTTAGTTGAAACAGAATTTGATTGCAATCGATTGCAATAGGCACATTCTGGTGCAAGTCTACCAAATAAAACCATCGCTGAAAATAATTTGCCGCGCGTCTCAAACGAAATTTGCGCGTGTGTTTGAAACCAAACACAATCAACGGCGGAGACGACTGTTTAAACGTTCGATTTATTTTTTTGCAGCAGCGACAATCCGAACCCGACACCAAATCCCGTCAATGCATCGCTCGATGCACCCAATCCGCCTTCGCAGCGCGCCGACGACAGGTCCACATGCAGCCACGGCACATCATTGGTGAATCTGTTCAAAAATCTCGCCGCCAGAATGGCATCGGCTTCGCCTTCGAGAATACATTGTTTTACGTCGGCAATCTTACTGTCGAGCGCGGGATCATAATCGGCGTCGAGCGGAAACGCATTCAGCCGTTCGCCAGCTGCGTGACCGGCGGCAATCGCCTTTGCTACCAGCGCGTCGCGGTTGCCAAACACGCCGCTGTATCGGTTGCCCAAGGCGACGATCATGCTTCCGGTTAACGTGGCGAAGTCGAGCATGTAGTCCGGCTTTTGCCTTGCTGCCAGGGTGAGCGTATCGGCCAGCACCATGCGGCCCTCGGCGTCGGTGTGCATGATCTCGATGCTGGTGCCGTTAAGCGCGGTTACGACGTCATTCTGTTTATACGCGTTCGGGCCAATGTGGTTCTGCGCGATCGCCAGCCAACAGTCGATTTCAACCGGCAATTTTAATTTGGTCGCCGCGTGCAGAATTCCGAGTGCCACGGCAGAGCCGTTCATGTCCTCGTGCATGCCATGCATGTAGCGCGCCGGCTTGAGGTTATGGCCGCCGGTGTCAAAACAAATGCCCTTACCCACCAGCGCGATCCTTTGCGTCGCGGCTCGAGGCGAGTATTTTAGGTGCACAATCGCCGCGTCGTCTTCGCTGCTGCCTTGCGCCACGGCAACAAAAGCACCGGCGCCCATTTTGCGCAGCGCTTTCATGTCGTGCTCAACCATTTTCCAGCCATGCTGCCTGGCCAGATCCTTGATTTTCGCACGATATAATTTCGGCGTGAGCTCGTTTGGCGGCGTATGCGTGAGCTCGCGAGCAAGCGCGTTGCCCTCCGCGCATGCGACTGCAGAGGCAAAATTATCTGCAGCCTTGCACCCAAAAATATTTATATTATTCAATGGATTACGCTCAGCCTTTTGCTTTCGCGTGGGCATCGGCGCGGCGTTGGCGAGGCACACGTAGACAGCGATTTCCGCAGCGACTTTTTTCTGTTGCGTGTTGCCGTTGACACAGATCGAGAGCGAGTCGGGTTTTTCGTCGAGCAGGATTTGCACCGCTTTGCGCAACACTGTGTGTTGTTCGAATACCGAAGCTTTCTCGTCCAGCATGGCCCACACAACGATTCCGCCGTCGCCGGTTTCGCCCGCAACCGGGGTGGCAGCCAGTTCATCCGGCTTCATTTTCTTGCGCCCCAGCGATTTCTTCAGAAGATCGATGCCGGGCAAGTCGCGCGGCAGGATTTTACTCTTCGGCGTAAGCACCAGTAGATGGCTGGCGGCGGAAAACGCTTTGGCCGAAATTTCCGCCTCGTGTTGATTTAATTTTGTTGGCAAAATTGATCCTTTAATGTTTTGCGCATTCCGTCCGAATCGGGCTGCGTGGTAAAATGCGCTACTCAATTTACATTATAACTCCATGCGCGCTTATCTCGACCTGATGCAACATGTGCTCGACCATGGCACGAAAAAATCCGATCGCACCGGCACCGGCACCATCAGCGTTTTCGGTTACCAGATGCGGTTCGATCTTGCCGACGGCTTTCCGCTGGTGACGACGAAAAAATGCCACATGAAATCGATCGTGCATGAATTACTGTGGTTTTTGCAGGGCACGAGCAATATCGCCTATCTTAAACAACATAACGTCACCATCTGGGACGAATGGTCCGACGCGCAGGGCAATCTCGGACCGGTATACGGTGTGCAGTGGCGCTCATGGCCGGCGCCCGACGGCCACCATATCGACCAGATCTCGCAGGTGGTCGAGCAGATCAAAAAAAATCCTGACTCGCGGCGCCTGATTGTATCGGCATGGAATGTTGCCGACATCGACAAAATGGCGCTGGCGCCTTGCCATGCGCTGTTCCAGTTTTACGTTGCCGATGGAAAATTGTCCTGCCAGCTTTATCAACGCAGCGCGGATATATTTCTCGGTGTCCCTTTCAATATTGCGTCGTACGCGTTACTGACAATGATGGTGGCGCAAGTGTGCGGGCTCAAACCGGGAGAATTCGTGCACACGCTCGGCGACGCCCACCTGTATGGCAACCACCTCGACCAGGCGCGTGAACAGCTCACGCGCGCGCCGCGCGCATTGCCTACAATGAGAATCAATCCTGCGGTAAAGGATATTTTCGGCTTCAAATACGAAGATTTCACGCTGGAAAATTATGATCCGCATCCGGCTATCAAAGCCCCGATCGCTGTATGACGAATCGATCCGGTGCTTGTGCGTCTGACAATCGTGGCGCGCGACTTCCCCTCTGGCCGCGCCGGGTTTTTTGACCGGATCACCCACCATGCGCAAATCGCTCATCGTCGCCATGTCGAACAACCGCGTCATCGGTGCGAACAATACCTTGCCGTGGCATCTGCCGGCTGATCTAAAACATTTCCGGAGCTTGACCATGGGCCACGCGATCATCATGGGCCGCAAGACCCATGAATCGATCGGCAAGCCTCTGCCGGGACGGCGCAATATTGTCGTCAGCGCGAATAAGGATTTTTCCGCCCCGGGATGCACCGTGGTGCCGTCTCTGCATGCCGCGA
>JBAVXA010000019.1:0-40901 GCA_049698095.1 Burkholderiales bacterium
AAATGCCTTCAGGTGGATCGATACCGGGCAAGTCGATGTCGAGCAGAATAATGCGCGGCCTGAACTTCTCCAGGGCGGTGCACAGACCGGCAAGATCGGTTACCGTTTGGACAACGGCCAAAGACGCCGTAGCGGAGGCGGCTCGGGCGCGCGTATCGGGTGAATGGCTGGCGATGAGAATCATGTCGGCTTATCTCTCACGCAGTGCCGTTTGCTTCGATTTAATAATCGGCTTGAGCAAATATTGCAGCACGGTTTTCTTGCCGGTCTGGATATCCACGGTCGCGATCATGCCGGGCAAAATCGGCAACACGTCGCCCCGGCCGGAAAATTTATTTTGCGTGGTGCGCACGCGGATGCGGTAAAAACTTTCGGGTCTTTCGCCCGGTCGCTGGGGGTCGAGCGTGTCGGCGCTGATGTGCTCCAGCGTGGCCGGGAAACCGCCGTAAATGGAAAAATCGTAAGCGGATAATTTGACCATGGCTTGCTGGCCGGGATGCAAAAACGCAATATCGGCCGGGCGCACTTTGGCTTCAACCAATAGCCAGTCGTCGGCCGGCACGATTTCCATCAAATCCATTCCGGGTTGTACCACGCCGCCGACAGTGTTCACTTTGATTTGTTTCACCACCCCCGCGAGCGGCGCTTTCACCAGGGTGCGTACGACGCGATCTTCGTTGGCCGTATTGGCTGCGCTGAGAGCGGTTTGTTCGGCTCTCGCCTGATTCAAATCTTTCATCGCCTCAGCTTTGAATCTTGTATTTAACTCATTAATTTTATTAATTATTTCTTGTTGCGCGGCTTCGAGGCGGGGGAGTGCCAGTTGCGTCGCGTCCATGTCGCCTTTGATGTCGTTGACGCCGCGCTCAAGTTTCAATAATTCCACTTCCGACACCACGCCTTGCTGCGCCATCGGCCGCGTCATTTGCAATTCCTGATTGGCCAGGCTGTAACTTTGCCTGAGCTGGACCAGCCGCGAACGCTTTTCGGTAATTTCCTGTTTACGCTGTTCGGCCTGTTGCTGGAGGATAGTGAGGTTCGCCTGCAGGCCGAGCTTGCGCGAATCGAATAAGGCTTTTTCTTCTGCCACTAATTTGGCGTGGCTGGTTTGCAATTCTGCCGGCGCGACAAATGGCGTGCCGTTGGCCTCGGCGGCCAGACGGGCGATGCGCGCGAGTTGCGTGTAGTCCTTTGCCTGACCTTCGCGGAACGACGCCGCGAAGCGCTTGTCGTCAATGCGCATCAGCGGCTGGTCCTTTAACACGGTGTCGCCTTCCTTGACCAGAATTTCCGACACAATGCCGCCTTCCAGGTTTTGCACAATCTGTACCTGGCTCGACGGAATAACTTTGCCTTCGCCAACCGTGACTTCATCCAAGGTCGCCCAGTTGGCCCAGGCCAATGCCGCGGCGAAAAATAATACAGTGGTGAGCAATATCCAGTGGGTAAAGTGACGCGGGCGCTCGAGCGCTGCGGCGTGGCCGGTGCGAATAAACTCGCTGTCTTCCTGCCGCGGAACTATCGGCTTCGGTTTGAACGGCGTGATGCTCCCCTGTGCGGGTGCGACGACATCGGTTTCGTCGACCGGTAGCTTGATCATGGAAGATTCAGACGGATGGGACATGGATTTTCCCTCCCGCCAAGGCGGCCAATACTTGATCCTTGGGGCCATCGGCAATGACGCAACCGCTATCGAGCACGATCAGGCGATCGACTAACGAGAGCAGCGATGCGCGATGGGTGACGACGACTAATGTTCGGGTACCCAAATTGGCGGCGAGGCGCGCTTTGAATAATTCCTCGGAGCGGCTGTCCATGGCGCTGCTCGGTTCGTCGAGCATTAACAAAGGCGGGTTGAGCAATTCGGCGCGCGCAATCGCGATCGCCTGGCGCTGCCCGCCGGACAATCCTTCGCCACGTTCGCCGACTTGCAGGTCGAAACCGTTCGGCAAACGATTTACAAATTCAGTCACGCCGGAAATTTCCGCGGCCCGCAAAATCGCCGCATCTTCTGCGTGCGGCGCGCCGAGGCAGATGTTGTCGCGCACCGAGCCGTAAAATAACAGGATATCCTGCGGCACATAGCCGATATCGCGTCGTAGCGCGGCCGGGTCGATCTGACGCAATTCGGCGCCGTCGATCAGTATTGACCCGTTTTTCGGCGGATATAATCCCAGCACCAGTTTTTCGACAGTCGTTTTGCCCGAGCCCACGCGGCCGATCAGGCCAACGCGTTCACCCGGTTGGATTTTAAACGTCACGTCGACCAGCGCATCGCTTTCCTGGCCAGGGTAGGCAAAACTGACATTTTTGAATTCGATGCCGCCTTCCAGTTTGGGCCGCTGCAAAAAGTCTTTGCCTTCGGGTCGTTCAACCGGCAGATGCATCAGGCGATCGATCGAGGCAAGCGCGTTGCGCGATTGATGATAGCGCGTGAGCAGTGCCGCCAATTGCGACAACGGTGCTAACGCACGGCCGGTAAGAATCGTGCAGGCAATCAACGCACCCATCGAAAGCTTGTCGTCGACGATCAAATACACGCCCATGATGATCACGCCGATATTGGCCGCCTGCTGCGCAAACATGGAGAAATTGACGCCGACGGCCGACAGCAGGCGCGATTTTAATCCCATGCTGCCCATGTTCCTGATTACCTGTTCCCATTTACGTTGCGCGGGGCCTTCGGCGCCCATGACTTTAATGGTCTCCAATCCGACCAGGGTTTCGATCAGCGATGCCTGCCGTTGCGAGGCCAGCCGCATATTAGCCTGTACCACGCGCGAAATCGGACCCTGCAGCAGCAACGACACCATGAGAATAATCGGTATAGCGACGACGACGATCCATGCGATGGGCCCACCGATCCAGAACAGCGCGGCGATAAACAGCAGCACAAACGGCAAATCGATCAGCGTGGTAATGGTCGCGGAAGTGAGGAATTCGCGCACGCCCTCAAACTCCTGCAGGCTGCTGGCAAACGCACCGACGGAGCCGGGGCGCGACTGCATTTGCAGACCGAGCACACGCTGGAAAATGCTCGAAGACAAGCTGGCGTCGATACGCTTACCGGCCACATCGATGAAATAACCGCGCAGCACACGCATAAAAAAATCGAAGCCGATAACAATCATCGCGCCAATACTAAGCGCCCAGAGCGTTTCGATGCCGTGAGTGGGCACCACGCGGTCGTATACATTCATGGCGAACAACGGCATCACCAGAGCGAAAATATTGATTAGCAATGACGCCACCGCTACTTCGCCATAGAGCGGCCACGAGCGCAGCAAAATGCTCCAGAACCAGTTGCGCGGATCAGGGGTCACGCTGTCGGCGCTGCGCGCGTCGAGGTTGGCGGTGCTGCTGACCAGAATTGCGTAGCCGGTATGGCGCTCGGCCAGTTCGTGTAGCGCGACCTCGCGTTCTCCGATCCCGGATTCGGGGAAAACGACCATCGCAAGTTCGGGCGAACTGCGGCGCACCAGCACGCAGGCCTCGCCGCCGCTCAGCAGCAAAACTGCCGGCAGGATTAGGTCTGAGAGGGCATTGACCGGCCGTTTGGTGATTTTTGCGCTCAAACCCGCGCGTGTCGCCGCGCGGACGAATAGATCCGGTGTCAGGCGATTGTTTTCCAGCGGCATGCCGGCGAGCAGGGTTTCGGCTGAAACCGGCTTGCCGAGGCGCTTGGCCAGGACCATGAGGCAGCCGAGCAGCGGATCGGTTGTTTCAGGCGAAGTTTTCGGCGGATGCCAGGATTCGGTCGCGACCAGCGTTGGAGAAGGCATGTAGTGTTATTCGTCCTGCAAGATGCAGGCAGCCCCGATAAAAATTAATTTGAACCGGAAGCCTAACCGGCAAGTCAGCGAAAAGCTGTGCAGTAGAACACACTAAGGGTGCGCGGGAAAAAATGCCACCGGTTATGAAGCCGGTGGCAACAAGGAGAACTTCTATAACCTATTGATTAAAAAGAATATTTTCCGTTAATGCCAATCAGATTATTCCGGCGCGGCGCGGGCTCAAAAAAGCGCCCGTTGGCCTCATTGACGATGACGGAGCCGGCGTATTTTTCTTCAAGTAAATTGTCGACCCGCGCGAAAACGCCGAGATCCCAGTTGCCGGATTTGATACGGTAACCACCGCGCAGATTGATGACGTAATTGCCATTGGCAGCGTCGCTGTTCACGTCGTTGACATACACTTTTGTCGCGACCCGAGCTTCAACGGCGGCGTGAAATCCCGTGTCCGATTGCTTCCAGGATATTTCGCCGTAAGCGGTCGACGCCGGCGCACCGGGAAGAATATTGTTGCCGCGGACATTGGTAACTGTCGGCGCGGCAGAAGCGCGGTAGCTGAATCCGCGCGAAAAGCGCGCATCGAGGTAAGTCAGCGCGGCGTATGCGCGGTAACCGCCGCCAAGATTGGCGTCGACTGCCAGTTCCATCCCCTGGCGGCGCGTTTCCGCCGCATTCTGAAACGTGGCACGGCCGCTGGCGTTGGTGCGCGGCAGGATTTCATTGTCGGTGAGAATATAGAAAACAGCGGTGTTGACGCGTACGTTGTCGCCGATTCGATGTTTCAAGCCCGCTTCATAGTTGCGGCTGGTACTCGGCTTGAGGTCAAAATTGAGTCCGGAAAGCAGCACGCCCGCCGCGTCGGCTTTGTAGGCGAGTTCGGCAAAGGTGGGCGTTTCGAATCCTTTGCCGAAGTTGGCGTATACATTGGTTTGCGTGCTGACTTTATATAGCACGCCCAAAACCGGATTGGTGTGCGTGTATTCCACACTTCCGCTATCGTCGCCGTTCACCGGGCCGCCTGGTGTCGCCGCCGGCGCGGTGAAATAATCCTGCGATTTAAACTTGACTTTACTATGGCGCACGCCGGCAACGATATTCCAGTCTTTGGTCGGCTGCCATTCGAATTGCGCGTAGGGGTCGAGGTTTTCCACGCTGTCGTCTTCGCTGCGGCGCAGGTTGCCCTGTACGCCGAGCACCTGCGCGCTGCCCGTGCCGGTGAAATTTTCGTAGCCACTGCGCCGTTCCTTGGATTTATCCACATCCACGCCGGCCGTCAGTACCAGCGGCGCGGCGAACTGGTGCGTCCAGCGAATATTCGCGCCGTTGAAGGTGCGGTCGAGATCGACCACGCCGCCGGAATTCGTCGCGGGTACCTGGGCGCCCGGTGTGAGAGCGAGGAATTGGGTGATTCCACGCGTGCCACTGTAGGCGACGAGGCGCAATGTATCGTTCACGCCGAGGCGATGTTCGTAGACCAATCCGCCTTGCTTGTTTTCTATATTCTTCCGCGTGTCGTAGGTGATTGCGAGCGGATCCACCTGACGCGGGTTGGCGGTGAACTGCGCGCGCGTGAGGCCCAGCGGGTCCTGCGTCCACGGTTGCTTGAGCGAATTCGCCACCAACGACAGGGTCGCGTTGTCAAATGTATATTTGAGTTTGGCGTTAACGTGATCGCGCGTGGCGGCAGAATGATCGCGGTAGCCATCGGTTTCGAAGCGCGACGCGTCAATCATGTAATTGAACGGGCCGGCATTTCCGCCGAATTTCAGGTCGACGCGCTGGCTGTCAAAGCTGCCGCGCCAGGCGTTCAGGCTCACTGTCGGTTGCGCCGGGCCGTCCTCGCTGAAGGCCTGGATCACGCCGCCGGAGGAGTTGCCGTAAATTGCCGAGAACGGGCCGCGCAGCACTTCAATGCGCTTGGCCGATGAGAGCGAAATCGTCGCGCCTTGCCCCTGGCCGTCCGGCATGGTCGCCGGAACGTCATCCGCAATCAGGCGGATGCCGCGCACGCCGAAGGTTGATCGGCTGCCAAAACCGCGCGAAGAAATCTGTAAATCCTGCGCGTAGTTTTGCCGGTTGCCGACGACTAAGCCGGGGACGCGCTGCAATGCTTCGGATAAATTGACTTGCGGCTGACCGTCCTGAATTTCGCTGATATTGATCGAATCAATCGATGCCGGAATGTCGAAACCCAATTGAGCGCGTCTGGTCGCCGTAACCACGACGGGTTCAACGCTTTCAACCCTGCCAGCGCCGTCGCTCGTGGTTTGCGCATAAGCCGCGCATGGCACAAGAGTTGCGAGGACAGCAACTGTCAGCGGTCTGCGCAATTGAAACTTTGGGCGTTGCATGAGGGATGGAGTCGAAAACGGATTCGAAGCGCGCATATTGTTCCTGACGTTGGAGGGTGGGAGAGGCGGTTTGTATTATTGATCAGCTGTGCGATGATAAACACAACTTACTCCGCGACCAAGACAATTTGCCTAATGGTTTTCATGATTTTTTGCCGGATCACCGGTTGCCCACTGGACTCAGACAATGCGAAGTAAAAGTTATTATATTAATCAATTAGTTATATTACTTATTGGAGTGGCGTATTTGGCCAGTTCGCTCCACGCCGAACCAAAGACGGGCGACGATCCGCTGAAATCCGTGTTATGGGACTGGCTGAAGAAAGAGCATTTCGGCAACGCCGCAGTTATGTTCGACGACCGCGTCAAAGTCATCGCCCCCGCGGTGGCGGAAGACTCGATGAATGTGCCGGTGGCGGTTTCTGTCGAAGGTTTGGCTGACGTTCAGGAAGTGAAAGTGCTCGGCGATTTGAATCCGATAAAAAAGGTCCTGCAGTTTTACCCGGAGAAAACCAAACCCTATCTTGCATTCAAAAAAATCCCCGCCATGAGCGGGGATTTTTCTCGCTGAACATCAGCCAGCCGCCTACGCCATGAATCCCAGGTTGGCGTTTGAAAAATTGCCCAGGTTAGGCATCACGTATTGCATATCCGACGCGGAGACGCCAAACCAGCTCGCGAGCGTCGCCGCGTATTGGTCGGCCGACGTTTTTGGCAGCCAGCGCCCTTCGCTCGAGACGTCGTCAGGGCTTGCGCTACCCAAGCCCAGCGTCGGGAACGTGCCGTAGGTCGTGCCGCCCTTTACCGCGCCGCCGATAATCAAATGGTGGTTACCCCATGCGTGATCGCTGCCATTGCCCGCTGCAGGTTGCAGGGTGCGACCAAAATCGCTTTGGGTGAAGGTCGTGACATTATTCGTCATGCCGATTTTTTCCATGGCATCGTGAAATGCCTTTAGCGATGGACCAAGTTGTGCGAGCAGGTTCTGCTGCTGATTGGGTTGGCCGGCGTGGGTATCGAAGCCGCCCAGCTGCACGAAGAATATTTGCCGCTTCAATCCGAGTGAACCACTGGCTTCGATGACTTTTGCCACTTGCAGCAACTGACGCGCGAAATTGCCGTTGAATACCGGGTTGGTCGCACCGTTGAAAAATGGCGCCGAAAGCGTATTCGCGTTGGTTAATACGCTGCTGATGGCGACGCCCGCATCGATAGAGGCCTTGGTGATGTCGGCCGCGCCGCGGACCAACGCCGCATCTCGGTCGATCGCGAGCAATTCCTGCAGGGCATCGTAGCGTGCCTTGTGTGCAGGGCTGTAGTAGCTGCCGGGCTTATCGCCGAACCCGCTTAGCCCGAAGCCGCCGTTAGACGGAATGGTCAACGGGCTGGTGTTTTCGCCCGACATGAAAAGCGACGAGCCGGATGCCGAAATGATCATCGGGATTGGCCCGCTGCCGTTAACCACACTCAGCCGGTCGGCGATACGTCCCCCCCAGCCGCTACGCGAATATCCGGATGCAATTCCGCTTTGCCATTCCTGCTGCTGGTCCGAATGGGAAAACAGGTTTTCCGGCTTGGCGCTGCGGGCGGCAGATTTGTATTCGGCCACGGATTTGAACGGTTGGACCAGGGTGCCGACATTAAACAAGGCCGCCATTTTCCCGGCGCTGTATAACGGCGCGAGGTCGACGAGCGCCGGATGCAGGCCGAATTCGGCCGCACTGCCCCCGGGCGGCGTGAGCAATTGTGCGCCGGTCGGCATCGCAAGGCCAATGTCGTTCGTGGTGCGCACTTTAGCGTAATCCGCGTAACGCGCATCGACCGGAATAATCGTATTGTTACCGTCGTTTCCACCATAAAGAAAAACGCATACCAGTGCCTTGTAATCGCCGGGAGCGGTTTGCGCCAGCGCGTTTAACGCACTGAAATATTCGAGACTGGAAACCGCGCCGATCGCCCCGATGCGGAGCAGAAATTCTCTGCGTGTCGTACCCATATTCAGCGCTCCACTTGATATTGAGATGAGGTAACGGCAAGGAAAACCGCGGTGCGAGCGCGCAGCAACGGGTCGTCCACGGCGACCGCGTTGACCGCCCTTGCAATGCTGTCTTTCATTGCACCGGACATTGCGCCGTGGAACATCAGCGTATTGATTTTTTCCAGCATGGCGTTGGTGTCGGCGGCGATGGCTTGCCATGGCGCCCAGTCAATCAGGCTGCCGATCGAGCCATTGACCGCTTCATCGCGATAAATGCCGGTCACCGTATCCGGGAACGGATTGACATATTTTTTCAGCGTCGTATCGTAGTAGGCGGGACGATTAAAGATTAAAGTCGTCGCGATGTTTATCCGGTTCATCGCGGTGGACGTATTCTGGATGGCAAATTCCGGTGCGCCGATTTTTTCCGCCGCGAGTACATGATCGGGCGGGTAATAATTGAATACGCTCGACGGCACGAAAATATCCTGCCCCATGATCTGCGTGAAGTAGCGCATTACCACGCCGTCAGATTTCGCGTTCAATGCGCGCAGGATATTCATCGCATAGAGCGCCGGTTCTTTAAGATGGCCGTAGCGCGCGTCGGTCTTCACGTCGCCGCGCGCTTCGGTGTCGAGCAGAATGGCACGGATGACCGCTTTCATGTCGCCGCGTACACCTTGGCCGTTGTTGTTGAAAACAGCGCTGACACGGGAAATGTATTCTGGCGTCGGATTACTGGTGACCAGATGCTGAATCAGCCGCTTGCCGACAAACGGCCCGACATTGGGATGATTGAAAATATTATCAATCGCATCGTTCAGATCTTTCTCCGGCGTCTGGTTGGCTGGCAAGGTCACACCGTTCAAAAGCGTTTTCGCGCCTGTGTCATGTTTGGTTGCAATGGCCACCATGTCGCCCACGTAGTACGCCGGCGAATAGAATTTCGCCGTCTGCCCCGGCAGGGGCGGGTAGGTCCAGCCGGTAAATACGTGGGCAAATGCCTCTACCTGATCCTGGTCGTACGACGGCACGGTTGCGCCGTTTTCCATTACCGCAGACCCATCGGTATTCAGTTTCACCTGGCCTATGGAAAATAATTGCAGCAATTCGCGCGCATAATTTTCGTTCGGCGTTTGCGTTCCTGACGGCTTGCTGTTGTTAGCCATGTCGAGGTAACGCCCCATGGCCGGGCTCAGGGTAATTTTATTGAGTAAGTCGCGATAATTGCCGAACGCGTTATCGTACAAAATGCGCTGGTAGGATTGCATCGGATACGCCTGGAAAATTTCCGTCGCCGATATCACCAGAAACTGGCTCAACGCCCATGCGATTCGCTGGCGCAATTGGTCGGGCTTGTCGACCGCATTTTGAAAAAAGCGCGTCTGCATCGGGAACACCGAATAATTGTCGCGCTCGCATTGGCTCGCTGCGCTGGCGCGGTTGCCATCGCCATTGCATGTGGCAGGCTGGACGCCGGCAATAATGACAGGGTCGAGCGCGTTAGGCAGATTCTCGTAGCCGGATTTTGCAGCGGCGAATTGGTCGTTGAGGAACTGATCGAACCCTTTCAGCCTGACTTCGGCCAGCGTCGCGTCGGTCGGGCCAAAACTTGCCTGCTGTAAAAAACGCACGCTGTCCGTCGTTGCGGGCGGAGAAACCGGCGGCGGGGTAGGATTGCCGCCGCCCGCGCTGTCACCGCCGCCGCCACAACTGCTGAGCGCCACACTGATGCTTATGGCAAAATAAACCAGTAGATACTTTTTCATACGACGCCTCATGCGGGTGGGGAGTCCGGAATAGCGGAATCCGGCTTCAAACAATGTGCTGCAGGGAAGAACGGCCGGAGAGAAGCTTCCGTTCACAAATCCGCCAAAGCCATGTTAATTCATGATCCAACGCCCTCAAATACATATGCGGGATTTAATCCCACAGATTAAAAATAACTATGTTCAAAATGCAACTCATTGTTTTAATACCATATTTTTTTGCTTTCGCGCTTCTAACAACAGGTGGGTTTGCGAAAGCCGCGGAAGACTGGCTGCCGCTTCCGGTTGTTTCGGGAAACGTATCGCTCGCGCTGGACAAAAACAGCCTGGCAATCGAGGGCTCCCAGGCAATGTTCTGGGAAAGGGCGCAATTCGAGCGCGCGGAGGAAAAGGACGAAGTATCCGGACGCATGATCACGTCGAAACGGGTGTATCGCGTGATGAATTGCGCGAATCGGACGCAAGGAGTGCTCCGTGGTTCGTTGTTTGGCGAGAACGGCAAGCTGATTGAGTCCATTATTCTGCTGCCGGAAAAAGTGCAGATGGAAGCGATCCCCGCCGGCAGCGTTGCCGAATACGAATTCAACCTGGTTTGCGGAGACCTGTTAAAACCAAAATAAATTGTGCGCGTATCCAACGCATATATATATAATGTCCGCTGAATTGATTTACGCGTACCCGGTCCCGCGTGGCAGGTCAATTTATTCATATTAATCAATAAGTTATCAGCCTCGACCGGTTCTGGCCATTTTGCGCGCCAGCGGGCCGATTGAGGAAGTTCCATGTCATTTGCTGAGCTCGGCCTATCGGCCGAATTGTTGCGCGCCGTTTCCGAACAGGGCTACACCGAAGCGACCCCCGTCCAGCTCCAAGCCATTCCGGTAATTCTGCAAGGCCGCGACGTTCTTGCGGGAGCGCAAACCGGAACCGGCAAGACTGCCGGTTTTACTTTACCTTTGTTACAACGCCTGTCGATCCATGGCAATCGCAGTACATCGCCCGCGCTTCACCCGGTGCGCGCATTGATTCTCACGCCAACGCGCGAGCTGGCGGCGCAGGTGGAAGAAAGCGTCAAAACCTACGGCAAATATCTTCCGCTGAAACCGGCCGTGGTATTCGGTGGAGTGAATATCGATCCGCAAATCAAGGCGCTGAAAGCCGGCGTCGATATTCTTGTCGCCACGCCCGGGCGTTTACTCGATCACGTGCAACAACGCACGGTAAATTTGTCCAAGGTGGAGATTTTCGTGCTCGACGAAGCCGACCGCATGCTCGATATGGGTTTCATCAATGACATCAAAAAAATCATCGCCATGTTACCGCCGGTGCGGCAAAACCTGATGTTTTCCGCGACCTATAGCGAAGACATCCGCGAACTCGCCGACAAAATTTTGAAAGACCCGGCGCAAATTGAAGTGGCGCGACGCAATACCACCGCCGAGCTGGTCAAGCAGTCTGTGTACGAAGTCAATAAGGAGCGCAAGCGCGAGTTGCTGCAAAAATTGATTCTGGACAACGACTGGCAGCAGGTGCTGGTGTTCACGCGCACCAAGCACGGTGCCAGCCGCCTTGCCGACCAGATGGCAAAAAGCGGCATCAGCACTGCGGCGATTCACGGAGACAAGGGCCAATCGGCACGCATGGAAGCACTGGCGGATTTCAAGGCAGGTAAAGTGCGCGTGCTGGTGGCAACCGATATCGCCGCGCGCGGACTCGATATCGACCAGCTGCCGCATGTCATCAACTACGAATTACCGCATGTGCCGGAAGATTACGTTCATCGTATCGGTCGCACTGGCCGCGCCGGCTCCTCCGGTGAAGCGATTTCCCTGGTGTGCGGCGAAGAAATGAAATCGCTGAAAGAAATTGAAAAAATGCTGAAGGTGTCGCTGGAAAAACAAATTATGGCCGGCTTCGATATGACGCATGGCGATGCCGACAGCGCAGCACCGCGGCGCTTTGAGCGCGCCCGCGCGGGAAGGGGTGATGGCGCGCGCGCCAGCGAAAAGAGCGCCGAAGCAAAGCCGGCGGAAACGCGCGCACGCGCACCGCGCAGCCAGGAAAAACGCGAGCACGACAAACGCGAATCGCATACGCGGCACGAGTCGCATCAACGGAAGACGGAAACGCCGCGTCCGGCACATGGCCGTGTGTCCACCAAAAGCCCCGACTTGCCGGCAGGATCGATCTCACAACCCGCGGTGCGCACCAGTGTGTCGCAACCGGCAAATCAAACGCGCAAGTCTGGCGGAGCCAAGCCGGTGCCGGCGCTATTCAAGCCGCGCGGCAATACCCGCTAGGCATGATTTGAGCCGCTCCGATTTGCGCCAACGCGCCACGACTCTATTGCTGATTTGCGCCGGACTGTTATTCTCCGGCTGCAAATCTGTTCCGATTTTGCCGGATGACTCCAAACCGGCAAGTGCACTGCCCACCATCACGCCGCCCGCACCACCGATAGAAGCAAAGGCGGAGGTGAAACCCGAACCGGTTATTACGCGCAAAAAAAATCCTCCCAAAATCGGCCTTGCATTGGGTGGCGGCGCAGTGCGCGGTTTTTCGCACGTCGGCGTGATAAAAGCCCTGGAAGCGCAGGGGATAAACATTGATATCGTGACCGGCACCAGCGCCGGCAGTATTGTCGGTGCATTGTATGCGGGGGGCATCAATGGGTTTGACTTGCAGAAAATCGCTTTGGCAATGGACGAGAGCGTAGCGACCGACTGGACTATCCTGCCCAATCGCGGCGTATTCAAGGGCGAAAGCCTGCAGAACTATATTAACCAGTCGCTGAATAACCGCAACATCGAGCGCATGAGCAAAACTCTCGGCATCGTCGCAACAGATTTGCAAAGCGGTGAAATGGCAGTATTCCGCCAAGGCAACACGGGTATGGCAGTGCGGGCCTCCAGCAGCGTGCCCGGTGTGTTTCAGCCGATGACCATTTCAGGGCGTGAATATGTGGATGGCGGCCTGACCAGCCCGGTGCCGGTACGTGCGGCGAAACTGCTCGGCGCCGATATTGTGATAGCTGTGGATATTTCGAAAAATCCCGACAGCGGAAAGACCGGCAACGGGCTGGATTTGCTGCTGCAGACATTCGCCATCATGGGTAAGTCGATTAACTATTTTGAGTTGAATGAAGCGCATATCGTGATTCGCCCGAATATCGGCGACATCGGGCCGACCGACTTCAAAGCCAAGCACCTTGCCATCCTCGAAGGGGAGCGTGCCGCGCAAGGTGCAATCGAAAAAATTCGCCTGACTATCGAACGGTATTACGCCACGCCCTGATGACGGAAAAAATTCGCTTATCCAAAATCATGTCGGAGCGCGGGATTTGCTCGCGCCGCGAAGCCGACGACTATATCGCACGCGGCTGGGTGTTTGTCGACGGCGAAAAAATCACCGAACTCGGCACGCGCATCGACCCGGACCAGCAAATCAGTCTGGATAAGCGCGCGCAAAACAATCAGGATCAACGTGTAACAATTTTATTAAATAAATCAATAGGTTATGTATCAGGCCAACCGGAGCCGGGAATGAAACCTGCGGTGCTATTGGTGACCAAAGAAAATCAGCAACGCAGCAATCTCAGTGTGAGAAAATTTTCGCCCGAGCATGTGCGCGGCATCGCGCCTGCCGGTAGGCTCGATATCGATTCGACCGGGCTGCTGGTGCTTACGCAGGATGGCCGCATCGCCAAACAACTCATTGGCGAAGATTCCCAAATTGAAAAAGAATATCTGGTGCGCGTCGACGGCAAACTCAGCGATGATGGCCTGCGCAAATTGCAACATGGGCTTGAGCTGGACGGCGTGAAGCTCAAGCCAGCGAAAGTCTCCTGGCAAAACGACGAACAATTGCGTTTTGTGTTGAAAGAAGGCCGCAAGCGCCAGATTCGTAGAATGTGCGAGCTGGTCGGGCTAAAAGTCACGGGCTTGAAACGCATACGCATCGGCAAGGTGAAGCTCGGCGATTTGCCATTGGGGCAATGGAGATATCTTGGTCCGGACGAACATTTCTGAGCGCGACGTTTTGCAGCGCGGAATCAGGACGCATATTCGCCCGCTGGCGGCGCGGGATGAGACGGAGTGGACGCGGCTGAATCGCGCCAGCCTCGATTTACACCGACGCTGGTTCGCGCCGCCGACCACGCCAGCACAATTCAGAAAATATTTTCTCGGCGAAAAAACAGGCAATAAACTGACGCTGCTGGTGTGTCTGAAATCCAACGGGGCAATTATTGGCACGATCAGCTTGAGTCAGATTTTTTACGGCGCCTTCTGCAGCTGTTATATGGGCTATGCGGTTGGCGCGCCGTATTCAAAGCACGGTTACATGACCGAAGGCATGCGACTTTCATTGAAACACGCATTCGGTACGCTGAAATTGCATCGCGTCGAAGCAAACATCCAGCCGGGAAACAGCGCTTCGCTTGCCCTGGTAAGGCGGGTCGGCTTCCAGCGTGAAGGCTATTCGCCGCGCTACCTGAAAATCGCCGGACGCTGGCGCGACCACGAGCGCTGGGCCATGCTGAAAGAAAATTTTCTTCCAATACCAGGAGGCTGACATGACCTTTCTCACGACCGATCTTTGCGACGCCAACGAAGGAAATGTTCTCGTTGTAGCGCCGATTTTCCAAATCTATGGCGGCGCCAAAAATTTTCACGGAAGAATTTCCACGGTTAAAGTCTTTGAAGACAATGTGCTGGTGCGCGACGCTTTATCGCGAGACGGCGCAGGCAGAGTGTTGGTCGTCGACGGTGGAGGGTCGCTGCGCTGTGCGTTGGTTGGCGGTTTGATCGCCGAACTGGCATACAAAAATCATTGGGCCGGCATAGTGGTCAACGGCTGCATTCGCGACAGTGAGGAAATCTCCCGTATCCAAATAGGCGTCCGCGCGTTGAACACCCATCCGCTGAAGAGCGTCAAAAAAGGTGCGGGTGACATGGAAATTCCCGTCAGCTTCGGCGGAGTGACGTTTGTTCCCGGGTATTTTATTTATGCCGACGCCGACGGCGTCGTCGTGGCCGCAACGGCTATTCTCGAATGAATTGAAAACATAATTAAATCAAATAGTTAAAATAACTCTAAATATCGGATTATTCGTGCTCAGATTTCCCTCCTGCTGCCTGTTTTTTCTTGCGTTAACGGCAGTTACGTTGTCGATTGGCGTCGTACACGCGCAGGATGCGCCGAAGCCGGCGCCGGAATTACCCGGCGGCCGGAACCAAATACCGGACGAGGCGCCGCAAAAAGTGGAGGGCGTCGAAGTCACCGGCAAACGCGACGCGACCAGCGAACGGCGTAACTCGACTGCGGCAAAAATCATCATCAATCGCGAAGATATTGAGCAATACGGCGATACCAATCTGGGCGACGTACTCAAGCGCCTGCCCGGCGTCACGCAGGGTGGCCGACCAGGCCGTGGCGGCGGCGTGGCAATGCGCGGAATGGGTGGCGGTTATACGCAGATTCTGATTAACGGCGAGCGCATTCCGCCGGGATTTTCCATTGAACAAATTTCACCCGAGCAGGTGGAGCGCATCGAAATCCTGCGTGCACCGACTGCAGAGACCGGCACGCGCGCCGTGGCCGGTACGATCAATATCGTGTTGCGCGAACCGCTGCGATTACAGTCCGACGAGGTCAAAACCGGCGTGCAGGAGGAACGCGGTCGCTTCTCGCCCAATGCAAGCTGGAACCGCAATGATAGCTTCAGCGACACGGGAACCTACAATTTCTCGTTATCGCTGAACCGCAACGACCAATTGACCGATACCCGCACCAGCACCGTGTTCAGCGACCTCTCAACCGGCCAGCCGACGTTGCAGCAGGACGGAACCAGCTCGGCGGATGCGCAGCGGAACAGCGTTTTTTTGAGTTCGCGCGTGCAATGGCGGCTAGGGCAGGGCGAACTGTTCAGCCTGCAACCGTTTATCGTGCACAGCGAAAATCGCACCCGCACTGCAGGCAGCCTGACCAACGCGGCGTACGCGACCAGCGACAGCACTGCCGAATCGACGAATCATGTGTTGCGCCTGAACACGCAGCTGTTGAAACGGCTCGATGCGCAAACCCGTCTCGACATACGTGCCAACATCGGCGGCTTCAAAAGCAAAGTCGACTCAAGCCTGAATCAAATTGGGCTGGATAATCTGTTCGAGCAGAAAAGCGCCGACATCAATGATCGGTCGTGGAGCCTGAACCTTAAAGCATTGCGTAACTTCGAATCCGGACATAGCGGCGTCCTGGGTACGGAAGTCGAGCGCGTCAATCGGTCTGAGTCTGGCACGACGCTGCAGACACGGTCCGGCGTCACGCAGGCGCTCGACCTCGGCGGCGATTTGAACGCTTCGATCAATCGCACGGCACTATTCATTCAGGATGAGTGGGATCCGGCGGAAAACCTGAGCGCCAATCTGGGCGTGCGCTGGGAAACGATACAGACCGACAGCAACGACGCATTGAATAATGTAAGCAATCAAAGCCGGGTGATTACGCCGGTCGGCCATCTGGTATGGCGCTTTGCCTCGCCGCGCAAAGACCAGGTGCGCCTGAGCCTTACGCAGAGTTATAAGCCGCCGACCACACAAAACCTGATCGCGCGTCCGAGCATCAACAATAAGTTTCCGCTGACTGTTACCAATGCCGCGACCAGTGCCGATTCCGCCAGCAATCCAAATCTCAAGGCTGAACTGGCCAAAGGCATCGACCTCGCCTACGAACGCTATCTGGCGGAAGGCGGCGTCGTGTCGGTCAATCTGTTCCGCCGCAATATCAGCGATTTGATTCGCAACTTGCCCGCGCTGGAAAACGTCATCTGGGCGCCGGTGGCGCGCTGGGTCAGCCGCCCGCAGAATATCGGTAGCGCCGTCACGCAGGGCGTCGAGTTCGATGCGAAATTCAGACTCAGCGATGCGATAGAAAACGCGCCGCCGCTCAACCTGCGCTTGAATCTGAGCATATATGATTCAAAGGTCAGCGGCGTGGCGGGCCCGTATAACCGCATTGATCAGCAGCCGCGCGTAACGGGAAATTTTGGCTTCGACTACAAATTCCCGGCCAGCGCATGGGCGGTCGGCGGTAATATCGGTTTCACGCCCGCTTACACCACGCAGGCCAGCGATACGCAATCCACCTTCGTCAATGCGCGTCGCGTGACGGATATTTATGCGCTATGGAGTGTCACGGCCAAAGCAAAATTGCGCTTCGGCCTCGCAAACCTCGCGCCGCTGGAGAGCCAGTCGGTAACCAGAATTGTGGAAGGCCAGCAACTGGATACCGCGACCAGTTTCGGCGGGAGCGCCGTTGCGGCATCGGTAAGATTGGAAATGAGGCTGTAAACGCCGATTGAAGCAAGAACCGATGATTTACTTGCCGCTGTCGATATCCGCAAACACTTCTCGCGCAACATGAAATGCGGCATTTGCCGCAGGCACGCCGCAATAGATCGCCGATTGCATCATCACTTCCTTAATTTCGTCACGCGTGACACCGTTGTTCAGCGCGCCGCGCAGGTGCAGGCGCAATTCGTCGGTTTGTTTCAGCGCGATGAGCATGGCGACGGTGATTAAGCTGCGGTGATGCGGCGGCAAGCCCGGACGGGTCCAGATTTCTCCCCAGGCATGGCGCGTGATCATGTCCTGAAATTCCTCGTTCAACGGCGTCACGTTGTTTAGCGTGCGGTCGACGTACGCGTCGCCCAGTACTTTGCGTCGCATTTTCATGCCGTTTTCGTTGCGTTGTTTTTCGTCCATATTATTTCTCCGATTAAATCGCGCCGTGACCGCCTTACGCTTTGCGCGCAGCCAGCACGCGCTCGATAAACTGCTCGGCGACGCCGGTATAATTTTCCGCGATGAATAGTTTTTCCAGCGCCGCGAGGTCAAGATGGGCGGTGACTTGCACGTCGCGGGCAAGCACATCGCGCAAATGTTGATTGCCGGAAATTGCACGCTGCGATGCCTGTTCGATAATACGATGTGCTTCTGCACGTCCGACGAAAACCGCCAGCGCTGTCGACGCCGCTTCAGCCAGAATCAATCCTTGCGTGATGTCGAGATTGGCGCGCATGCGGACCGCGTCGATTTCCAATCCCTGCAGCATGCAATTGCTTTGTTCAAGTGCCGCCGCCGCCAGCAGGCAGATTTGCGGCAGGATTTGCCATTCCGCCTGCCATCCGCCCAGCCCGCGTTCGTGTTCCTGCGGCATTGCCGAGTGCATGGCTGCGACCAGTCCGGGCAATCGCGTCGCTGCGGCCAACACCATGGCGCAACTTACCGGATTGCGTTTGTGCGGCATGGTCGAAGAACCGCCGCGCCCCTGCGCCGCCGGTTCGAACGCTTCGCCGGTTTCCGTTTGCATCAACAGTGAAATGTCGCGCGCCATTTTGCCGAGGCTGCCGGTGAGCATACCCAACATCGACGCCACTTCGACCAGATTATCGCGCTGGGAATGCCAGGGCATGGCCGGTAAGGCGAGTCCCAGGTCCTGCGCCAGCGCTGCGGCAACATCGAGCCCGTGGTTGCCCAGCGCGGCAAGCGTACCCGATGCGCCGCCGAATTGGACAACCAATACGCGGGCGTGGGATTGGGCGATGCGTGTGCGATGGCGCTCGACGGCGGACAGCCATCCCGCAGCTTTGAGACCGAAGGTGATTGGCGTAGCGTGCTGCAGCCAGGTGCGCCCGGCCATGACGGTTTGGCGGTGCCGGTCGGCGTGACCGGCGCAGCTGTCGGCAAGCTGTTTCGATTTGTCGTCGAAAAAATCCAGCGCTGCGCGCAATTGCAACACGAGGCCGGTGTCGATCGCATCCTGGCTTGTTGCGCCCGCATGAACATGACACGCCGCATCCCGGTTTTCACTGGCGACCAGATCGGTGAGCGCTTGCACCAGCGGGATGGCCAGGTTGCCGGCGTTTGCGGCAGCACGGGATAAGGCGCTGACGTCGAATAGTTCCGCACGGCATTTTGAAGCAATCGCAACGGCGGCTGCAGGGGGAATCAGCCCGCAGCGCGCTTCGGCGCGCGCCAGCGCGGCTTCAAAATCGAGCATGCCTTGCAAAATGGCGCGATCGGAAAAAATGTCTTCCATCGCCGGCGCGCTGAACAGGGTGTCAAATATGTGCATGCAATTGCCTACCGCATTAGTATTATAAGTTATTGATTATATTTAATAAATTAGCAATCAAAAAACACCGTTTCGCGGTCGCCTTGCAAGATGATATGCCATTCCAGTTTTGCCGTGTCGGCAGCATTTTTTTTTGCCATCAAAGTCGCGCGCCGTTCCGGCGGCACCATGTTGAGCACGGCATCGTCGATGTTGCTCGCCTCGTCGGCGAAATATATGCGCGTGACCAGCCGTTTTAACAGGCCGCGCATGAACACCGACACGGCAATATGCGGTGCTTGCAAGTCGCCGTCATTGCCGGCGACGCGCCCCGGCTTGAAGGTTACGAAACTGAAAGCGCCGTATTCGTCCGTCGCGATACGGCCGTAGCCTGTGAAGGCAGCGTTGGCAGTATTCGCATATTGTCCTTTCGCATCGGCTTGCCAGACTTCAATCACCGCGTCGGAAACCGGTTTGCCATCACCATCGATTATTTTTCCGCCGATAGTCACGCGTTCGCCGACGACGCCCGGCGCGGTGAGATCGTTTACGTAGAGCCGATCAAAACCGATATGGAAAAACGGCCCGACGGTTTGCGATGGCGCAACGATCAGGTTCATAAATGCAGCGGCGTGGCATGGCGGCCGCGCAAAATAATATCAAAGCGGTAGCCGAGTGAAAAATTCGCCACCGTAGTGTCCCAATCAAACGCCGCAATCAAAAGCTGACGCGCTTTTTCGTCTGCCGTGCTGTTGAATATCGGATCGAACGGCAGCAGCGGATCGCCGGGAAAATACATTTGCGTGACGAGACGCGTCGCGAACGCCTGGCCAAACAGGGAAAAATGGATATGCGCGGGCCGCCACGCATTGTGATGATTGCCCCATGGGTACGCGCCGGGTTTGACGGTGATGAACCGGTAACGCCCGTCTACATCCGTCATGGCGCGGCCGCAGCCGGTGAAGTGCGGATCGAGCGGCGCCGTCCCCTTATCGTTTTTGTGGCGGTATCGCCCGGCGGAATTGGCCTGCCACATTTCGATCAAGGCATGTGCCACCGGCATGGCATGGTCGTCGAGCACGCGTCCGCTCACCGTGATGCGCTCGCCTATCGGCGGCTGTTCGTGTTGCAGCCGCAGATTATGATCGTTCGCGCCCACCTTATCGTGCCCGAACACCGGCCCGGTAACTTCCGTCAATGTATGCGGCAGGAGTATAAGCGGTCGCGACGGCGAGCGTTTTTGCGTCGAGACATACGGCGGATACACGTAATCCGGCTGGCTGCCGGCTGCAGGTCGTTTAAATATTTCGATCAGGCTCATGTTTCGGTCCGCCAGTTGACATCAGTTCATCGGCAGGCCGACATAATTTTCCGCGAGGCTGGTTGCCGCCGCGCGCGAGCTCACGACATATTCCAGTTGCGATAACTGCAGACGCTGCTGAAACGTGTCGCCGCCAGGAAATCGATGCAGCAGGGACGTCATCCACCAGGAAAAATGTTCGGCGCGCCAAATGCGTTTCAAGGCAGTAACGGCGTAACCGTCAAGTAATTCCGTTTGGCCGCTCTTGAAATACTGTGTGAACGCCTGCGCAAGCAGATTCACGTCAGCCAGCGCCAGGTTCATTCCCTTTGCGCCTGTCGGCGGCACGATGTGCGCGGCATCGCCGGCCAAAAATAAATTGCCGTGACGCATCGTCTCGCAGACAAAACTGCGCATCGGCGTGATGCCTTTTTCAATTATTGGCCCCTCATTGAGTTTCCAGCCGTCATCGCACTCAAGCCGCGTGTGCAGTTCCTGCCAGATTTTTTCGTCCGGCCAATGGTCGATTTTTTCATCCGGCGGCACCTGCAGGTAAAGGCGCGTTACCTGCGGCGAGCGCATGCTGAACAATGCAAAGCCATTTTCATGATAAGCGTAAATCAACTCATCCGCCGACGGCGCGGCCTTGGCGAGTATGCCCAGCCAGGCAAACGGATACACGCGCTCGAAAGTCTTTTGTAATACTGCGGGGATGGCCTGGCGGCTGATTCCGTGGAAGCCGTCGCAACCGGCGATAAAATCGCAACGGATATTCACTTCTGCGCCGTTCAGTTTGGCGCTGATATGCGGCGAATTTGAATCGACATCGCGCACGCCCACTTCCTGCGCCCCGAACAGAATTTGCCCGCCTGCGTCGAGGCGAGCTTTGATCAGGTCTTTTACTACTTCCTGTTGTCCATACACGCGAATCGCATGCCCGGTGAGTTGCGTGATGTCGATTCGATGTCCGCGTCCGCCAAAGCGCAATTCGATCCCGTGGTGCAACAGACCTTCGCGTTGCATGCGTTCGCCTACCCCGGTATTGATCAGCAACTGCATTGTGCCCTGTTCCAGGACTCCGGCGCGCACGCGCCGCTCGACATAATCCCGGCTGCGGTTTTCCACGATGATGGAATCGATGCCTTGCAACTTGAGCAAATGCGACAGCATCAATCCAGCGGGGCCTGCGCCGACAATACCAACTTGGGTGTGCGAAAGCATCAATTCAGGGAAATTAAATAGTTATATAAATCAGGTAATTATATTGCTTCTGCGGGTTTGGGCATTTGACGATAGCGGCCCCCGGAATTGACGCGCCTGAAAGCAATTGTTTCATAAAAATTGCCGGCGAAAAGTTTTCCGTCAATCGGCCATAAACACAAAAGCCACCCTGAAATCAGGATGGCTTTCGCGCTTTTACTGGTGCGCCCGGAGCGATTCGAACGCCCGACCCCTTGGTTCGTAGCCAAGTACTCTATCCAGCTGAGCTACGGGCGCATACACACAAGAATTATAACAAATTCACTGGCGGAGAAGGAGGGATTCGAACCCTCGATAAGCCTTTTGAGCCTATGCTCCCTTAGCAGGGGAGTGCCTTCGACCACTCGGCCACCTCTCCGGAAGTCCGTCAGGATACCGGTTTTACCCAGGCATGGTCAAACGCCCATCGACGTCAGGCCGCTTTTTCCAACTCAAATGCCTTGTGCAACACGCGCACGGCGAGTTCCAGATATTTTTCGTCGATGACGACAGAAATTTTGATTTCCGATGTCGAAATCATCTGGATATTGATGCCTTCCTCGGCCAGCGTCTTGAACATTTTGCTGGCGATGCCGACATGCGAGCGCATGCCGACGCCGACGACGGAGACTTTGGCGATGCGGTTGTCTCCGGTAATTTTTCGCGCGCCGATCTTGGGCTGGACCTTGCTGTGCAGAATGTCCAGGGCTTTCTGGTACTCGCTGCGATTCACAGTGAAAGAAAAATCCGTCGAGCCGTCATGGCTGGCATTCTGGATAATCATGTCGACATCGACATTCGCGTCCGCCACTTCACCCAAAATCGAGTAGGCGATGCCCGGCTTGTCCGGCACGCCTTCGATGGTGATTTTCGCTTCATCGCGGTTGAAAGCGATACCGGAAATGATGGCTTGTTCCATGTTGTCCTGCTCCTCGAATGTAATCAGCGTGCCCATGTCGGTCGAATTGACATCATCGAATGACGACAGCACGCGCAGTTTGACTTTGTATTTGCCGGCGAACTCGACCGAACGGATCTGCAGCACCTTCGAGCCAAGGCTCGCCATTTCCAGCATCTCCTCAAACGTGACGGTCTTCAGCCGGCGTGCTTCCGGCACCAGGCGCGGATCGGTGGTGTAGACGCCGTCGACATCGGTATAGATCTGGCATTCGTCCGCTTTGAGCGCCGCCGCAAGGGCGACGCCGGTCGTATCCGACCCGCCGCGACCGAGCGTCGTGATATTGCCGTGCTCGTCCACTCCCTGAAAACCGGCTGCGACAACGATGGTCCCGTCGGCCAGATCTTTGCGGATGTTATCTTCGTCGATCGACAATATGCGCGCCTTGGTGTGGGCGTCGTCGGTGCGAATCTTGATCTGCGCGCCGGTATAGCTCTTGGCTTTCAGGCCGAGGTTTTTCAGCGCCATCGCGAGCAAGCCGATGGAAACCTGCTCGCCGGTTGATGCGATGACGTCCAGCTCGCGCGGGTCCGGGTCGGCCTGCACCTCTTTGGCCAGTTTGATCAGCCGATTGGTTTCGCCGCTCATTGCCGATACCACGACAACGATCTGGTTTCCCTCCTCGTGCCAGCGTCGCACCCGACGCGCCACTTCGCGGATGCGCTCGGGGCTACCCATCGACGTGCCGCCGTATTTCTGTACGATCAAAGCCATCTTGTCTGCCCGAAAAAACCACGATTTTAACGCAGCGCAGAGGAAAAAACGAGGGCGCTTTCATTTTAGCGCTGGGGCGAATGATATAATTAGCCCGTTTACCCAAGCGAATGAATTCTCCCAACCATGCAAATTACCCGCCGCCTCGAGTTCGACGCCGGGCACCGACTGCCCAACCACAACAGTCAGTGTCGGCATTTGCACGGGCATCGCTATGCGATAGAAATCACAGTCGATGCCGACGTGGTCGCCAGCAGCGGCTCGTCGGACGAAGGTATGGTGATGGATTTCTCCGACGTGAAATCCATTGCCAGAGCGGTATTGGTCGACCAATGGGACCACGCATTTTTGGCTTACCGTGACGACAAACAGGTAGTCGATTTTCTCGCCAGCATCAACGGGCATAAGACTGTGCTCCTCGACGCCGTTCCGACGGCGGAAAATCTGGCGCGTACTGCTTTCGGTATTCTGCGCGAAGCTTACAGGGCGGAATGCGGCGGACGCATCAAACTGACCCGCGTACGCCTGTATGAAACGCCTAATTGCTGGGCCGATGCCCTCGCGTAAGCGTGCCAAGCCCATGATTTGATTGCAGCAAATACGGAATACATCGTAGTATGTGATGGCTGCGAAGGTAAATATGCTGTATTGCTCTGTTATCAACAAGACAAATCGAAGGATCAGCCATGGCCGGCCCGAGCACAAGAATATTGCTAATCGAAAATAATGCGCACGAAGTCGACCGACTGCGGCAGGCCGTGGTGCAGGTCGGATCTTCAGCTATCGACCTGCAGGTTGCGTCGACCCTTAATGAAGCGTTGTCCCTGCTGAAGAATATCGCTTTCAACGCAATCGTCGCCAATCTGAGTCTGCCCGACAGCCGCGGCGCCGACACCGCTCGTTCGCTCAATCTGCGAGCGCCTGATACGCCAATGATTGTCATTACCACCGCCGATCGTGAAGACGCCGGGCTGCAGGCGATGCAGCATGGCGCAGCCGGTTACATGGTGCAGAACGAAATCAGCGCCGCGATGTTGCGGCGCGAATTGCGTCACGCCATCGAACGCAAGCGCGCCGAGACCGATATCAAAATGATGCTGGCCGAAAAGGAAATGCTGATTTCCCAGCTCACCGCGGCGAATGCGGAATTGGAACACTCGCGCGCCGCGATCGCCGAGCTGGCCATTCGCGATGACCTCACCGGCATTTTTAACCGGCGAGAACTAAACCGCCTGATGGTCGAAGAGATCGAACGCAGCCGTCGTTCCAAATTACCTTTGGCCCTGGTCCTGATGGATATTGATCATTTCAAAAAAATCAATGACTTACATGGTCATCCGGCCGGCGATAAAATCCTGCGGCAGCTCGGCAGTTTACTCTCAACCAATTTGCGCGGGACGGACAAACCGGCGCGTTACGGCGGCGAGGAATTCGCCATTCTGTCGCCGGATTTGCCGAAAATGGCCGCTGCCGCCATGGCGGAACGCTTACGCGGTATTGTCGCCGGCCATGTGTTCACGGTAAGCGGCGAAGACAAGAAGACTCTGGTCATTCCGCTTACCGTGAGCCTCGGTGTCGCGATTTATCCAGACCACGGCGATACACCGGACGATATTTTCAAAGCAGCCGACATGGCGATGTATCACGCGAAAGATCTCGGGCGTAACACTGTCGCCAGCCTGAAAGGGCCGCCCGCCTGATTTTCCGGGCCATTTCCGGTCGCATGGCCGAACATAACATTTATTTGGATGTGTCCTACATCACAGCATTTGTTCGAGCAACGCCCTTACCCTGTATAGGTCGTGAAAGATTTATTGGGTTTAATAATTAATTCAATAAATTCAATCAGTTAATTAAAAAAGGTCAAAACGCTGTCGCTATGCAGGTCCAGTTTAAATTACTGCGCTATTTTTCCATCGCCAGCCTGATTTCCATCGTGCTGGCGGCAGCGGCGTTGGTGGCGTTTTATCGCCACACCGCGATGCAAAGCATGGTGCAGGAAAAACAGGATCAGAACCAGGCGATGGTGCGGCTGTTCTCGGACACGCTGTGGCCGAAATACGCGCCGTTTTTTAACGCGTACTCCGCGAAAGACCCAGAGTCGGTACGCAGCGACGCGCGTACTGCAGAGCTGATTAATCTCTCCCGCGCGAGCCTGATGAGTCTCGGCGCGGTCAAAGTCAAGGTATACGATAAGTCCGGCGTGACGATTTTTTCCACCGAGAGCCAGCAAATCGGCAACAGCCAGGCCGACAATGCAGGGGTAAAAAAGGCGCTCGCCGGTCAAATATTCAGCGAGCTGAATCATAAGGACAAGTTCAATTCGTTTGATCGTCCGGAGCTGATTTACCAGCGCAACCTGATCACGTCTTACCTGCCGTACCGCAACGCGCAGACGCAGGCGGTCGAAGGCGTGGTCGAAATTTACTCCGATGTGACCGAGCTATCCGAGCGCATCGCCGCCACGCAGCGCAACCTGATGTACGGCGTGATTCTGGTGCTGGGCGCACTCTACGGCGTGCTGTTTTTGATTGTGAAACGTGGTAACGACGTAATCCGCAAAAACGAGGTTGAGCGTAACCGCGCGCAAAAAGAACTGGTACTGGCGCGTGAATCGCTCGAGCAACGCGTGCAAAAGCGGACCGAAGCACTGAAAAAAGTGAACGCCGACCTGAAGCTGGAAATCACCGAACGCAAGCGCAATGAAGACCGCATTCGCGAAATGGCGTATTTCGATCACCTGACCAAATTACCCAATCGCGCTTTTTTCAAATCGCAACTCGAGACCAGTATCAGTTACGCCAAGCGCAAAAACCAGATGCTCGCGGTGATGTTCATGGACCTCGATCACTTCAAGCGCATAAACGACACGCTCGGCCACACGATGGGCGACGACTTGCTGCAGCAGGTGGCACGCCGCCTTACGCAATGCGTTCGCGGCGAAGACATGGTGGCATCGGTGACCAAATATCCCGTGTCGGAGCAGGGCAACAGCGTCGCGCGTCTGGGCGGCGACGAATTCACCTTGCTTGTCACCGACGTGGTCAGTCCATACAACGCCGGCAAGGTTGCGCGTCGCGTCATTGAATCGTTCAGCGTGCCGTTTCGCCTCGGTATACATCAGGTGCAGGTCAGCCCATCTCTCGGCATTTCGTTTTATCCATTCGACGGGCAGGACGTCGACAGCCTGCTGATGACTGCCGACACGGCGATGTACCACGCGAAAGAGCAGGGTCGCAATAATTACCAGTTCTATTCCAAATCGATGAATGCCGCGGCGTTTGAAAAACTTTCGCTCGAAAGCAGTTTGCGCAAAGCTATGGAGCGCAATGAATTCGTACTGTATTACCAGCCGCAAATCGAGGCAAAGACGCGCCGTATTGTCGGCATGGAGGCGCTGATCCGCTGGAACCATCCGGAGATGGGCCTGGTCGCGCCGTCGCATTTCATTCCGCTGGCGGAAGAGACCGGTCTTATCGTACAGATTGGCGAATGGGTGCTGGATACCGCATGTCGCCAGAACAAGGCGTGGCAAAACGCCGGCTTCGCGCCGGTGCGCGTCGCCGTGAATATCTCCAGCCCCCACTTCCGCCAGGAGCGTCTGCTTGAGGCGACGTCCCTCGCATTAAATAACAGTCAGCTCGATGCGAGCTATCTGGAAATTGAAGTGACGGAAAGTCTGCTGATGCAGAACATCGAGTCGACCATTGCCGTGCTGGAAAAACTCAAATCGATGGGCGTCAAATTATCCATTGACGATTTCGGAACCGGCTACTCTTCACTCAATTATTTGCAGCGTTTCCCGATCGATGCGCTCAAAATCGACCGCAGTTTCGTCAAGGACCTCGGCAATACGCCGGATGACGCGGCCATCACGCGCGCCATTATCGCCATGGCGGACAGCCTGAACCTCAGCGTGGTCGCCGAGGGCGTGGAAACGGAAAAGCAAATGGACATCCTGCAATCGATGGGCTGTCAGGAAATGCAAGGCTATCTGTTCAGCCAGCCGGTTCCGGCGCAGGTTGCCAGCCAGTTACTGCGCGCCGGCATGATTCAGGCAAAGCCGAAAGGCGACGATATCGATGCAGCTGGGAATCTGCTCAGGCTGGTGAAGTAAACCAGCGGTTGCCGAAAGCCCATACGCCGCGATCAGCGGCTCGATTGAATATTGATTGGGCACACGGCAAGATTCGAGCCTGTATGCAGTTTAATTTGAAAGGGAGGGAGAAAAAATAAAATTGGCGGAAGCGGTGAGATTCGAACTCACGGACGGTTTCCCGTCGCTAGTTTTCAAGACTAGTGCCTTAAACCACTCGGCCACACTTCCGTTATGTCATTGATGCCTGAAACAATTCGCTAGTTCTGTCTCCGCCCGACGTAAAGCTTCGCGCTTTCCATCGTGCTGCACCGCCACGCCTGCTAGCGTAGTCGTCTGGTCAAGAGCAGAGCCGCAAACCACTCGGCCAGAGACGCTCGAAAAATTTCTATTTTATTGATTTTATTGACTATTTTGTTGACATTATACCAGTATCCGGCAAAAATTTCCACTACTGACTATTCCTACTTGCAACTTTACGGGGGGTTGGGTAGTCTTACCCGCGTTACATTCCTCTTTATAAGGATCTTCCATGCAACCTGAAATGATGAAAACTGTTTCCACAACCGGCTTTGGTTCCGTCTCGGCCAATAAGGTTCTGCGGAATACTTATATGTTATTGGGTCTGTCGATGATACCGACGGTATTCGGCGCGTGGCTCGGTATGCAAATGAAGTTTTCGTTTTTCGCTGGCAATCCGGCCATCGGATTTATCGCTTTTCTGGCGATTGCATTCGGTTTCTTTTACGCCATCGAGAAAACTAAAAATAGTCCGCTCGGTGTCGCGATACTTTTGGGTTTTACGTTTTTCATGGGCCTGATGTTGTCGCGCCTGGTAGGCAACGTGATGGGGCTTAGCAACGGCGGCACGCTGGTGATGACGGCTTTCGGCGGCACGGCGGCGATATTTACCGCGATGTCGATGCTCGGCCAGGTGATCAAAAAGGACCTGTCAGCAATGGGCAAGTTCCTTTTCATCGGCATGTTGCTGCTATTGCTCGCCGGCTTCGCCAACATCTGGCTGCAGATGCCCATGCTGTATGTGGCATTTTCCGTGATTGCCATCGGCATTTTTTCCGCCTTTATGGTGTATGACGTGCAGCGTATCGTGAACGGCGGCGAAACCAATTACATTTCGGCTACGTTGGCGCTTTACCTGAGTATCTACAACGTGTTCACCAATCTGCTTTCCCTGCTGGGTATTTTCGGCGGCAATCGCGAATAGGTTTTTCGGCATGTATAAAAAGGCAGCTTCGGCTGCCTTTTTTATTGCGCCGGCATCATGCATGTTCGAACAAGGCCATCGACTCCACATGCGCCGTATGCGGAAACATGTTGATCACGCCGGCGGCGCGCAGTTGGTAGCCCTTGGTATTCACCAGCACCGCAGCATCGCGCGCCAGGGTAGCCGGATTGCACGATACATAGACGATGCTGCGCGGCGCATGTTCGCCCAGCGCTTTCACCACTTCAACCGCGCCGTCGCGCGGCGGGTCGATCAGCATTTTATCAAAATGTCCCAGCGCGGCCATGCTCTGCTCGGTTGCCTTAAACAGATCCGCAACCACAAAGCTGGTCGTTCCACCGAGACTATTCCGCAACGCATTTTGCGTCGCGCGTTTTACCATCGCTTCGCTGCCTTCTACCCCGACCACGCGCGCCGCGCGCCGGGCCAGCGGCAAGCTGAAATTGCCAATGCCGCAAAACAGATCGGCTATCTTTTCGTCCGGCTGCGGGTTCAGCAGATCGATTGCCCGGCTGATCAATATTTGGTTGATGTCGGAATTTACCTGCGTAAATTCGATCGGTGAATAGGGCATGACAATGTTGAAGGCCGGGATGGTGTAATACAAAGGCGGTGCGTCGAGCGGGTAAAACGGCTTGACAGTTTCCGGCCCTTTGGTCTGTAACCAGAACTGGATGTCGTGTCGATCGGCGAATGCTTTTAGCAAAATCTCGTCGTTTGAATCAAGCGGCTCGAGGATGCGCAACACCAGTACCGTCACGGCATCGCCGACTGCCAGTTCAATCTGTGGCAAACGCTCCCTGATACTGAGTTTCTCGATCAGTTCGCGCAACGGCACGATCAGCGCGGATACATGCGGAGGCAGGATATCGCACGAATCCAGGTCGGCGACAAAGCTGGAATGCTTTTCGTGAAACCCCACCAGTTCGCGACCTTTTTTCTGCACAAAGCGGGCCGACAAGCGGGCGCGTTTGCGATAGCCCCACGGCGCGCCGTACAGCGGCGGCAGGATCTGCTCCGGTTTCACTTTGCCGATGCGCGCGAGATTGTCTTCCAGCACGCGTTGCTTGACTGCTACCTGCGCCGTATGCTCGAGATGCTGCATCGCGCAGCCGCCGCAGATTTGAAAATGCTTGCAGCCGGGCTCGGTGCGGATCGCGCTGTGGCGAAAAACCTGGTCGACGCGTGCGAATTCGTAATGCGGCTTTTTGCGATAAGACTGGTAGCTGACATGCTCGCCAATCAACGCGCCTTCAATGAAAATGACTTTGCCGTCGTGGTGCGCAATGCCGCGTCCATCCTGATCGAGGGATTCAATGCTGACTGTCATGGAATTTGCTGGCGAATTATTTGATTTGATTCAGGCAGTTTGTCCGCGGCCGGAAACCGCGGCGATCATGCGCCGGAAACCGAGCACCTGTTGCTGCCAGAATCCGTCGCCGTATTCGCGTCCCTGCAGTTGATCGGCAATGCCGGTGGGAAAATGGCCGCGCGAAAAATTCGCCGTGCCGAAAATAATGTCCCAAACTGGAAATAATACGGCGAAATTACAGCCGTGTCGCCTGCCGCTTTGTTCGATATTGATCGCGTGGTGCACGCGGTGGTAATGCGGGCTGACCAATAGTTTTTCACCAACCCGACCGAACGTGAACGGCACATTCGCGTGCGAGAAGCTTTCTATCATGCGCACGAAAATGATCAGCAACACAAACTGCGCCGGGGGGACGCCGATCAGCAAGGCCACGGCCGCCACCCACAAGTCGCGAATCAAGCCATCGAGCAAGTGATTGCGATCGTCGGTCCAGAAACTCATCACGCGCTGGCTGTGGTGCACACTGTGCAGTGCCCACCAGACATTAAAGCGATGCTGTAGTCGATGGCGCACATATTCAGAAAAATCCAATATAATCAAATAGATAACAAAGCTCAATAATGGCATTGCGGACAGGGCCGGAAAATAATCTTCGAGGTTATGCGGTATCACGTCGTGCAGGCGCAACCAGCTGCTGATAGCAGATTCGATTGGCGCGAGCATGAAGAAAAAAATCAACGGCAGAACGCCGAGGCGGGTGAGCAAGGTGTAAATGATGTCGACGCGCGTGCCGCTGCGATCGCGCCATTGCTCGACCGGGAAACGCACTTCAAGCGGGCGCATAATGGCGACCATAGCGGCAAGCTCAATCAGTCCGTAAAGAAATAATCCCAGCGCCGTAAAGCTTTCTTCGATATACGCCATGGCGCCGATCGAAAACATCAAGGGCTGCAACGCGTGCTCGAACAACCAGCCGTGCACCAGCGCAAAAATATTTTCCAGCCACTCGATCATTTGGCCGCAGCTTTTCTTTGCGCAATGGTCGCAAAACACATTCCGCGGGTTTTCAGATTGGCGATCAGAGGATCGAGTATCGGCGCCAGCGCCTGTTTTCGCGACCAAACCCCGAGATGCATGAGTAGGATGTCGCCGTCGCGAATATCGCGCCGGGCCTGTTTCAGCAGCATATCGTTGGGATGGGTTTCGCTTGGATATTCGTCGCCGAGAAACCCGGCTTTGGCCCAATCCACATGCTGCGAATAACCGCATTGCGCTGCATAAGCGAGCGCCCGCGGAGTGGTGCGTCCGCCCGGCGCGCGCCAGAGCGGGTCGAATCGGCGGCCGGTCATTTTTTCGAATGCCAGATCCGGTTTGCGCAATTCAGCACATAGCGCAGCGGCATCGAGCAATGCCGTTTTGCCGCTTTTGCTTACGTAGGCGACTTTATCCATTCCGACGTCGCGACGAAAATAATCGTGCGCCCAGGTGTGGCTGCCGAATGCGTGGCCCTCATCGGCGCGGGCTTTCCAGTAACCCGCCCAGCTTAGGTCGAGCGAATGATCGCCGCGAAAGGTGCTTTCGTTCGCCAGAAAAAATGTTGCTTTCACCTGATGTTTGTTCAGCGTCGCCGCGATGTCTTCAGCCTGCGCCATATTTCCGGTATCGAAAGTCAGGTACACCGTGCCAGTACAAGCCGCGGCATGGGAAAGCGGCGCCAGCGCGAGCAACAGAGGAAGAAAATGCAGCAAATGTTTTGCGCGATTTTTCTTCATTTGCGTGGCGCGTGGTGCAAAAGGTAGACGCCGTGCGGCGAATTGCCGACAGGTATGTTTTTGATAATTTTTTTGCTCGCCATGTCGACGACTGAAACGCGCTTTAACCAGCGGCTGGTGACCCACAGTTGCGTTCCGTCGCGGGTAATTTCCATGCAATCAGGCCCGCCCGGCACGGGGAAGCTCTCGGTTTTTTCCAGCTTATCCTGATCGATAATCGATATGCTGCCGGCGACCCGGTTCGATACCAGCACGTGCTTGCCGTCACCTTGGGCGATAAAATTATGCGCGCCTTTATCGGTGGTAATTTTTTTTATTGTCTTTTGCGTGCGCCAGTCGATTACCTGCACATAGTCGGCACCCATGATGCCGACCAGCAAATATTTGTCGTCAGGCGTAATCCAGATGCCCGCGGGCGTCGGGCCGACAGGGATTTTCCATTTGACGGTCTGCGTCGATAGATCGATTGCCGCCACTTCGTCGCTGTCCTGCAAGGTCACGAACACCAGCGAGCTGTCCCGGTTAAATACCAGATGACTGGGCATGCGGCCAAGCGCGATCCGTTTGTGCAATTTAAAATCGGCGCCCTGATAGAGATCGACGCGGTCGAGGCGCAGCGAATTTGCCACAAACCATTTCTTGTCCGGGCTGAATGCAATCTGGTACGGGTCGCTGATGTTGTTTACGCGCCTGATAATCTGGCCGGTCCTCGGATCCAGCAACACCAGTTCATTGCCGGCGGCGTTGGCGACGATCAAGTGCTGGTCGTCAGGCGTCGCCATCAGATGATGCGGTTCTTTGCCGATTGGGAAACGCGATATTTCCTTGAAAGTCCGGGTGTCGATCAGGCTGACGCTTGCGTCGGATGAATTGAGTACGATGGCCGTCTCCGCTTTCGCCGCTTGCGTGGCCAGCAGCAGGAAACAGGTGAAAAATAAAGACATCGGTTTCATCGATAACTCCGACATTTTCCAGCGCAAGCGGTTCGCCTCTGGTTCTGGGGGACGCAAAAAATAGTATTTGATTCCACTCATAATTTTAGCATGAATCGGCACGCCTGCCTGATGCAGCGTTGTCACGATAGAGCTGATTCCCGTTTGATTGAGTCAGTGGGATAATGACAATTATGTGTCCTGGATTATCAGCATGAATTTCTGCAGCGACTGCGGCGCGGGGGTTACCTTACGCGTGCCGGAGGGCGACAGCGTTGCGCGCTATGTGTGTGTAACCTGCGGCACGATTCATTATCAGAATCCGAAAGTCGTGGTTGGCTGCATCCCCGAATGGGGCGAGAAGATCCTGTTGTGTAAGCGTGCCATCGAGCCGCGCCACGGCAAATGGACATTGCCCGCGGGTTTTCTGGAAAATGGCGAAACGGCTGGGCAGGGCGCGCTGCGCGAAACGCTGGAGGAGGCCAACGCGCGGGTGGAAATCGGCGCACTGTATACTTTTTACAACCTGCCGGGTATCAACCAGATTTATATTTTGTTTCGCGGTCGCCTGCTTGACTTGGATTTTTCGGCAGGCGAGGAAAGTCTTGAGGTGCGCCTGTTCGACGAGCACGAAATTCCGTGGGACGAACTTGCGTTTCCAACCATCAGCGAAACCCTGAAACATTATTACGCCGATCGCCGCAACGGCGGATTTGGGTTTCACATCGGCGATATCGTGCGTAAAGCGCGATAATATTTCGATCAGGGCACTCTGCTCATGCCGCGCTGAAATGCATTTGCTGCGCATTATCTTTTTTCCGATTGTAAATTAACTATTTGATTTAATTAAATAATTATTTATCGGTAAAGGACAGCAGTTTGCCCGGATTCATGATGTTCAAGGGGTCAAACGTTTTTTTAACTGCGCGCATCAGGCCGATTTCAATATCGCTTTTATAGTGTATTAATTCACTGCGTTTGAGTTGGCCAATGCCGTGTTCGGCGCTGATGCTGCCGTTCAAAGCATGCACCCTGTCGTGTACGATTCGATTCACCTGCTCAGTCTGCGCGATGAACGTTTCGTTGTCCTGTAAATCGGGCTTGGAGCAATTGAAATGGATATTCCCGTCGCCCATATGGCCGAAGGCGACAATGCGAATCCCGGGAAAGCTTTTTATCAATGCCTCGCTCGCGCCGGCGATAAACTGCGGCACGCGCGACACCGGCACGGCGACATCGTGTTTGATGCTGATTCCTTCAATGCGCTGGGCCTCTGAAATATTCTCGCGCAAATGCCAAAGCTGGTTCGATTGCGCCACGCTGCGCGCCACCACGGCTTCCTGCACTGTGCGCGTCGCCATAAAGTCCACCAGCACATCCTGCAGGTCCTCGGTCAGGTTGTCCTGCGCGTGCGTGTCGGTCAGCTCGACTAACGCGTACCACGGATATTGTTGCGCGAACGGATCGTGCGTGTTCGGGATATGGCGAAACACCAGGTCGAGACAAACCCGCATCATCACTTCAAAACCGCTCAATCGGTCGCCGAAATTCTGTTTAATCGTGTTGAGCAATACCAGGCCATCATGCGCATCGGCCATAGCCACCAGCGCGGTCGCGCGCGCGTTCGGCAGCGGAAATAATTTCAGCACCGCGGCAGTAACAATCCCCAGGGTGCCTTCCGAACCAATAAGCAACTGCTTCAAATCATAACCGGTATTGTCCTTGCGCAAGCCGCGCAGGCCATGCCAGATTTCGCCGCTCGGCAGCACGCATTCGATGCCGAGCACCAGATCGCGCATATTGCCGTAGCGCAAAACCCCGGTACCGCCGGCGTTGGTCGCGATGTTGCCGCCGATCTGGCAACTGCCTTCCGAGGCGAGGCTAAGCGGGAATAATCTGTTCGCATCATTCGCCGCACGTTGAATTGTTTGTAACACGCAGCCGGCTTCCGCGGTCAGGGTGTTGTTATCGACATCGATCTCGCGCACGTGATTCATCCGCGACAGGCTCAATACAATTGCATCGCCCGATTCATCCGGCACCGAGCCGCCACAAAGCGATGTGTTGCCACCCTGCGGCACAATCGGCGTGCGCGTGTCGGCACATAATCTGACAATTGCGGCGACTTCTTCGCTGGTCGCAGGTTTAGCCACCATGGCGGCGCGTCCCCTAAACCGTCCGCGCCAATCGGTGACAAAGGGCTGTATCGCCACAATATCAGACAGCAGGTTTTCTTGACCTATTAACTCATTGATTTTATTGAATAAATTTTCCATGTCTGATTTCGCAACGAATTGTTTTTATGGCGAATAACAAGTGTAACTCAAGCAGAAACAAGCATAAAAAAGCGCGGTGATGAGCCGCGCTTTCACGGCGCGCGGGCGCACCGTTTACTGCATTAAGCTTGCCGTCGCTTATCTAGTTCTTCAATGGAACTGTTCTTCTTCGGTCGACCCTTTGAGCGCGGTCGTGGACGATTGACCTTGCTGGATAGTCTGCGTCACTGCGTCGAAGTAACCGGTGCCGACTTCGCGCTGATGTTTCACTGCAGTGAAGCCCTTTTCAGCCGCGGCGAATTCCGCTTCCTGCAACTGGACGAAGGCGCTCATGCCCGTGCTGGCGTAGCCGTGCGCGAGGTTGAACATGCCGTAATTCAGGCTGTGGAAGCCGGCGAGGGTGATGAACTGGAATTTGTATCCCATGGCGCCGAGTTCCTTCTGGAATTTGGCGATGGTGGCGTCGTCGAGATTCTTCTTCCAGTTGAACGACGGAGAGCAGTTGTACGACAGCATTTTGCCCGGGAATTTGGCGTGAATCGCTTCGGCGAATTTGCGCGCGAATTCCAGATCCGGCTTGCCGGTTTCGCACCAGATCAGATCGGCATACGGTGCATAGGCGAGGCCGCGCGAGATGGCTTGCTGCAGGCCGGGCATGGTTTTATAAAAGCCTTCGACAGTGCGCTCGCCGGTGCAGAACGGCTTGTCGATATTATCCACGTCGCTGGTGAGCAAGTCTGCCGCCTCCGCGTCGGTGCGCGCGAGAATAATGGTCGGCACGCCGTAAATGTCCGCGGCTAAACGCGCTGCGATCAGTTTTTCCACTGCTTCGCGCGTCGGCACCAGGACTTTGCCGCCCATGTGTCCGCATTTTTTTACCGAAGCCAGTTGATCTTCAAAGTGAACGCCGGCAGCGCCCGCTTCGATCATGGCTTTCATCAATTCGTGTGCATTCAGCACGCCGCCGAAACCGGCTTCCGCGTCGGCGACGATCGGTGCATAAAAGTCCATGTCGTCTTTGCCTTCAGCATGGTGCAGCTGATCGGCGCGCTGGAACGTGTTGTTGATCCGCTTGACCACCAGCGGAACCGAATTTGCCGGGTAGAGCGATTGGTCTGGATACATTTCGCCGGCAACGTTGGCATCGGCAGCGACTTGCCAGCCCGACAAATAAATCGCCTTTAATCCGGCTTTGACCTGCTGCATGGCCTGGTTGCCGGTAAGTGCGCCGAGTGCATTGATGTAAGGTTCGGTGGTAATCAGATTCCACAACTTCTCCGCGCCGCGGCGCGCGAGGGTGTGTTCGATTTGCACTGTCCCGCGCAGGCGATACACGTCGGCGGCGGTATAGCCGCGCTTGACACCTTTCCAGCGCGGATTGGTGTCCCAGTCTTTCTGGATGGCGGCGATTTGCTGTTCACGATTCATATTGATTCTCCGAAAAATATATTGGGTTGCCCGCTGGGGCGTTGTCTGTTGCCAGGATGGATTAGTAGCAGGAAAAAATAATCGAGTCCTGCGCCGCTTACTGACATTGCATTGCTGCCGGCAATGTCTCACACGATGGCGGCCAGAGATCGGATCCGGCGACCGTCAGGGGTTAGGCGGATTTGCCTGGTCCTCTGAGGAAACATACCCGGCAAGCTTAGTGCCAACTATGTTCGTGGTAGTAGCAGGATTATAGCCGATGAATTTGCAAATTCAAAACATTTTTCATGCGTTGCAGCAAAAAATACTTTTAAAAAATAATAAATAAAATCAATATCTTATAATTGTCCGAGGATCCAGTTGTCGAATTGAATGCTGCAATGCAACTAGTGCTCCACGCTCCGTCGAGCGCGCTTTTTGCCGCCAGCCGGCGAAGCCTTTCCTGGATGCGCATGAGCGGTATCCACTTTCATTGACAGATGGGAAGCAATGAGTTGCTGAAGGTTACCAACTCGACGACAAACTTTTCGCATGGCGAAATAAATACTTTGTCCAGGACGCAAATACCATGGCTCTGAAAAATCTGCTTTGCAATGCTCATGCTTGCGCTTAAGGAAAAGCAGGTACAGAAAAAGTTAATGAAATTTAACGATTCAGGTTTTTCCATTAGCGCGCGTGAAAATCCTTCCCCGGTTTGCCGGAAAAATAACATTACTCCCTGAAATATTTATGAATTATTCAAATGATTGCTTGCATTTCGTGACTTTCTGCATAGAATTAACCCGTGTTCAGCGATACGATCCATGAATACGTCTTAGTAATATTTTCATTCGCCGCGGCGCTCGATCAGCGAATTTTCGGTGAATGAATCTCGATAACCCCGCAGTCTGCAGACTAAATAATGACCAATAAGCAAAGCCAAAAAAATTGGCCTGGTACTTTATCAGGGAGAATTTACCGGCTGTGGCGAGTAATCGCGGCTTTGGCATTTTTGCCATTCGGCAATGCCTGGGCGATCGACAATGGTCCGGTTGGTTCGGTGGTGGTCAAACCTGGCTCCTATGTGGTTGATATGGGGCAGGCGACCCAGACCTACGCAAACGGGCTCAAGCCGTATGGCCTTGTCTACGACCTGATCATTAATCGTAAAGTACCCGTCGATTGGGTTATCAATCCGGCCAAGCTGTTTGGCGGGTCCGATTTTACCTTGGGTGCAAAAACCTACAGCGGTGGCGCATTCGTAATCCGCGCAGAATATGTCACCCCAGCGGCCATCACCGCGATCAATAGCTTCAAGGCGCTCGGCGTGGTCGTTGACGGCCCGACCACCGCGGCAGCTACTACGGTCCCGGTCTACAACACGCTCACATCTTGGCCGAACAGCGTGCTCGATACAGCAAAGGGCGCAATTACTGCTGCGTTTTTTACTAATGCCAGCGTTCCTGCCACATCCTATCGTTTTGCACTGCCGACAGGACTGACTGCCTGCGACGATTTTTTTGCTTTACCCCACGCTGATCCGACCTGGGCAACTCATGGTGCGCCGCTGAAGAATTTTGCCGTCAACCAGGGCGGATATTTCTGGGCCGGCTGTCATGCGGTGAGCGTATTCGAGAACCTGGTTAACCCGGGAAATGCATCGGACAAAACCAATTTTCTCAGTACCAATGGGTTGGTTCCATTCACCGTTCACAATGACGGCTCGCCGCCTTACAGCTACAAATCGACGGGCGGCGGCGAACCGCCCATGCAATTCATCGGCAACCTGGACGCGGCGAGCCAAAACGGCTCGGAACAGATTTATCTCCCCGCCAAACCGGGCGGCTGGCGGGCGACCAGCAGCGTGCTGGTGTGGGATCCAACTCAGGCGGACGTCCCGAGCAAATCATTGGGCGAAGCGGCGCAGTTGGTTTACGGCCGCAGCCTTGGCCTCGCGACAGCGGGGCGAACCATGTATGAAGGCGGCCACGATATCGATACAGGTAATAATCCCGCCTCCGTGGCCGCCCAACGTGCGTATTTCGATTTTCTGCTGCTTGCCGGTATCGATCGCAGGCCAGAGATTGCCACCAGCATTCCAAGCACGATTCCCAGCGCAACGTCGGTCAGCCTGTCTGCCAGCATCACGGGCGGTACGCCGATTTATTCGTTCGCGTGGTCAAGCAGCTGCGGCGGTTCGTTCAGCAGCACGACCGCGTCGAGCACCACTTTCACCGCGCCCGCCGTAGTGGCGAGCACTGCCTGCGTCGTCCGGGTTGAAGTCAGGGACGCCTGTAATCGGGTCAATTTCCTGTCAAACTTTACCACCGTCACGCCGCCAGTTGCAGCCCCGCGCGTAGATATTACGAAACGCGTATCCGGCCCGGTCGCCGAAGTATCGCCTAACGTTTTTGAAGTCCCATACCGGATTGATGTGAAAAATACCGGCGCCATTATCGCCGGTAACATTCAGATTAACGATGACCTGGCCACGGCATTCCCGGGCGCAAGCGTGAGCATAAAATCCGGCAGCATGAGTTTAGGCGCATTGACGCCTCCCAGCCCAACTGCCTTCAATGGGTCCAGTCAGAAAAACCTGCTGGACGGCGGCGATAGCCTGGCAATCGGCGCATTGGCTTCGATCGGCTTTACGGTAGTCGTAAATTATGGCGCCGGACCTGTTCCGGCCGCGGTTCAGTACAACAGCGCGACGGCAACGACTGCCGCAACCAAAGGCGGGGCCGCACTTTCAACAGATACTTCGACGAATAATGCGGACAATGGTGCAACACAACCATCGGCCACCGATACCCCATTGCCTACCCCCGTAAGTTTCAATCAGCAGAAAATCGACGTGGTAAAAGGCGCAGGGGTTCCAATACAAATTTCGCCCGGTGTTTTTGAGATTCCGTACCTTATAAAACTCAAAAATACCGGAACGATCGCGGCAACCAATGTGCAAACGGTGGATAATCTGGCCGCCACATTCAACAGCGGTGTTCCGTTACCCGGCATATCAATAAAATCCGGAAGTTTCGCGATCAGCCCACAAGGCGGAGCAACTGCGTCGCAATGCGCGGGACCGGCGGCGACCTTTGACGGCACGACGGCGATAGCATTATTGAAAGGCGACCAGACACTGCAGGCCGGGCAGGAATGCGATATTAGCTTTACCGCAGTTGTGACTTACGGCGGCACGGTTCCGTCCGCGGTGCAAAACAATAGTGCGCACGCTTCGTCCGCCAGCAGTCCGAATGCCGGAGGCAGTGTCAATTCGAGCACTGGAGTATTTACGGCACCGGCAAATGCGCTTTCAACAGATAGCTCCAGCAGCGGCAATGTGTTCCCGGCAACGGCCAATGGCGACATCCCATCGCCAACGCCCGTGAGCTTCAGTTCGCAAAAAATTGATACCGTGAAAAGCGCCGGCTCGCCGGTGCAGACGGGATTAAGCACGTTCGAAATTCCTTACACAGTAATCGTCAAAAACACGGCATCGGTCACGGCAACTAATGTCCAGGCGGTCGATAGCTTGTCGGCCACGTTTAATGCCGGTAGCCCTGCAGTCACCATCAAGTCCGGCAGTTTTATCGCGAACGCGCCGAGCAGCGCTGCAACGTGCGTGGTACCTGCAACCGCCTTTGACGGCACTGCCAACATTGCGCTGCTTTCCGGAATCGCCAGCGTGGGTGCAGGCGAACAATGCACAATCAAATTTACCGCGGTCGTCGCCTACCCGTCGCCAGGCGCAATTCCCGCAACCGCTCAGAACAATTCGGTATTCGCGACCACCAATACAGGCCCGAATGCTGGCGGAAGCGTAAATCCCGCAACTGGCGTTTTTACGCCGCCAGGTGGCGTCGTCGCGCAGGACGCGTCCACGTCAGGTGCTGTTCCTCCCGCCACCGCCAATGGCGACGTGGCCGAACCGACACCAGTGGTACTCGCGCCGCAGAAGCTTGATGTCGTGAAAAGCGCTGGTCCGGTCGCGCAGACCGGGACCACCAGTTTTGAAGTGCCGTACAGCATCAAGCTCAAGAACACGGGTACTGTGGCAGCACAGAATGTGCAAATAGTGGATAGTCTTGCCGCAACGTTTACCAGCGGTTCGCCTTCTATTGCCATAAAACCCGGGTCGTTGACCTTTGCCGCGGCCGGAGGCGCAACTGCCGCGCAATGCGCAGGAGCGGTTACGCCTTTCGACGGAGCTACGAATCTCGCTCTGCTGAAGGGCGACCAAACTCTGCAGCCGGTTCAGCAGTGCGACATATTGTTTACCGTCATGGTGAATTATCCCAGCGTCGCGGCTGTTCCGGCAACCGCGCAAAACAATTCCGCTCATGCCTCGGCGGCGAGCGTGGCGAATTCCGGCGGTAGCGTTAACCCGGTCAGTGGAACGTTCACACCGATCGCTTCTGCAACGGCAGTTGACAGCTCCAGCAACAGCGCGACTCTGCCGGGCGCGGCAAACGGGGACACCGCCTCAGTCACTCCAGTTTCATTTGTTAAGCAACAGCTTGACGTCGTAAACCAGGCATTGCCGTATGTTCAAACCGGGCCGAGCAGCTTTGAAGTACCGTACAGCGTAATTATCAAGAACACCGGCACGGTGACCGCGACCAACGTACAGGCGGTGGACAGCCTGA
>JBAVXA010000020.1:0-7840 GCA_049698095.1 Burkholderiales bacterium
GCGTATTCCGGCACGTTTTTCAGATGCGCGGGCCATGGCAATGCTTCGAGCATATTGATTGTGGTGACAATATGCTGGTTGATAATGCCGCGCTCCGCTTTGGTCAGCGTGCCCGAACGGATAATGAGGTTTTCGATTTCGTCGTCAGTCAAAAACCGCTCTGACACCCCGTCAATCCCGATGCAGGAATAACCCGCGATGGTGGCCACGCGTTCCTGGTCCTGCGCGCTCATCGATTCGGACCCCACATTGCAGCTGCGCAAAAATTCGCGGTCGATATCGTATTGCTTCAGCGTTGCCGCGAGTTGCTCGTCGATCAGCGATTTCTGCTGCGCCTGACCCGACTGCATGGCAGAAATTTTTTCTTTTAACGCCCTGATTTCGGCATTGCGCTTGAGCAATTCGAAGCGTGTGTCGACCAGCGCAATACGATCAAAGATGGTTTGCAGCTTGGTGGATTTGTCGACCACATGCACCGGCGTGGTGATTTTGCCGCAGTCGTGCAGCAGTCCGGCGATCTTCAATTCGTAACGGTCGCGTTCGTTCATGTGAAAATCTTTGAGCGGACCGTCGCTGGTTTTATCCGCCGCCTCAGCGAGCATCATGGTCAACTCGGGAACCCGCTCGCAATGCCCGCTGGTATACGGCGACTTTTCGTCAATGGCGGTATTGATGAGGTTTACCAATGATTCGAATAGCGTTTCGAGTTGCTCGATAAGCAATCGGTTGGTAATCGCCACCGCCGCCTGCGACGCGAGCGATTCCACCAGGCGCGTATTGGCATCGCTGAAGGGGATGGTATTGCCCTTGGCGTCCTGTGCGTTAATCAGTTGCAACACACCGATGATATGGTTCTCGTGGTTGCGCATTGGTACGGTGAGGAAGGACTGGGAACGATAGCCGGTCTGGCTGTCGAAGCGGCGCGTGCCGGAAAAGTCGAACCCGGCTTCGGCATAAGCATCAGCTATGTTGACAGTTCTGCCTTTAAGGCAACAGTAAGCAGCCACGGTGGAAAGGTTAGGCTTGCCGGCGGCATCGTAAAGCGGCACGGCGTCGAACGGAATCGGCAAACCGGTTGTGCCGCCCATGGAAATCGCGAGCGTATCGGTCCACACGATTTCGAATTTCAGGTACTCGTCATTGATGACGCGGTACAAGGTCCCGCCATCGGCATGCGTCAGATATTTCGCTGCTTCGAGAATGGTTTCCAGCAGCCGAGCAAGGTTGCGCTCGGTTGAGAGCGCGACCCCGACTTCATGCAAATAGGTTATCTGGCGTAGCGTGTCTGCCGCATCGGCCGTTGCTGGAAAAGCGTCAGGCAATACGGCCATGCGTATAACTCATGCGGATAGAGTGCAAATCAATTAATATAACTTATTGATTTAATTGATTATTATGTATTTACTTAATACACACCGCGCGCACCTGAGCCATGTCAGTAATGCCCTGCAGGACTTTTTCGATACCGTCCTGCTTCAAGGTGCGCATGCCTTCCGACAATGCCGTCGCAACCATTTCGGATACGCGCGCATGTTCCTGAATGTTCTTTTTCATCGCGTCCGTGCCTACCAGCAATTCATGCAGGCCGACACGTCCCTTATACCCCGTGCCGTTGCAGGTTTCGCATCCCTTGGGTTTGTAGAGTGTGAACTCGCCTTTTTCGTTGGCGTAATCTTTCACCCAATCATCATGCTGCTTTTTGTACGCACCTTGCAGGTCCGCTTTCCACTCAGGCGTATTGGCCAGCTCGGCGCCGAATTCGTGCAATAACTGTTTCACTTCCTGCTGCGTCGGCGCGTACGGCGCTTTGCATTTGCCGCACAGGCGCTTCGCCAGGCGCTGCGCCAGAATGCCGACCAGCGCATCGGCGAAGTTGAATGGATCCATGCCCATGTCGAGCAGACGGATAATACTTTCCGGCGCGCTATTGGTATGCAGTGTTGAGAACACCATGTGGCCGGTCAGCGACGCCTCGAGCCCCATGTGGACCGTTTCCTTGTCGCGCATCTCACCCACCATGATCACATCCGGATCCGCGCGCAGGAACGCGCGCATCGCCATGGCAAACGTCAGCCCGGCCTTCGGGTTCACCTGCACCTGGCGCAGGCCTTTTTGCGTAATCTCAACCGGGTCTTCCGCGGTCCAGATCTTGGACTCCGGGGTATTGATATAGCCGAGGATCGAATGCAGCGTGGTCGTTTTACCTGAACCGGTCGGGCCGCAGGCGAAGAAAATACCGTACGGTTTAGTGATCTGCTCCTTGAGGATCTTCAAATTGCGCGGCAACACGCCGAGCTTGTCCAACGGGATCGGTTCACCCGCAGCAAGAATACGCATCACGACGTCTTCCACTCCGCCAGCCGACGGCAGCGTCGCGACGCGAAGCTCGATGTCCAACGGCCCGTATTTCTTGAACATGATCTTGCCGTCTTGCGGCTTGCGCTTTTCCGAGATGTCCAGATCGCACATGATCTTAAGGCGCGTCACCAGCGCATTGCGATAACTGGCCGGCACTTCGGTATACGGCACGAGCGTACCGTCGCGGCGGAAGCGGATTTCCGTGCGGTTTTTGCCCGGGTACGGTTCAATGTGAATATCCGACACACCCTGGTGGTAGGCGTCGACGATAATCTTGTTTACCAGCTTGACCACTTCGTTATCGGCAGCAGCGGAAATTTCTTCAGCATACAGCGCGCTGGAATCCTGGCCATCGTCCTGATCCATGCCCGACAGCAGATCGCCGATCGAGCCGCCGCTGACCGGATCGCCGTAAAACAAATTCACCGTCTTGAGAAATTCCTGCTGCGTCGTGACTTTGAAAATGATCTTGTGCTTGGGGAAAATATTCTCCACCACGCGCGTGCCGCGAATTCTTTCCGGATCGGGCGTAACGACAACCAGGCCGTCCTTTCCGTCATCGACCGGCACCCACAAACTGCTCATCACGTAATCGCGCTTGAGGTTCTTCAGTAGGTCGAGAGGCTTCATGCGGTCGCGGAACGGCTCGTAATCCACGCTGTAATACTTTGCCAGGGATTCACCAAGCGCCGTATTGGTCACGTGAAACTCTTCCGTCAGGACTTCTTCAATGGATTTTTCCTTGCGCCGCGCGGTTCGGTGGGCTAATTCGAGCTCGGGCGCAGAAATCACTTTGTCCAGTACCAGATAATCGAATCGGCTTTTGACGACATGCGCGACCGTTTGCTGACGCACGCGAAACGCCACCGCGAGGGTCTTGGCGAGTTCCGCGATACCTTCTTCCGCAACCTGGGAAAACAGCTGGTCATCGCGGGTATTAATCAATTGCAGCACGCCCAGCATTTCCTTGCCGTCATCACCGCCCATTACCGGCGCGACGAGCATTTGTTTGGTGCGATAACCGGTGCGTTTGTCGACGGCTTTGAGGAACGTCAATGGCGGAGCATACTTGCGCAGTTCTTCATCGTTATAGACGTCGGCAATATTCATCACGGTCTGGTGCACCGCGCAGTAGCCGGCAATACTGGTTTCGTTTATCGGTAATTTGAGCTCACGGAATGAGTCAAGACCGGTTTTGACTTTCGACACGACAAATTGTTTGTCAGGCGTAACGGTGTAGATGGTCAAACGGTCCGCTTCGAACAATGCACAGATTTCGCGCGATAGATCGCCAATGATTTCATCGATATTTGCGGTTGCGTGGATGCGGTTCGTCAGCGCCTGTAATTTCTTGGCAAACGCAAGCCGGTTGGTAATGTTGGCGACATTACCGGGAGCGGCTGTCTTCGGTTCAAGTTTGGCATTCATGTTCGGACCTCGCGTATTACAACTTCTTCCTGTTCGATCTGCGTGTTAGTCGGTAATAACCTGACAGTATAAACTCCCTGGCAGCCGGATTTTCCTCAATCGCCCGTCCTTCGGACCCAGCTTTTGTAAACTTTGTCTGGCGTTATTCTCACGGCAAATGCGTTAAAACTCCAGCACCATGTGATTTTCCAGCATTTTGGGCTGATAGGTCGATACTGCCTGGTAGATTTCCCGCATGGTCATCTCGGCCTCGCCCGGCTTGAGGTGGGTGATGTAAATTTCCGCCTGGCGGGTGAGTTTTTTCAGCTCATCGGCCAGCATGCTCGGGCAAAGGTGCTTTGAAGCCATCGCTATGTCCTTGTCCCGATTACAAAAAGCGGTCTCGATAATCAGATATTTCAAATTTTCGATGCGGTTGACAACGCTCCACAACGCATCGTTGGTGGTCGTATCACCCGAAAAAACCAGGCTGCCCCGCCCCGAATCGACATGAAAACCGACAGTGGGAACGACGTGGTTCGCCGGCACCGGCGTAATCATGCGCCCGTCGATATTCACTGTTCGTCCCAATGCCAAGGTCTCGTATCGCATGAATGGCGTCTGCAGATTCGGAATTCGGGTGAAATCCGGCCAAATTTTCCAGTTAAACAGGTGTTCTTTCAAAATATCCAGCGTCGCCGGCGTGGCGTGAACCGAAATCGGCGTATCGCGCAAGCTGCCCACGGTGTCGACCAACAGCGGAATGCAAGCCACATGATCCAGATGGGAATGGGTGATAAAAATATGATTAATGCGAACCAGATCGTCAAGGCTCAGATCGCCGACTCCGGTGCCTGCATCAATCAGAATGTCATCGTCAATCAACAGCGAGGTGGTGCGCATGTCGCCACCGATTCCGCCGCTGCATCCCAGTATCTTTAGCTTCATTTATTGTGTCCGTCAGTAGTGATGGAGCGGCTGCATGAAATCGAAGTAGTCCCCAGAGGCGAATTATGAACCATAACCGCGACGGCAAAATGTGAACCAGTAAACAATCCTCGAATATTTTAACGTTAACAATCGCCTATTATCGCTTGATTTTCCTGCTATTTTGCCTCGTGCGAGAATATCGCATCCCATTTATCTCCAGGGGGTTTCATTCGGAAATGCGCAATGCGGCTCAGGTACAGATTGAATAATTGCGCGCCCGGCATGACACTTACCAAATCCTGCAACACCGATTCGGCCTCGTCCCATCTCTGAGCGCGGTAGAATTTCAAAGCGTCATGAAACCTGGCGGTCAGGTCGAGCGCCGCTTGGTCCACTTCAGGCGCAAATCCCAGGGGTTCGTAAATCGTCACCGGCTCCTGCTTGCCTTTTACCCGCACGACGTCCAGTTCGCGGAACAACATCTCCGGAATCGCCTTGCGCGTGGCCTCGCCGACGATGATCGGTACGCCGTAGTCCTTTGTCAGGGCTTCGAGGCGCGAAGCCAGATTGACCGAATCTCCCATCACGGTGTAAGCCAGCCGAAATGCGGAGCCCATGTCGCCCACGTTCATGCTGCCGGTATTGATGCCGATGCCGACTTCAATCGCCGGCCAGCCGCGCGTTCGAAATTCCTGATTCAACGTTACCAGTCGCCCTTGCATGTCCAGCGCGGTGCGCACGGCATTTTCTGCGTGCCGTTCGTCCGGCAACGGCGCGCCCCAGAAAGACATCAGCGCATCGCCGATATATTTGTCGATCGTGCCATGATGTTTTTGCACCACCTGCGTCATCGGCGTCAGATAGGCATTCATCAGCCGGGTAAGTTCCTTCGGTTCTAATCCTTCTGATAGCCGGGTGAAGCCGCGCACGTCGGAAAACAACACGGTCATTTCGCGGCTCTCGCCTTCCATGCTGACTTCATTCGGATTCTCACTGAGCTCCTGCACACGCTCGGGGGCAACATACTGACCGAACGCCTGCGTAATGCGTCGAGTGCGCCGTGTCTCGACAAAATAACCATACGACATATTGAAAATGAATAAGAGCGAAATCAGCAGCAAAGTCGCAGCCAGCGGGATGACCGAATACTCAAATTGCCAGGCGTAATAATTAATCCCGAGCGTTACAGCCAATGCCGCCAGCGTGAGCAAGGTCGACTTGAGCGGGCTTAAAAAGGGCAAAAGCAGCGTTAATGTTAACCCTATGATTATTATCATAATTCTTTCAATCCCTTGCTGATGGATTGAGCTTTGCCAGATTTTCCCTTCCATCATGCCGGCGATCATGTTGGCGTGAATTTCGACGCCCGGATAAGTCGGCCCCATTGGCGTGGATCGCAAATCGCGCAAGCCCTCAGTCCGCGTGCCGACCAATACAATTTTGTTTTCCAGATCGCTCTTCGCTAGCCTGCCATTCAACGCATCGACTATGGAGAAGTAGGGAAAACTGCCTTCCTTCCCGCGATACGGGATCAGCGCGCTGAGGCGCTCGTCCACCGGAATCCTCAAGCCGCCTTCGATTTCCAGTGCTTCGACGCGTCCCTCGCCGAAATTCTTCGCCAGCTTGTTGGAAAAATGCGGGATCAATTTCGGCTTGCCGAGCATATTGCGCATCACCGCCAGGGATAGCGGCTCGTAATATTCGTCCTTGTATTGGACCAACATCGGCACGCGCCTCATCACGCCATCTTCGTCGGGCATAATGGTAAAAAAACCGCCGCTGGCGGCATTGTTCTGCAGCGCCGCGAGGTTGGCCACGTAACTTTTGAAAACATACGGTATGGCGGTATTTTCGAATGCCCCCGCCGGAAAAACCGGCGGCGGGATTTTCCACGCATCGGCCGCTTTACCCGGGTCTTCCTCGCTCTGAAACGAATAGCCGAGAACAACCGCACGCGACTTCAGCTTGGTCGCAAATAGCCGGTTGTAGTCGAGCTGACCGGATAACTGCGACAGCGAAGATTGAAATTGCGGAACGTCCTTCAGTTCCCTGTTGCCAAGGCTTCGCAGCACTTCCAATCCGGAACTGCGATCCGGCTCAGGAAATACCACGTCGAACCCGAGGACGGCTACGCCATAATGGTCAAAAAGCTGGTCGAGCAATGCTGCCAGCTTGTTACGGCTCCAAGGCCACTGGCCTTCTTTGGCGAGACTCTTTTCGTCGAAGTCCAGAATGACGATAGATTCGAATTTATCGCGCTGCCGCGCGAGGTTGATGCGGTAATCGTAAAGGGCGTCTTCAATCTTGCTGACGTAGCGTTGATTGGCTGGCTGCGTCGCATCGAGATAAACCGCCAGCACCGCGAGCAGACCGATGATGATACGAAACGCGTGGCGCTTGAGTTGACCTAACATGCCAATAAGGAATCACGCACAACCATCAGGGAAATAGCGGTCGCGGCGACTGGATGCATGGGATTATAGTTGCGCGCGGCGAGCGCGCAACTTATTCAGACTGACTTGAGGAAGAATTCCATTTTCACGCCGGCAAGCTCGATGATGTCGTGATCGTTCAGCGCCTGCGGCTTGTCGTCGAGGGCCTTGCCGTTCAGCAAAGGGAAATTCACCCCCTCGACGTGGGTAATAAAATATCCCGTCGGGCGCTTCGTAATGACCGCAACCTGCTCACCTTGCTTGCCGATGGTCGTCAACGTCTTGACCAGATCAAGACTGCGTCCGCTGGCAGCGCCGGTCAACACTTGAATCGCGCCGATCTTGATTGGCTCGGCCGGAGTGTTGCCTTCGGGAGGCTTGACGCCTTGCGGCGTGAGAATCTGGGTTCTATTAACGGCGGTGTCCGTCATGGCTTTGGCCGACAAATCAACGTTGGCCGGTTTCGGCACAATCGGATTGCGGATAACCATGGTTTTTTCAAAGTCCTGCTGGGTCGCTACGCCCGCTGCTTCCGAAACATATTTCAGCTTGTGTTTGCCCAGTTCAACCACGTCGTTATTTTTCAGCAGGTGTTTTTTGATCGGCGCGCCGTTGACCAGCGTACCGTTCGTGCTGTCGAGATCTTCGAAGAACGAGTCGTTGCGGATATTGTAAATGACCGCGTGCTCGCCACTGACTGCCAGGTTATCGAC
>JBAVXA010000021.1:0-3033 GCA_049698095.1 Burkholderiales bacterium
TGGGAAGAGTTTTCCATGAACCATAAAAAAGGCGACAAGGTGAAAGGCCAGATTAAATCGATCACCGATTTTGGCGTGTTTATCGGCTTGCCCGGCGGCATCGACGGGCTGGTGCATCTGTCCGACCTGTCGTGGTCGCTGCCCGGCGAAGAAGCCGTGCATAACTACAAGAAAGGCGACGAAATTGAAGCTACCGTCTTATCCATCGACATGGAGCGCGAGCGTATTTCGCTTGGCGTCAAACAGATGGACGGAGATCCGTTCACGAATTACGTTGGCGTCAACGACAAAGGTGCTTTGGTTAAAGGCAAGGTCAAGGCCATCGACGCGAAAGGCGCAACGATTGAACTCGATACCGACGTGGACGGTTATTTGCGCGCGTCCGAAGTGTCGCGTGATCGCGTCGAAGATATTCGGACCCACCTGAAAGAAGGCGACACCGTGGAAGCGGTTATCGTCAATGTGGACCGGAAAACCCGCAACATCAATCTTTCAATAAAAGCGAAAGATGCCGCCGACGAGACGGCAGCAATGAAGAAAGTAGCATCCGAAAGCGCCGGAAATGCAGGAACCACCAACCTTGGCGCGCTGCTTAAAGCCAAGCTCGACAACAAACCTATAGATCAATAAAACCATGACCAAGTCTGAACTGATCAATTTGTTAAGTCTGCGCTACCCACAACTGGTAGCAAAAGATGCCGAACTCGCAGTGAAAACCATGCTGGATGCAATGTCAAAAAGCCTGGCCAGCGGCGAGCGCATCGAAATAAGGGGATTCGGCAGCTTCGGCCTGAACTTCAGACCGAACCGCACCGGGCGTAACCCAAAAACCGGTGAAAAGGTGAGCGTACCTGCAAAGTACGTTCCTCACTTCAAGGCCGGTAAGGAGCTGCGCGAACGGGTGGATGACTAAGGCTGAATGCCTTAGTCCGGCGTCAAGCCGGCTGAATTTCGTAAACCGGGTGGCTCATCGCGAGACGATGGGGCCGCTTTTTTTACATGGCGCGCACGTTCGACAAATTGCCGCCAAACTTGGTCCTTCAATGTGCAATACCTATCCTGGCTAATTCGCCTTCTGCTGGTGCTTTTGCTGGCAGGCTTCGCTTTTCAAAATGCCGACGTGGTGACGCTGGGTTATTTCGGCTTTACCTGGCGCGCCCCGTTAGTATTGATTATATTGGCATTTTTTATCGGCGGCGTTGTCGCCGGACTTCTCGCCATTTCGACAACCTTATATAAACAGAAACGCGAAATCAACGCCTTAAAACGCGCGGCAAGAAAAGCCGCAAAAGCCGAACGGCCAGTCGGCGTTTCTGCAACGACCGGTCTGCCGGAGCCGTATCCGCCCTCCGAGCCATGATCAAAATCAGCACGTCAAAACCGCTTGCACGGGGTTCCCGCCTGGTAGGTGAAAATGGAATTTGAGTTCTGGTGGCTGCTCGCCCTACCGGTCACTTTCGGGCTAGGCTGGCTCGCCGCGCGTATCGATATCAAACAATTGCTGTCGGAATCGCGCACGCTGCCTGAATCGTATTTCAAAGGTTTGAATTTTTTGCTCAACGAGCAACCAGATAAGGCGATTGACGCGTTTATCGAGGTTTCAAAGCTCGACCCCAACACAGTCGAGCTGCAGTTTGCCCTGGGCAGTTTATTCCGCCGGCGCGGTGAAGTGGATCGTGCTATCCGCATGCACCATAACCTCACCGAGCGTGGCGACCTCGATAAAGAGCAAAAGCAAACTGCCGAATTCGAACTGGCGCTGGACTACCTCAAGGCTGGCTTGCTTGACCGGGCAGAGCAAATTTTTTCCGGGCTGACGCAAACCGCCCACCGGCAGGCAAGCTTGAAAAGCCTGCTCGATATCTATCGCCAGGAAAAGGATTGGCTCAAGGCGATTCCCATTGCGCATGAACTGGAAGGCTCATCGACGCGAAACTTTGAAAGTGAAATTGCCAATTATTATTGCGAGCTCGCGACGACTGAATACGTACATGCACGCCATGACAAGGCACGCGAGTTCCTGCAACTTGCTTTGACGACGAATAGAAAATGCGTGCGCGCGAATATTCTGCTGGGGGAATGGGCCGCCAAGGACGGCAAGCACGAACAGGCAGTCGAAATTTGGAAGCGTATCGAAGCGCAAAGCCCGGAACATTTGAGCTTGGTCGCGGAGAATCTGCTTCATAGCTATCGCGCACAGGGGAAACTCGAAGAGGGTCTGAGTTTGCTGCGCGGTTTCCAGGAGCGCTATCCAGCGCTCGACCTGCTGAACGTCGTGTTCCAGGCGATGCTGGAAACCGAAGGCGCAGCCAGCGCATATAAACTGGTGCGCGATGATTTGCGCCGCAATCCGACGCTGCTTGGTTTGGATAAGCTGGTAGAAGCACGCTTGATGGAAACGCCTGTTGAAGAGCGGTCCGACGTGCAAATGGTAAAGGATATTCTGCACAGTCATACTACGCGCATGGCATTGTATCAGTGTGATGCTTGCGGTTTTCGCGGGCGGCAGTTTTACTGGCATTGCCCGGCATGCGGCGGCTGGGACACCTACCCGCCGCGACGCAATGCCGAACTGGAACTGGTACAAACGCGTCTGAAATAATATTTTATGCATAACAAACCCGTCATAGTTGCGCTCGATTTTCCGACAGCCGGGCCAGCGCTTGAATTTGCAGCACGCCTCGATTCGGCGCTGTGCCGCGTCAAGGTTGGCAAGGAATTGTTCACTGCCGCCGGGCCGCACGTGGTCGAGACATTGGTTAAGCGCGGATTTGACGTATTCCTCGACCTGAAATTTCACGATATCCCGAACACCGTGGCCGGTGCCTGCAAAGCTGCAGCATCCCTGGGGGTATGGATGCTGAATGTTCATGCGCTTGGCGGTGAAGCCATGCTGCGAGCTTCGCGCGAAGCGATTGATAGTTGTGCCAACAAACCATTATTGATCGGCGTAACCATTCTCACGAGCCTGGGTGATAGCGAAATCATGGCGGTCGGGCTGCAAGGCACGGTTGGCGAAAACGTTCTGCGCCT
>JBAVXA010000022.1:0-8716 GCA_049698095.1 Burkholderiales bacterium
CCCGATATATTGCAGCGGCAGGGACATTACGCGCCGCCGCCCGGGGCGACCGATATCCCCGGGCTTGAAGTGTCGGGCGAAATCGTCGCGCTCGGCAGCGGCGTGACGGATTGGAAAATCGGCGACAAGGTTTGCGCGCTGGTGGCGGGCGGCGGTTACGCCGAGTATTGCGTCGCGCCCGCGCCGCAATGCCTGCCGATTCCGCTCGGCTTGAGCATGGTTGAGGCCGCCGCGCTGCCGGAAACTTTTTTCACTGTATGGAGCAATGTATTCGACCGCGCGAAACTTGCCGCCGGCGAGACCTTTCTGGTGCAAGGCGGCTCCAGCGGAATCGGCACCACCGCGATTCAACTGGCGCGCGCGATGGGACATCGCGTATTCGCCACCGCCGGCAGCGACGACAAATGCGCGGCATGCGAGAAACTCGGCGCCGAAAAGGCGATCAACTACAGGACGCAGGATTTTGTCGAGGAGATCAAAAAGCTTACCGACGGCAAAGGCGTCGATGTGATTCTCGATATGGTCGCGGGCGATTATATTCCGCGCGAAATGAAGTGCCTGGCCGATGACGGGCGCCTGGTGTTAATCGCGTTTTTGCGCGGCTCGCTGGCACAGGCGGATTTCCGCGACGTGCTGATGCGCCGCTTGACCGTCACCGGCTCAACCTTGCGCCCGCGCCCGATCGCGTTCAAGGGCGCGATCGCGAAAAATCTGCGCGAAAAGGTGTGGCCGCTGATCGAAGCGGGCAGGATCAAACCGGTGATGCACAGTACGTTCGCATTGAAAGACGCCGCGAAAGCCCATGCACTGATGGAGAGCAGCGAGCATATCGGTAAAATTGTGCTGACCGTCGCCTGACCGCTGGCTATTGCGCTGACGGCGAAACTGGCTAGAATGGCAAATGTCATGAATTTAACCGACGCAAAACAACCCTTAACCTTTGGAGGAATCACAATGAAATTATCTTTTCTGGCGCTGGCCGTCTCAGCAGCATTGCTTGCTTCGTGCGCAGCGCGCTTACCCGGCGTTGCCGGCAGCGCCCCTGCTGCCGGCACAGAAGCCGCCAAGGCAGCACCGCCTGCCATGAGCACCGCGAGCGCAGCTGCACCTGCGCCAGCACCGGCTCCTGCACCGGCAGCCAAGCCGATGAGCGTCGCCACCGGTTCGGGCGCCAGCGCATCGCTCCTTCCGCTCAGCTCGAAAGTAAACGGCACGGTACGCTTTGCGCAAAAAGGCGACAAGGTAAACGTCGCCGGTGAAATTTTCGGCTTGACCCCCGGCCAGCACGGCATCCATATCCACGAAGTCGGCGATTGCAGCGCGGCCGATGGAGCGTCGGCCAAGGGCCATTTCAACCCGGCCAACAAGGCGCACGGCGCGCATATGGGCGAGCGCCACGGCGGCGACCTCGGCAATATCACCGCCGATGCCAGCGGCATGGCGAATCTCAATGTCGATGTCGATGGCATCACCATCAGCACCGGCCCGAACGGAATTCTCACCCGATCAGTGATTGTGCATGCGGATCCGGACGATTTGAAAACGCAACCGGCCGGCAACTCGGGCAAGCGTATCGCGTGCGGGATTATCGTTCAGAAGTAACCACTATTGCCTGGATCCGTCCGGAGGCTGCATGCAAAGACGCGATTTCGTGAAGTTCTTCGCAGGTGGGGCGGCGGCTGCCGCCGCCCCGCAGGTGGGCTGGGCCGACAGGACGGACGCCGCGCCGCATTTTTACGACAAGGCCAGGCTGCTGGACGAATTCGGCAAACCGATCAAGGCTGCAGCACTCAAGGCCAATACCAACTATATATTTCATTATCCGTTTCAGGGCACGCCGTGCTTTCTGCTCAATCTCGGCAGGCCGACGCAGGAAAACATCGAACTCAAGACCGCGGATGGCAAAACCTATCTGTGGAAAGGCGGCGTGGGCGCACAAAAATCCGTCGTCGCGTATTCGGCAATTTGCGCGCATCGATTGAACTACCCGACCCGGCAATTGACTTTCATCAGTTTTCGCGACAAGAAGTCCGAGCGCGCGTCGCGCGAAAACATTATTCATTGCTGTTCCGAGCATAGCGAATACGACCCGGCTGCCGGCGCCAAAGTCATTAACGGCCCGGCGCAACAGCCGCTGGCGGCCATTCTGCTCGAGCATGACGCAGCCAGCGACGGCCTGGTCGCCGTCGGCACTTTCGGCGGCGAAATGTTTAACGAATTTTTTCGCAAATTCGAATTCAAGCTCGGCATGGAGCACGGCGGCAAGGCGCAAAAGACCGTCGCGTCCGCCACCGTCACCGAATTGACTAACTTCTGCAAACAGCAAATCCAGTGCTGATGATGCTGTGATTCCCTGGCTTAAGCAAAACTCCCCCTTCCCGCCGGTCGATTCTGCGCTGCAAACGCCCAACGGTCTGCTCGCCGCCGGCGCGGATTTATCGCCCAAACGTTTGATCGACGCTTATTCGCACGGCATTTTCCCCTGGTATTCGGAAGGACAGCCGATCCTGTGGTGGAGCCCGGATCCGCGCATGGTGCTGGCGCCGCAGGAATTCAAGATTTCGCGCTCGCTGGCGAAAAGCCTGCGCAACAAGGACTATGTTTTGCGCTTCGATAGCGCATTTCGCGAGGTCATGCTGGCGTGCTCCGAGCCGCGCGGCGAATCCGCCGGCACATGGATTTCACCCGACATGGTCGCGGCATACTATGCATTGCACGAACTCGGTTATGCACACAGTGTCGAGACTTGGGTGGACGGCCGGCTGGCGGGCGGGCTGTACGGCGTGGCGATCGGAAAAATGTTTTTCGGCGAGTCAATGTTCGCGCGCCGGACCGATGCTTCGAAAATTGCGCTGGCGCATCTGGTGCAACATTTGATCGAGCAGGACTTCGGTTTGATCGATTGCCAGATGAGTACCGCGCATCTCGCCTCACTCGGCGCGCGTGAAATTCCGCGCAACAAATTTATGAATATAATCAATAAGTTATGTAACAAACCCGGGGCAGCAAAGAAATGGTCCGATGTGCTGGTGCGAGTGGAAACGCCTTCTGGTGTAAACTGATTGCCATGGAATCAGCGAGAAAAAATCCATGTCGAAAATGAACGATATTCCGTTTGTTGAATTGCAGTTTTACGCCACGGCGCCGTATCCGTGCAGTTATTTGCCCGGCAAACTGGCGCGCTCGCAGGTCGCGACCCCGAGCTATCTCATCGACACGCGCGTTTACAGCGCGCTGGTCAACGCCGGCTTCCGCCGCAGCGGCGCATTCACCTACCGCCCATATTGCGATCACTGCAATGCGTGTGTTCCAGTACGCGTGATTGTCGATCAGTTTGCACCGTCGCGCTCGCAACGGCGCGCGTGGAAGCAGCATGCCAACCTCACGGCGCACATGATGGACCTGAAATTCCATCCCGAACATTACGCGCTGTACCGCCATTATCAGGCGTCGCGCCACCCCGGCGGCGGCATGGACAAGGACAGCCGCGAGCAATACAGCCACTTTTTATTGCAGAGTAACGTATCGTCCTACCAGGTTGAATTCCGCGAAAACGGCGTGCTACGCATGGTCAGCATAGTCGACGAGCTCGACGACGGACTGTCATCGGTCTACACGTTCTTCGATAACAGCGATCCCCGCGCCAGCTACGGCACCTACAACGTGCTGTGGCAAATCGAGGAAGCGCGTCGCCTGAATCTCGATTATATTTATCTCGGCTACTGGATCGAGCAAAGCCGCAAAATGAATTACAAGACCAACTTCCGCCCGCTGGAAGGATTGCAGAATGGCGAGTGGACGGCGTTGGAAACAACCCTGGCTGTAGACTGAAGCCTAACCGCTTGCCGCCAAAAATAATTTGCGGAACACAAGTTCTGCAATGAAAAAATGATTTATTCCCTGCTGCGCCCCCTGCTTTTTTGCCTCGATGCGGAAACCGCGCATGATCTGTCGTTGAATGCGCTGAAGCGAATCGAGCGCCTCGGTCTCGCCGGACTGTATTCGAACCGCATTGCGAAGAAACCGGTACAGGTCATGGGGCTCAGCTTTCCCAATCGCGTCGGCCTCGCTGCGGGGCTGGATAAAAACGGCGACTATATCGACGCGCTCGCGGCGATGGGGTTCGGCCACCTCGAAATCGGCACCGTTACTCCGCACCCGCAGCCGGGCAACCCGCAGCCGCGCATGTTCCGCCTCGCCGAAGCGAACGCTATCATCAATCGCATGGGCTTCAATAACGACGGTGTGGAAAAGCTCGTCGCCAATGTGCAACGCGCGAAATTCAAGGGCATTCTCGGCATAAACATCGGCAAGAATGCCGACACGCCGATCGAGCGGGCGGCTGAGGACTATTTGCGCTGCCTGCGCAAGGTGTATGTCCACGCCAGCTATATCACGGTGAATATCTCCTCGCCCAACACGAAAAACCTGCGCCAGTTGCAACAGGGCGACGCACTGGAGGATTTGTTACGCGCGCTCGCGCTGGAACGCGAGCAGCTTACGCGGCTGCACGGTAAAAGAATCCCCCTGGCGTTGAAAATTGCGCCGGATTTGACGCCGCAACAGATCGAACAAATCGCGGCACTACTGGTCGAATTCGGCATTGACGCGGTCATTGCCACCAACACCACGCTTGGCCGCGATGGCGTGCAAAATTTGCGCCACGGCAATGAAGCAGGCGGCTTGTCCGGCGCACCAGTAATGGAGAAATCCACGGCCGTGATTCGCGAATTATCCAGATATCTGCCTACCCACGTTGCAATCATCGGCGTCGGCGGAATTTTCTCCGCGCAGGATGCGCAGAAAAAAATCGATGCAGGGGCCTCGCTGGTACAGATTTACAGCGGACTGATTTATCGCGGACCGCAATTGGTAAAGCAGGTAGGCGACGCGCTTTGTTAAGTTAAATACATGTTCTTATCGCATAAAACACGCTGCAGAAGCCTATTGATCGGTGCCGCGGGCGTGGCCGCAACGCTCAGTGTATACGCGCAAACCAATGCGCCCACGCCCGGCGAAGAGAAGGATCGCCGCATCACCAATATCATCAAAAAGAATCTCGAGGCGACGGAATCACCGATCGAGGAAATGGAAAAAATTATCATCGAGGGCGCTTACGACCCGGAAGACCTGCCGAAGAAAAAGAAAACCGTCGAACAAAAACTGCACAGCGCGCTCAACCCGTTTGCGCCGCTGGCTGGACCGCCGCCAATCGGCTATCAGGTGCAATGTATTGAAAAATGCAAAGGTCCATTCTGCTGCGCATGGGTCCCCGGTCCGCGCAGTTACCTGATGCCGGATAGCGTACACAAATAAGCGCTTCCCGCTAGCGGGCGGATTCGTTTATCATTGTATTTCGCAACAACCCCGATGAAAAAACATGGGCTTTCTCGACGAACTCAAATCTCAGGCTGATTCTCTTCTCAAGGAAAAAGACGCCCAGCATTCCCGCTTGACCGCCAATGCGGAAATGGTTGACGCGCGCATGCGCCAGACGTTTACCTACCTGAATGATCTGGCAAAACAACTGGAGATCATCAAACCGCCGAACACGCACACCTTTGAATTGCACGGCGTCGGTAAATTCGACGCCCTGATACTGCAGGATTTTTTTGCCGATTATCGCAAGAGAAAATTCAATGATGGTGAAGTGCTCGACAATGTCACTTTCCAGTTCAAGCATTATTCGCCCCGGATATTCATGATCAAAAAGGACATGCCGCAACAAATTGACCAATGCGAAGATTTGTTCTGGCGGCATAATCTGAAATTTCAGCGCGACGATGTGCGCAGTGACGACGGCAAAATGCGCTGGACCGAATTTACCGTTCCCGTCGCGGTCAACGCTGACGCCTCGATCACGGGCGACTATGACCATGCACGATTGATTTTCAAACTGAAAAATTTCGAACGCTTTGAAACGGCGACGCTGGCATTTTACGCCCCGACGTTTGGTGAATCCGTGCTCGAAGATTTCGGCCGGATGATCGTCGGCCAGCCTAACCGCTTCATCGCGCAGGGCGAGTTGCTGGGCATCGTCGGTTGAATATTGACTCCCGCTCCGCAGTGGTTTCCCTCGCTCAAAATATCGACTTGCTGCTGCCGCAAACCCAATGCACGCAATGCGGCTACGATGGATGCGCGCCGTATGCGGTCGCGGTTGCCGACGGCCGTGCCGACATTAACCAATGCCCGCCCGGCGGCGCTGCCGTCATCGTCGCGCTTGCCGGTTTATTGAAACGGGAAAGCAAGCCGCTGGATTTACGCTTTGGCATAACCAAGCCGCGCGCCATCGCGACGATCGACGAAAATATCTGCATCGGCTGTACCCTGTGCATCAAGGCCTGCCCGGTCGATGCCATTGTCGGCGCGAGCAAACAAATGCACACGGTCATCGGCAGTGAATGCACCGGCTGTGAACTATGCCTCTCGCCCTGCCCGGTTGACTGTATTGTGATGCGCCCACCTGCCAGCGCTGAAGAAGCGCTGGCGAGGCCAGAATTGTGGCGACGCCGGCGAAACTTTCACCTGGCGCGCGTTCAGCGCGACAGGACCGAAAAAGCCCAGCGCCTGGCGCTGAAATCGTCAAGACTGAATCAGCAAAAAAGCCATCCCGATCCTGCGCAGAAGAAATCCGCCGCAATCGAAGCCGCGCAGCAGCGCGCGCGCGCGCGGCAAAACGCAACAAAAAAAATCAATCCATAAAGGAAAATTTTGGAAGCATTTATTACTTCAACCCTGTTGGTTGCAGTCGCCGAGATCGGCGACAAGACCCAGTTACTGTCGTTCGTGCTGGCAGCGCGATTCCCGAAACAACCATGGCCAATTATTGCCGGTATCTTTTTCGCCACGTTACTCAACCATTTTATCGCGGCAAGCGCGGGCAACTGGCTTGCCTCTCTCCTGAGCCCGGCGATATTGCACTGGGCTCTCGCCGCGTCGTTTTTTGCTTTTGCCGTGTGGGCGCTGGTGCCGGACAAATTCGACGACACGAAGACCCACATGGGCAAGGCAGGCGTCTTCACGACCACGACGCTGCTGTTTTTTATGGCCGAAATGGGCGACAAGACGCAGCTCGCCACCGTCGCACTGGCCGCGCAATATAAGAACCTGCTCGCGGTGGTGATGGGCACCACCATCGGCATGATGATCGCCAACGTTCCCGCGGTGCTGCTGGGAGAGGCGTTGGTGAAAAAGGTTCCGCTGCATATCATGCGCTATATCGCATCCGCGCTGTTTGCCCTGATCGGCGTGTTGATCCTGTTCGTGCATTAGACGCCAATGAATCCGCAGAAGCGCCACGAAATCTTCAGCCGCCTGCGCGCGCAAAACCCCAAACCGACGACCGAGCTGAGCCATGCGTCGCCGTTCGAATTACTGGTCTCGGTGATTCTCTCCGCGCAGGCGACCGATGTGAGCGTCAACCTGGCGACGCAGAAATTATTCAAAGCGGCGAACACGCCGGAAAAAATCCTGCGCCTTGGCGAAAAAAAACTTATCACCTACATCAGGACCATCGGGCTGTTCCGTGCCAAAGCGCGCCATATCATGGCGACCTGCAGGATTCTGGCCGAGCAGCATCAGGGCCAGGTGCCGCGGACGCGCGAAGCACTGGAGGCGTTGCCGGGCGTGGGGCGCAAGACCGCCAATGTGGTTCTGAATACCGCGTTCGGCGCGCCGACCATCGCGGTCGATACGCACATCTTCCGCGTTGCCAATCGCACCGGCATTGCCCCGGGGAAAAATGTGCGCGAGGTGGAGAATCGGTTGATGAGATTTGTCGCTGATGAATTCAAGCAGGACGCGCACCACTGGTTGATTCTGCACGGACGTTACACCTGCCGTGCGCGCAAACCGTTATGCGAAACCTGCATAATCCGGGAATTGTGCGAATTCAAGGCGAAGGAAGGGGGCTGACCATGTTTAGCCCATCACGTCGCGAAGCACGCGAGTTTCAGTTTACTGTATGGAAAAAATATCAAAATAATCAATTACTTACTGAAATAGAAAGTATTGCGTTAAAGGCCATATTGTTACATCCGGAATATCATGCAGCGTTGTCGCAGGCGGAAAAATATCAGGAGCGGGATTATCTGCCTGAATTCGGCGAGACCAATCCGTTTTTGCACCTGGCGATGCACATCGCGATCGAAGAACAGCTTTCCGTCAACCAGCCGCCGGGGATTTACGCCGCGCTCGAAACGCTGCACAAGCGTCTGGGTTCAGAACACGACGCGAAACACCGTATCATGGATTGTCTGGCAGAAACGCTGTGGCAGGCACAACGATCGGGAAGCGCGCCCGATAGCTCGCTATATCTGGACTGTCTCGCGAACGCGGCGCAAAAATAAAAAAAGCAGCCTCAGCTGCTTTTTTTATTTGAAAACGTTCGCCAAGCTCTAGTACTTCAATTCCAGGCCTTTTTGGCTGGCGAAATACGCGGCCAGATTTTCCATATCTTCGTCACTCAAACCCGTCGCGAAACCGGCCATGATCTGGTTTTTGCGTTTGCCGCTTTTGTATTGTTTCAGCGCCGCCGCCAGGTAATCGGCATTCTGTCCGGCCAGCTTGGGGAAATCGCCGGTTGCGCTGTTGCCGTCGGCACCGTGGCAGGCGACGCAGAGCTGGGTTTTCTGTTTGCCGGCTTCGGCATTGCCCTCAGCCAACACGGAATTTGCCGCCAGGATAGAAATGGCTGCAAGTGAAAAAAGGATTT
>JBAVXA010000023.1:0-7465 GCA_049698095.1 Burkholderiales bacterium
AAGCATTCGACGCCGCGCTGCCCTCATTGGTATTCGTGCACGGCGCGGGTTCCTATCACGGCGTCTGGCAATTGCAGAGCCGCTACTTTGCGCATCACGGCTACAACGTGCTGGCGCTCGATTTGCCTGGTCACGCAATGTCTTCGGGCGCGCCGCTGAAAAGCATCGAGGCAATGGGCGAGTGGATTATTGCGCTGCTCGATGCTTTGACAATTAAACAGGCTGCGCTGGTCGGGCACAGCATGGGTTCGCTCGCGTCGCTACAGGCGGCGGGCGCGCACCCGCAACGGGTGAGCAAACTCGCGCTGCTTGGTACGGCGTTTCCGATGCCGGTGTCGGAGCAGTTGCTGTCCGCGGCGAAAGCCAACGATCATTCTGCCATGGATATGCTGAACGTGTGGGGGCTGAGCCCGGCGGCGCAAATCAACGCCAACCCGATGCCCGGCATGTGGATGAGCGGCGCGAGTATGCGCGTGCTGGAACGCAACGCGGCCGATGTGATTTATACTGACCTTTCCGCCTGCAACGCCTATCAGGCGGGGCTGGAACGCGCGGCGCGGGTTGCGTGTCCAACGCTGGTCATCAGCGGGAATGCCGACGTAATGACTCCGCCTCGATCGGCGCAAAATCTGGTCGATGCCATTCCCGGAGCAAAAAAGATGCTCATCGCCGGTAGCGGCCATTCGCTGATGAACGAAAAACCGGATCAGGTTCTCGATGTTTTAATTGATTTTTTACGCTGAAGCCCCATATATCCCGCATGTCCGCAAAAATCGACGACAAACTGGTAGTGGCGATTTCATCCCGAGCCCTGTTCAATCTGGATGACAGCCATCGCGTGTTTCAGGAGCAAGGTGAGAGCGCCTATCACCAATACCAGATCGATCACGAGGAAGAAGTGCTGCAGCCGGGCGTCGCATTTCCGCTGGTGAAAAAACTTCTGGCTTTGAACCGGGGCGGCGCAAAGCATCCGCACGTGGAAGTGGTGCTGCTGTCGCGCAACAGCGCGGACACCGGGTTGCGCGTGATGAACTCCATCCGCCATTACAAGCTTGACGTGACGCGGGCCGCCTTCACACGCGGCGAAAGCCCCTATCCCTATGTATCGGCATATGGCACCAATCTGTTTTTATCTGCCGATCCGGAGGATGTGCGGCAATCGCTTGAAGCAGGCTTCGCCGCGGCGACGATTTACCCCGGCAGTGTCGGGGCCAATACCTCGGCGCAGTTGCGCATTGCCTTCGACGGCGACGCGGTGCTGTTTTCCGATGAGGCCGAGCGGGTTTATCGCAAAGAGGGCCTTGCCGCGTTCAACGCCACGGAAACCGATGCCGCGAAACAACCGTTGTCAGGCGGGCCGTTCAAAAATTTCCTCGCCGCTTTGCACCGGATCCAGTCGGATTACCCGTTGGAAAAATCGCCCATCCGCACGGCGCTGGTCACGGCACGCGGCGCGCCGGCGCACGAGCGGGTGATCCGCACGCTGCGTGCCTGGAACATCCGCATTGACGAAATGATGTTCCTCGGCGGGCTGGAGAAGGGCGAATTCCTGCGCGCTTTCGGGGCAGATATCTTTTTCGACGACCAACATGCCAATTGCGAATCCACCTCGAAACATGTGGCGACCGGGCATGTGCCGCACGGGGTGGCGAACGAGTAGGGGCTTAACCCATGATTTTTGTTTGACGCACGTCAAAAACCGTTAAAATAGACTATGCTTTAATTCACCCAGTCCCACTTTACTCAACAAGGAAAATATCATGGCAAAATCCATTCTCGTCGATGCCGACACAATGCTCAAACAATTAACCAGCGAGACCGTCAAGCACAGCGAAAACCTGCGCGAGTCGGTACGCGACATCACGTTGAAAGCATTCAAGACGCGCGAACTGAATCTTGAGCAAATCAAGTCGGTGTTGCACAGCGTGACTGAAGGCGTCACCTTGGGGGCTGCTTCGCCGAAAATCAATACTGAGAAAGCGCTGACCGATGCGATGCACGGCATGGACGACGCGTTGCGCAAGGCCGTGCAGGCCAGCCGTCTGGCTTTGGAGCAGTTCAATTCCCAGGGGAAAGAGTTTACCGATACCCATGTCAAAACCGCGATGCATGAAATGAAGCGGCTGGAAGACGAATTCTTCTCGACGGTAAAAAAAGCTTCCGCTGGAAGCGGTGTGCAGATGAAGTCCGCGTGGGGCGATGTGTTGAAACATTTCAAGCTCGCCGGAACCGATGCCGGCCACGATGCAATGGATACGCTGGAAGATTTTACCAACCGCATGAATATGACCATGCACGAAACTCGTATGGCCGGCCTGAAGGCAGCGGAGACTTTCAGCCATAATTTTTCCACTCTGGCGAGCGGCATCCTGATCGGCCTGTCGGAAGCAATGGATCAAAAGACGGAAAAAATGAGAGCGGCGATGCCGAAATCGGAAACCGCCGCGGCCGCCAAGCCCAAGGCGCCGGCAAAACCCAAAGCCAAGCCCAAGGCAAAGAAAAAATAACCATCAGCACAATAGGCAATGCCCTGATGTCAACTGGCCTTGCGCCAAGCAGCACTCCCGACGAAGTTTCCACCAGCATGCCGGTGATCGATCTGCAAATCACCGGCATGACCTGCTCCGCGTGCTCACAACGCATCGAAAAAGTATTGAACAAAATGCCGGGTGTACAGGCAGCGGTCAATTTTGCCAGCGAAACTGCGCGGGTCAGCGGCACCGATGCGCAGTCCGCCGTCGAAGCGGTGCGCCGTGCCGGTTATGACGCCAGCGAAATCGTCGACGGATCGCGCGAAGTCGAAAAAGCGCGCAAGGCGGCCGAATACCAGGTTGAGTTGAAACGTTTTTGGATCAGCGTCGCGCTGACCTTGCCGCTGGTGCTGCAGATGGTGGCGATGTTCGGCGGGGCGCACTGGCTGATGTTACCGCCATGGTGGCAATTTGCGCTGGCGACTCCGGTGCAATTCTGGATTGGCCGCCGATTCTATATCGGCGCATGGCACGCCTTGCGCGGCGGCGCGGCAAACATGGATGTGCTCATCGCGCTTGGTACCAGCATGGCCTACTTTTACAGTGTGGCGGTGCTGCTGGGCTGGCTGCCGGGGCCGCATGTATATTTCGAATCCAGCGCGACCATTATTACGCTGATACTCATGGGTAAATTGCTCGAGGCCCGCGCCAAGACGCGTACCTCGGCGGCGATCGAGGCGCTGATCAAGCTGCAACCGAAAACCGCGCGCATACAACGCGGCGATGAAATCGTCGAGGTCGACGTTGCGACGGTCCAGCGCGGCGATATTTTTGTGGTACGTCCCGGCGAAAGTGTGCCGGTCGACGGCATGGTGCTGTCGGGCGAATCGAGTGTTAACGAATCGATGCTGACCGGCGAGAGCCTGCCGGTCGCGAAAACGACGGGCACGAAAGTATTCGCCGCGACGCTCAACCAGCAAGGCTTGCTGCAATGTCGCGCAACGGGCATCGGCAAGCAAACTGTCCTGGCAGGCATCATCCGTCTGGTTGGCGAAGCGCAGGGCAGTAAAGCGCCGATCCAGCGCCTCGCCGACAGGGTTTCCGGAATTTTCGTCCCGGTGGTGGTGGTCATCGCGCTGATTACCTTTGCTGCCTGGTGGCTGGTGGCGGGCGATTTTACCCAGGCATTGGTCAACGCGGTTGCCGTGCTGGTGATTGCCTGCCCTTGTGCTTTGGGCCTTGCCACGCCGACGGCCATTATGGTTGGCACTGGGCGCGGCGCGCAGGAAGGTGTGCTTGTGCGCAACGCCGCGGCGCTGGAGCAGGCGGAAAAAATTCGCACCCTCGTCGTGGACAAAACCGGCACGCTCACCGAAGGCAAGCCCGCTGTGACCGATGTATTGCCGATGGACGGCATCAGCGTAACCGGGCTGATTGCCATCGCGTCCGCATTGGAACAGGGGTCGGAGCATCCGCTCGCCCGCGCTGTCAATGAATATGCAAAAAATTTGCACGTAGCCGCATGGCCAATGACCGCTTTTGAATCGTTCACCGGTCAGGGTGTGCGAGGAATGGTGGAATTTGCGGCAGAGACGAAAAATATCTGGCTGGGTTCACCGCAATTTATCGCCGGCCGAGGCGTTGCCGTTGATGATGCGCTGATGGCGCCGCTGCTCGCGCAAGGCAAGACGGTCATCGCGGTCGCCGACGAAAAAAAATTGCTCGGATTTATCGCCATTGCAGACCGGCTGCGCGCGACGACAAAGCTGGCGGTGGAGAAATTGCGCAATATGAATATCGATGTGGTGATGATTACCGGCGACAACCAGCAGACTGCCGCCAGCATCGCAAAGCAGGTCGGCATCGAGCATTTCCATGCCGCGGTGCTGCCGCACGACAAAGTAAATAAACTAAATAAAATCAAGGAGTTAAATAATGTCGTCGGCATGGTGGGCGATGGCATTAATGACGCGCCGGCGCTGGCAGCAGCGGATGTCAGTTTCGCCATGGCCACCGGCACCGACGTGGCGATGGAAGCGGCAGATATCACGCTGATGCGCAGCGACATGCTCAGCGTGGTCGATGCCATTTCCTTGTCGCGCGCCACGCTGTCAAAAATCCGCCAGAATTTGTTTTTCGCATTTTTTTATAACGTGTTGGGTATTCCGCTGGCCGCATTCGGCATGCTGAATCCCATCATTGCCGGCGCTGCAATGGCGATGAGTTCGGTGTCCGTGGTGAGCAATTCGCTCCTGCTCAAGCGCTGGAGCAGCAGCAACAAGACCTAGCTGGCCGCAATAGGGATCAGCTCGCCGGACAAACAAAATTTTTTGGGCCTCAGTCAAGGAAAATATATGCAGCTGCAATTTATGGGCGCCGCGGGTGAAGTGACCGGATCCAGTTATACCGTCGAATCCGGGGGCGTGAAGTTCATGGTCGACTGCGGCATGTTTCAGGGCGGGCGGGAAGCGGATGAAAAAAACCTCAGTGCGCTGAAGTTCGATGTCGTAGCGCTGGATTTTGTTCTGCTCACACACGCGCACATTGACCATTCCGGCTTGCTGCCGCGGCTATGCGCGCTCGGATTCAAAGGGCCGATATATGCGACCGATGCCACCTGCGATTTGCTTGGCGTCATGCTGCTCGACAGCGCGCATATCCAGGAGGGCGAGGCGGAACGGGACAATCGCAAGCGCAACCACCGCAACGGCAAACCGTCGGTTCCGCTGTATACGACGGATCAGGCCGAGCAATGCCTGAAGCAACTGCGGCCGGTGAAATACGATGTCGATGTAAATCCGCACGCCGGTTTACGTTGCCGCTTTCGCGATGCGGGACACATTCTCGGCTCCGCCATCATAGAATGCTGGGTCACTGAAAACGGCGCGACCAAAAAGATCGTATTTTCCGGCGATATCGGTCAACCTGGCCGCCCTATCATGCACGACCCGACATCGATTACGGAAACGGATGTTCTGCTGACTGAATCCACGTACGGTAACCGTCTGCATAAAGTGCTGCCGGACACCGAGCGCGAGCTGGTCGATGCAATCAAGAATACTTTCAAAAATGGCGGCAACGTCGTCATTCCGGCCTTCGCCGTCGGCCGCACGCAGGAAGTGCTGCATGAACTGACGGACCTGACGCGGCGAAATTTATTGCATGACCTGAACGTCTATGTCGATTCCCCGATGGCATACAAAGCGACGCAGATCACGCTGAAATACCGCGCGACTCTGGATGACGAATCACATACGCTGTATAAATGGCAGGAGGCCAATCCCGACAGGATTCACATAAAATTCACCGAGTCGGTGGAGGACTCGATGGCGCTGAACAAAATCAAACGCGGGGCGATAATCATTGCTGCTAGCGGCATGTGCGATGCCGGGCGCATTAAGCATCATTTGCGTTACAACCTGCCACGACCCGAATGCAGCGTGATATTTACCGGCTTTCAGGCCGAAGGGACATTAGGCCGAAAACTGGTTGACGGCGAGAAGGTCGCCATGATTTTCGGCGAGGAAGTCCCCGTGCGCGCGCGCATGTACACCATCGGCGGGTTATCGGCGCATGCCGATCAGGCTGCGCTGTTGAACTGGCTGGGGCAATTCAAGGCGGCGCCGAAAAAAACTTACATTGTCCACGGCGAGAGTACGATTCGCGACATTTTCGCCGACAAGATACGCGAAGTGTTGCACTGGAAGAATGTCGTGCTGCCGGTTAAGGGACAGATTTTCGAAGTGTAAAGCCACTGCGCGAAAATTTTAGAGCGGGCTGAAAGTCGTGCGGATATTAATGCAGTCAATTATTTCGCCTGGGTCTTGAAAACCGCCGAGTATGCTGCAGGCTCGAACTGTGCATGTCGCTTTTTCATTGCAGAATAATGACGCTACAATGTTTCCGTCAAATCAAAACCTATTCGTATCTCCGTCCCAGCCATTCCGCCACCAATACCGGTTTAGTTGATCCCTCGCGCTCGACGGTGACATCCCATACCGTCTGGGACCCATTGTCCGTCGGCATTTCTTCCATGCTTTTCAGCACAAAATGCGCGCGTATTCTCGCACCGGCAGGGACGGCGTCGGTAAAGCGCACCCGGTTGAATCCGTAGTTCACGCCCATTTTGACGCTTTTGATTTTGATGGTTTGAATCGCGATTCCGGCCAGTAGCGACAGCGTAAGGAAGCCGTGGGCGATGGTCGTCTTGTATGGTGATTCCCGCGCCGCACGTTCAACATCGACGTGAATCCATTGGTGATCGCCGGTCGCATCGGCAAATTGATTAATGCGTTCCTGCGTGATAGTGAACCAGTCGCTGACGGCGACTTTCTTCCCAATCAACGGACGCAACGCTTCCATATTTTCAAATTCAGATAACGGCATGGTAATTCTCCTCGATTCAATGCGACAGTTTAACCGATGGCCGGGCATTATGGCGCCAGGAAACTATGGGATAATAAACCAACGTCGACACAGGCAGCGAGGAAAAATGAAATACAAACAACTTGGCACCAGCAACTTGAGCGTATCGGAAGTCTGCCTCGGCACCATGACTTTCGGCCAGCAGAATACGGAAGCGGAAGCGCACCAGCAACTGGACTATGCGATTTCGCAGGGGATAAATTTTATCGATTGCGCGGAAATGTATCCGGTCCCCGGCAAAGCGGAGACGCAAGGCCGCACCGAGCAATATATCGGCACATGGCTGAAAAAGCAGCCGCGCGACAAAACGATTATCGCCACAAAAATTACCGGCCCGGCGCGTGGCTTCCCGTGGATTCGCAACGGTGCAGTGAAGCTGGACAGGCAGAACATCAATCTTGCCATTGACGGCAGCCTGAAGAGGCTTCAAACAGATTATGTCGATGTATATCAAATCCATTGGCCTGAGCGTAATGTGCCGATGTTCGGCGGCTGGAAATTTGATGCGGCGATGGAGCGCGATTTCACGCCGATTCATGAACAACTCGAATCCTTCGCTGAGTTGGTGA
>JBAVXA010000024.1:0-4762 GCA_049698095.1 Burkholderiales bacterium
TTCTTGAATTGACCGATCGCAAAGGGATTATTCCCGCGCCGTACCTTGCGCGCGCCAAATGGGTGGCGGTGGTAGAAGATAAAGCGTTGAGCCAGGCGGAAGCGAAAGAATTGTTACGCACGGCGCATAAGCTCATTGTGCGCAAGTTACCGAAATACTTGCAGCAGGAAATCGCGTCTGGCGATTGATAAAAACATCAATTAAATCAAATACTTATAATAATTCAGTTGAAGTAGTATTTTCCTCGGCAAAGCACCTCTTCTTCCTCTCTTCAATAGCGGTAAAATGGCGCGCTATGCAACGCACAGCCACTCCTTCTCCTTTGAAAAATCTTTACGCGCAATTGCCGCTCACCATGGCAGCCGACCAACGCAAGCTGTCGGCGGAGTTGCGTCGTGTTGATTCATTGCTGCGTGCGAATAAACCTCCGAACGATGCGCAGCTCGCGCGCCTCTCGACGCAGATAGAAACCTCGGTGCAACGTCGCTCCCTGCGCGCGTTCAATCTGCCGCGCCCGGAATTTGATTTGGCCTTGCCGATCAATGAACAAAAACAGCGCATCGCCGAAGCCATCACAAAAAATCAAATCGTAATTATTTGCGGCGAAACCGGCTCGGGCAAGACGACGCAGATTCCGAAAATTTGCCTGGAGTTGAAACGCGGGACGGCAGGTTATATCGGTTGCACCCAGCCGCGCCGCATCGCCGCGCGCAGTGTCGCGACTCGCTTGGCCGAAGAATTGAACAGTGAAATGGGCCAGGCGGTCGGCTACAAAGTGCGTTTCACCGACAAGACGCGGCCCGACTCGTATATTAAAGTCATGACTGATGGCATCCTGCTGGCGGAAACGCATAGCGACCGCGATCTCGCCGCCTACGACACTATCATCATCGACGAGGCGCACGAGCGCAGTCTCAATATTGATTTCCTGCTCGGCTATGTCAAGCAACTGGCAGGGCGGCGGCCGGATTTGAAAATCATTATCACCTCGGCCACCATCGACGCGGATCGTTTCTCCAAGCATTTCAATAACGCGCCGGTGATCGAAGTGTCGGGTCGTTTGTATCCGGTCGAAGTGCGTTATCGCCCGCTGGAAAAAAACGACGAAGAAGACGAAGGTGATATCAACAGCGGCATTTTGTCGGCAGTGGACGAATTATGGTCGCTGGGGAATTCCGGCGACGTGCTGGTGTTCCTGCCGGGCGAGCGTGAGATTCGCGAGGCGGCCGAAGCCTTGCGCAAACATCATCCGCCCGGTGTGGAAATTCTGCCGCTGTTCGCGCGGCTATCCGCAGCGGAGCAGGATCGCATTTTCAAACCCTCTGGCGCGCGGCGAATAGTGCTCTCGACCAACGTAGCAGAAACCTCGCTCACTGTGCCGGGAATCCGTTATGTGATCGACACCGGCCATGCACGCCTGCTGCGTTATAGCGTGCGCAACAAAGTCGATATGCTGCAAGTAGAAAATATTTCTCAGGCGGCGGCGAAGCAGCGTTCCGGTCGTTGCGGTCGTGTAGCGAATGGCGTGGCGATTCGGCTGTATTCCGAAGAAGATTTCAACGCGCGCGAAGCGTTCACGCCGCCGGAAATTTTGCGCACTTCATTGGCCAGCGTGATTTTGAAAATGGCCGCGCTCAATCTGGGCGATGTGGAAGATTTTCCCCTCATCGATGCCCCGACTTCGCGCGCGATTACCGACGGTTATTTATTATTGGCGGAATTAAATGCAGTCGATGAACAGCGTGCACTCACCCCGTTGGGCAAGCAGCTTGCGCGTTTGCCGATTGATCCGCGCGTCGGCCGCATGTTGCTCGCCGCGCAGGAATATCAATGTTTGTCCGAGATTTTAGTAATCACCGCCGCGCTGTCGGTGCAAGATCCGCGCGATCGCCCGCTGGATAAACAAGATGCCGCTGCGCGCGCACACGAAAAATTTCTTGACGAAAAATCCGACTTCAGCGGCTTGCTCAAGCTGTGGCATTTTTTTGAAGACGCGCTGGAACACAAAAAATCCAATCGCAAATTGATCGATTTGTGCCATGGGAATTTTTTATCGCATTTCAGAATGCGCGAATGGCGCGAAATTTACACCCAGCTTCACGCGCAAGTGATCGAGATGGGCATGCGCCTGTCAGATAAAGCGGCGACCTATGAGCAAATCCATCGCGCATTGTTGACCGGCTTACTTGGCAATATCGGTTGCCGCGATCTGGAAGGCGACACTTATCAAGGCGCGCGTGAAATAAAATTCGTGATTTCTTCCGGCTCCGGTTTGCGCAAGCAGAAATATAAATGGGTGATCGCAGCCGAATTGCAGGAAACCAATCGCGTGTACGCTCGCACGGTGGCAAAAATCGAACTGGAATGGATCGAGGCCGCCGCGCAACATTTGGTCAAGCGCCACTACTTCGACCCGCATTGGGAAAAATCCACCGCACAGGTTTCTGCTTACGAGCGGGTGACTTTATACGGGCTTACCGTCACGCTAAAGCGCCGTATTCATTTCGGCGCGGTTGATCCGACGCAATCACGCGAAATTTTTATTCGTCAGGCTTTGGTCGCGCAGGAATATGAAACACGCGCAGGGTTTTTTGATCACAATAGCCAACTCATCGAGGAAGTTGAAGAGCTCGAACATAAAGCGCGGCGACAGGATGTGCTGATAGATGACGAAACGCTGTTCGGTTTTTATGATGCCATTGTTCCAAAAGACATCGTCAACGGTGCGGGTTTTGAAGCATGGCGTAAAGAAGCAGAAAAAAATAATCCGCAAATTTTGTTTCTCACGCGCGAATACTTGATGCGCCATGCGGCGACGCATATCACGGAAGAACAATTTCCTGACACGATGATGCTCGGTAATGTGAAGCTGCCGCTGACTTATCGCTTTGAGCCAAGCCATATTCTTGACGGCGTTACGTTCACAGCACCGCTACATTTGCTAAATCAAATCAATGAGTTACAAAGTGATTGGTTAGTGCCCGGTTTGCTGCGCGAAAAACTCTCTTGGTATTTGAAGGCGCTGCCGAAAACCATTCGACGCATGGTGGTGCCGGTGCCGGAATTTGTCACGGCGTTTTTGCAGCAATGCGAAATCGGCAAGCAGGATGTGCAAACGGCGTTGCGCGAATTTATTCATAAGCAAACCGGCGAAGCGGTAGCAGTCGATGTGTGGCAGGGCGAAACGCCGCCGCAACACCTACAAATGAATTTCAAAATTATCGACGATGCAGGGCGTGAGCTCGGTATGGGCCGCGACTTGAAAATTTTGCGCGCGCAATTAGGCGAAGTGGCGCAACTTACTTTCGGCCAAGCCGAGCCGGGCATCGAGCGCGATAATATCAAGGCATGGGATTTCGGCGACCTGCCCAGGGAAATTCATTTCACCCGCAACGTCCAAAAACTCACCGGCTACCCTGCGCTGATTGATGCGGGTGAGTCGGCGTCTATAAAATTATTTGATTCGCCGGACGCGGCAGACCGCGCCATGCGCACTGGCGTCGCGCGCTTGCTGCGCTTTGAACTGCGCGAGCAAATGAAACAACTCGACAAGACCTTAGGTAATCTGAATCAGCTCGCAATGCAATTGCGCAGCACGATTGCGCCGGATGCGCTGAAACAGGATTTGCTTGATGCGATTACCGACCGCGCTTTTTTCGGCGACGACGCCTTGCCGCGCAGCGAAACAGAATTTGTCGAGCTGAAGCAGCGTGCGCGCGTGCGCTTGCCGGCAGTGTCCACCGGCCTGCTGCGCATGGCTGACGATATTGCGCGGGAGTATTTTGCTGCCAGTGCGAAAATCCATTCTGCCGGCGCGGCGCTGGCGCGGCCGGTAGCGGATTGCAAAACACAGCTTTGCAAACTGGTATACGAAGGTTGTTTTGGCGCGACGCCATGGGAACGGCTGCAACATCTGCCGCGCTACATTAAAGGTATTTCGCTGCGGCTGAATAAATATCCCGGTAATCCGGAGCGTGACGCCAAACATGCGCCGGTGATCAACGGACTCGTCAGGCGCTACGAGGAACGTGCGGAAAAGTTCCATCAGGCACATCACCATGACTCCCGGCTGGAAGAATTTCGCTGGATGCTGGAAGAGCTGCGGATCTCACTTTTTGCGCAGGAGCTTAAAACGCCGCTGCCGGTGAGCGCCAAGCGGCTGGAGAAAATCTGGGAGTCGATGCAATGAAACCGGCAGTGGTTATGGTGCATGGCTTGTACCTTCATGCGATTTATATGCGGCTATGGCAAAACCATTTGCGCAATGCCGGTTACGACGTTTACGGTTTCAATTACGCGTCGGTAAAGGGAACGCTGTCGAGCAGCGCGCGCGAGCTGGCCGACTTCGTGGCAAGACTGGAAAACAGGCAGGTCTATTGTGTCGGGCACAGCCTCGGCGGCTTGCTTATTATGCAAATGCTGCAGCATTTTCCCGATACGCGCGTCAAACGCGCCGTGCTGGTCGGTTCGCCTTATCAACCGGCGCATGTCCCGACTACGTTAACCCGCAGCCGCGCCGGGCGCTTCATCATGGGCCAGGTGATGGTTGCATGGACCAGACAGGTACCGCTGATTCCGCCGGCGCGACTCGAGGTCGGCGTAATCGCAGGCGACCGGCCTATCGGATTGGGACGGCTGGTAGCGCCTGGAATTCCCTCACCCCACGACGGAACCGTCGCGGTAATCGAAACGGCGGTTCCCGGCATGGCGGACCGAATCATATTGCCGGTTACGCATACGCAAATGCTGTTTTCACGACAGG
>JBAVXA010000025.1:0-3640 GCA_049698095.1 Burkholderiales bacterium
CCGTACCGGTTGAAAAATGACTAGGGGGCGAAGTCGGATATTGTTTAATCCGGTTGTGGTTAAGTGTGATAGAAAAGGATGGTTCATGGCCGACAATGTATGCATTGGTTGATATGGAGCCATTGTCCGCATTAGAGAACGAAGGCTATGCCAAATAAAATTGGCCAATTGAATTGAAATAAATGAAGAGGGATTTTAGTCTGGCGGTCGTGGTGCACCGGGCAGGAATACTGTGTAGGACTCTCACCGCGACCGGTAGACTAAAAATCCTGTTGTACTGAACCGCCGCACTGACCGTGGTGCTATGGGGATTGAATTAGAGCGGCATTATCGAAGCAGGCAACATGACCGAGGGAAAACGCATACCGCCAAAGCCTGCGCACTAATTTCTGACAGCATATCCCGATATCGAGCGGCTGCAATGCATGATTTAATGGGCAAACTAACCACAATATGAGCGTATTAGCGCAGACTTTGCCTGCTCTGACCAAAGGAAGACTACCGCTCCGCTTGTCTATTCCGGAAACGATCAGCAGTGTTTTTATAGGGGCGTTCATGAGCACGCTTCCGGAGGTCCGCGCGGCAGGGTGCCCGGCAGGAAGGTTTCGATACAAATCATATGACCATGACCGCACTTCGGGCAATCACGTAGCGATTTGCCGGTGAGTTGTTCATAGCGGTCGCGATAGTCCAACGGGGCACCAGGGAGTTTGACGACGGGAGCGGGGGCGGCGAGTAACTGCCGGCAGCGAGCCAGCTTAACCGCGCGATAGCGATTGGCAAGAAGGCCGTAATGCCGGATCCGCTGAAACCCGCTGGGCAAAATATGCAATAGGAAGCGACGAATGAATTCATCGACATCTAGGCACATCACCTTCTGGCGCGAGTCGTGGCGGTAATCCTTCCAGTGAAAGCGGACCTTGCCATCGACGCAATCGATCAAACGATGATTGGCTATAGCCACCCGATGCGTGTAGCGCCCCAAATACTGAAGAACCTGCTGAGGGCCGCCAAATGGTGGCTTAGCGTAAACCACCCACTTGACCTTTCGTACTGGAGCCAGATAGCGGGCAAAGGCATCCGGACTTTGCAGTGCTTCCAGTGCGTTAAAAAAGTGCAGCTGCCCGGCGTCAAAGGCAGCCTGTAACTGCTCCAGAAACAGCCGGCGAAACAGCCGCGAAAGCACTCGCACAGGCAAAAAGAAGCCAGGACGACAGGCGATCCAGCGCTCGCCGCCGGCACTTAAACCGCCGCCCGGAACAACACAATGCACATGCGGGTGATGCTGCAAATTCTGGCCCCAGGTATGCAGCAGGACGATAAAGCCGATCTCGGCGCCCAAATGCTTGGGAGTTGCTGCAATCGTGCGCAAGGTCTCGGCGGCGGCGTGAAACAAGATGTCGTAGGCCACGGTTTTATTCTGATACGCGATCGCGGCGATCGCCTCGGGCAGCGTAAAGACAACGTGGAAATACTCAACGGGAATGAGATCTGCCTGGCGATCTTCAAGCCATTGCGCACGGACCAGAGACTGACATTTAGGACAGTGCCGGTTGCGGCACCTGTTGAAAGCAATACGCTGATGGCCGCAGCTATCGCACTGCTCAACATGGCCGCCGAGAGCGGCGGTGCGGCAATGCTCGATTGCGCTCATGACGCAGCGCTGTCCGCGGCTGAGGGAATCAGCGTGTTGCTGACGGTAGGCAGAACCGGTCTGTTGAAAGATGTCCGCCACCTCGAGCCCGGAGGCACGCATCACTCACCTCAGAAATGAACGGGTGGCGCAGGAAGTGTTGCTGAACCTTCAATCTGGGGTAAACAGTCAAAGGGGCTGGTGGTAGCACACACGGTCGTGGTGGCGACCTTCAGGTACCGCGAGGTGGTGGCCAGGCTGCGATGACCCAACAGGAGTTGAATGGTGCGAATATCAGTGCCGGATTCCAGCAGGTGCGTGGCGAACGCGTGACGTAGCGAGTGCGGGGTAATGGGTTTGGCAATCCCTGAAGCACGGTGGGCTTTCTGACAGGCCAATTCGACGGCGCTCCGGGTGATGGGTTGACCGGCCAGGTCGCCCGGAAATAGCCACAGCGTCGGGCGTCGGGTTTTCCAGTAGGCACGTAACACCTCAAGCAAGCGTTGCGAGAGCATAACGTAGCGATCCTTGCGGCCTTTGCCTTGATCGACGCGCAGAGTCATGCGCTGGCTATCGATGTCGGTTACTTTGAGGTGGATCGCTTCGGAGACACGCAACCCTGCTGCGTAAGCCGTCATGAGAACTGTCCGATGCTTGAGGCTGTCGACCGAGTCGAGAAAGTGCATGACTTCCTCACGGCTGAGAATCACCGGCAACTTGAAGGGCCGCTTGGGCATCGGAATCTCATCGACGGCCCAGTCGCGTTTGAGGGTGACTTTGTACAAAAAGCGCAGTGCACCGGTGGCGACACTGATACTGCTCGGCGAAAGCCTACGGGTATTCGTCAAATAAAGTTGGTAGGTACGGACCGCTTCCGGACCCAGTTCTTCTGGCGAGCGGTGAAAATGGTCTGCAAAGGCGATAATCTGTTGCAGGTAGGCCGATTGGGTATTATCGGCAAGGTTGCGGATACCCATGTCTTCGATCATCCGCTGACGTAAATGAGTCATGGCAAATCTCCTGATCGGGAAAGTGAATGAAATGCTGCAAGCAGCATCGCCATCATTCTCCGAGTGGAGCATTTTGTAAATCTCTCAGTGAGGACTAGTAGTCAGTCATTATAAAACAAAGCGATAGGATATACTTTTAAACCACTATGTTATAGCATAGGCCAAACGACTCCCGAGGTTTGCCCATGCCCGCCATTAAATATAAAGTGACACTGTCTGACGACGAAATTCAGAACTTGGAAAGACTCATACACAAAGGAAAAGGCTCGTCCCGAAGCCATACGCGGGCGCGCATTTTGTTAAAGGCCGCCGCCGGTTTCCAAGACCAAGCCATCATTGAAGCCTTGGATGTTTCCGCGTCAATGGTCTACAAAACACGCCAGAGATGTGTCGAGGAAGAGCCGGAGGCCGCACTGAAAGACCGCCCACGCCCCGGGAAGGCGCCTAAGCTGACCCAGAAGCAAGCCGCCCACCTGATTGCCGTGGCTTGTAGCGATGCGCCGGAAGGCCATGACCACTGGACATTGAGGCTGCTGGCCGGCAAAGTCGTGGAATTGTCCTATGCACAGAGTTGTAGCCATGAAACCATCCGTCAGCTTTTAAAAAAACACCCTAAAACCCTGGCAGAAACAGGAATGGTGCATTCCAGAGGTGAGTTCTGATTTTGTGGCCGCCATGGAAGACGTCTTGGATCTTTACGAAGAACCCTATGACCCCAAACGCCCGATGGTTTGTTTTGACGAAAGCCCCAAGCAACTCATCGCTGAAGTGCGCGAGCCCATACCCGCTGAACCGGGGTCGCCAGCCCGCTATGACACCGAATATGAACGCATGGGCGTTTGCGATTTAATGATGATCTGTGAACCGAAACGCGGCTTCCGCCAAGTGGACATCACTGACCGGCGCACCAAGATTGAATTTGCCCACTGCATGAAGCATATTGCAGACCTTTACCCTGATGCGTCCGTCATTCGTGTGGTACTGGACAATCTTAACA
>JBAVXA010000026.1:0-9089 GCA_049698095.1 Burkholderiales bacterium
GTGGATGGAACATGCCGCGCCGCTTTATACGTCGGTGGATTTACGCAACAGCGGTTTCAAGCTGGCGCCGGTCGATACCAACCTGTTTCCCGGCGGCTTTAATAATCTCAATCCGGATTTCCTGCCGCTGTGCGTCCAGGCGGCGATGAGCGCGGTGGAAAAAATCTGTCCGGATACCCAGCGCTTTTTGCTGGTGCCGGAAAATCACACGCGCAATACTTATTATCTGCAGAATGTTGCCGCGCTGCGTGACATTCTGAAAAGCGCTGGCCTCGATGTGCGCATCGGCAGCCTGCTGCCGGAAATCACTACGCCGACGCCATTGGAGTTGCCCAATGGCGCAACCTTGATGCTGGAGCCGATCAAACGCAGCGGCAATCGCGTCGGCCTTGATGGCTTCGACCCCTGTGCCGTCCTGCTGAACAATGATTTGTCGGGCGGCGTACCGGATATTTTGCGCAATATTGAACAAATAATCGTGCCGCCGCTTCACGCCGGCTGGGCGACGCGGCGCAAGACCAACCATTTTGCCCATTACGACAAGGTGGCGCAGGAATTTGCCGATCTGGTCAAAATCGATTCATGGCTGATCAACCCCTATTTCGCCAAATGCGGCGAGGTCAATTTTGCGGAAAGTGCCGGGCTCGAATGCCTCGCCAGTAATGTCGATTATTTGCTGCCAAAGGTACAGGCGAAATATAAGGAATACGGCATCGGCGACAGCCCGTTCCTGATTATCAAAGCCGACGCCGGCACTTACGGCATGGGCATCATGACGGTGAAAAGCGTCGATGATGTCACCGCGCTGAACCGCAAACAGCGCAACAAAATGTCGGTGATCAAGGAAGGCGTCGAAGTGCAGGAAGTGATTATTCAGGAAGGCGTTTATACCTTCGAGAGCATCAACGACGCAGTCGCCGAGCCGGTAATTTACATGATCGACCGTTACGTGGTCGGCGGTTTCTATCGCGTCCACACCAGCCGTGGCATTGATGAAAATCTCAACGCCGCCGGGATGAGTTTTGTGCCGCTGGCATTCGAGACGCCGTGCCACACGCCGGATTGCAACGACTCGCCCAGCGCGCCGCCGAATCGCTTTTACACCTATGGCGTCATTGCGCGACTGGCAATGCTGGCTGCGGCGCGGGAAATTGATTCGATGGAAAAAATCGATTAAGCATAAGCCCTTCATGAAACTCGCCGTTATCCTCGATCCGCTCGAATCGATCAAAACTTATAAAGACTCCACCTACGCGATGATGCGCGAGGCGGCGGCGCGCGGGCACGAACTTTTTGTCATGCAACAGCAGGATGTTGTGCTGTCCAACGGTGCGGTGACCGGGTTCGCCTGCAAACTCACCCTGCTCGACGACGAAATCCATTGGTACACGATCCTGCCGCCGCAGCCCATGGCGCTGAAAAATTTCGATTCCGTGCTGATGCGCAAGGATCCGCCGTTCGACATGGAGTATATTTATTCCACCTACCTGCTCGAGCTCGCCGAGCAGCAAGGCGCGCGCATTTTCAACCGCCCCGGCGCGATCCGCGATTACAACGAAAAGCTTTCCACAGCCAAATTTCCCGCATTCACGCCGCCGACTCTGGTCACGCGCCAGGCCGAATTACTGCGCGCATTCATCGCCGAGCACGGCGATGCGATTCTCAAGCCTCTCGACGGAATGGGCGGCATGGGCATTTTCCGCCTGCATAATTCCGATCACAACATCAACGTGATTATCGAGACACTGACGCAAATGGGAACGCGCACCATCATGGCACAGCGCTATATCCCGGAAATTTCCAAGGGCGACAAACGCATTCTGGTCATCGACGGCAAGCCGGCGGACTATGCGCTAGCGCGCATCCCCAAGGACGGCGAGACGCGCGGCAATCTCGCGGCCGGCGGCAAGGGCGTGGCGCAAAAATTGTCGGAACGCGACCGCGCAATAGCCGAAGCGATCGGGCCGACATTGCGCGATGAAGGGTTGATGCTGGTCGGGCTCGATGTTATCGGCGATTTTTTGACCGAAATCAACGTCACCAGCCCGACCTGCATGCAGGAAATTTTTCAGCAAACCGGTTACAACATCGCAGCGTTGATGATTGATGCACTGGAAAAAAGCGCCAAAAAATAGTTTAGAATGTTTTTGATAAACGTTAAAAAGAATAATATAATCAAATAGTTATGAATTTTACTGTCTGCAGCCGTCCGGCATGAACGACTTCATCCTCTACAGCCTGATTGCATTGTGGATCGCCTATGTCATTGCACTGTCGATTATCATCGTGCTGCAAAAGCGTCCGCCGATTTCCAGCCTGAGCTGGATTTTGTCGTTGGCATTTTTACCCTACTTCGGATTTTTGATTTATTACGTACTCGGCCCGCAACGCCTAAAGCGCCAGCGGCTGCGCCGCCTGCGCGTGCGCGCATCACTTCACACGCTGGCGGAAGTCGGGCATCTGAAAGGCAGTCTGCACACCGATGTCCCCGTGCATGTGTCGCAGCAAATCCGCCTCGGCCAGGCGACCACGGATTTCCCGATATCGACTTGTCACACTCTCGACTTGCTGATTGACGGCGAAGAAACCTTCGGCGCGATTTTTGCCGCCATCCGCGCCGCTAAATATCATGTGCATCTCGAATACTACATTTACGAGCCGGATAAAATCGGCACCGCGTTGCGTGATTTGTTGATTGAAAAAGCCAGCAAGGGCGTAAAAGTGCGGCTGCTGGTGGATGCCCTTGGCGGCGCCAAATTGAAAGAAAAATTTCTCGCTCCGTTGCGTAGCGCTGGCGCGGAAATCGCCTTTTTTCACCCGACGCGCATGCGCGCGCGACCGGTCTGGAATATGCGTACCCACCGCAAAATTGTCGTCTGCGACGGCGAAGTCGGATTTACCGGCGGCATCAATATCTGCGACAACGAAGACGAGCGCACGCGGCCCGACGCCTACCACGATGCGCACTTGCATATCGAAGGTGCGGCGGTGCGCTGGTTGCAAACGATTTTTGTTGAAGACTGGTTTTATACGACCAACGAAGCGCTCGCCAGCGACAACTTGCTGCCGAATATTCCGCCCGGTCCGTTTTCCGTGCAGATCATTCCGTCCGGACCCGACAGCGAATGGGAAGCGATTCACCGCATGTATATCTCCGCCATCGAAAACGGTACCAAACGCATCTGGCTGACGACGCCGTACTTCGTGCCCGGCGAAGCGGCGCTGATGGCAATCACCTCCGCCGCGCTACGCGGCGTCGAGGTGAAATTGCTGGTGCCACGGCGCGGCGATTCGGCATTTGTTACCGCTGCGGCGAGATCGTATTACGACGAACTGCTGCGCGCCGGTGTGCTGGTGTTCGAATACACCGAGCGCATGCTGCATTCGAAAACACTGGTGGTCGACGACGATTTCGCGCTTATCGGCACCGCCAACTTCGACAACCGCAGCTTTCGCCTCAACTTCGAAGTCTGCGCCACCGCTTACGGCAAACATCTCAATGCGCAGCTGGTGAAACAATTCCAGAAAGATCTGCGCACCGCAAAACCAGTCAGCATCAAACGCGCCAAGCCGCCGTTTCATATGCGGCTGTTCGATGCCGTGGCACGATTGTTTTCACCTTTGCTTTAGCAAATTTAAGCCGAGGTGCGTGCTTGCAGTGGAAGATGTTGAATATAAATGATATTTACTTTATTACCCAAGTAAACCCCTGAACCAAAGGGACGTTTAGCACTCACCGCGCTGTTTCCATCCATGCTGGTTTTTCTCACGAGGTGAATAATGAACATGAATAAATGTTTGATAATGGGTTTTCTACTTGCGGGGTTGCCATTGGTAAGCGCGGCACAGACTGCCGAGCCGCTCAACAAGCTTGACGACAAACTGCAGATGGAAAAAATGTTCAAAGGCAAGATCACGGAAGCGGATATCGATGTACTCGCTAACGCGTTCAAGTCAGCGCTGGCGGGTAAACCGGCCGCCTTGCCGGAAGATTTCAAGCAGCGCATTCTCGGCATCGCGGAAAGTCTGCGCGCAGAAATTACGCCGTTAATGGGCAGCCTGATTGACGAAGTGACCAAAACCGCGAAGGATGCAGTGCGCGGCGAAAAAATCTGAGCGGGTTTGCTTTGCTGGATAAAAAACGGCTTGCGGGTCCAGCCGTTTTTTTTGATTGAATTCGATTAATTCCTGCTGAACGCTGGTGTTGTGTAAAATATTAATTTATTTTTCCATCAGAGGTCAGCATGTCAGAAAAAATCCTGTTCCGTTCCGGCGAAGCCACGGTATTCGCCAAGCCCGGCCAATTCACCGACGCGATGCCGGAAATTTTGATCGGCGACGTAAGCGGGCCGGTCGGCCAGGCCTTTGCCAATATGATGGGCCAGACGGCGGGCCACACGCGCATGTTTGCCATTCGCGCGTGTAACCAGATGGTAAAACCAGCTACCATGATGGTGCCGAAAGTGACGATCAAGAACAGCAAAATGATCGAGTTGTTCGGCGGCGTGGTGCAGGCTGGCACTGCCGATGCCATTGTCGATTGTCTGGTGGAAAATATTCTGCCGCGCGAGCAGGCAAATAATTTATGCATCATCAGCCTGGTGTGGATCGATCCGCAAACATTGACCGACCCCAACCTTGATTTGAAGGATATGTATCGCACCAACTACGAAGCAACCAAGCTCGCCGTTACGCGTGCGATGCGAAACGAGCCGACGGTGGAAGAACTTATCGCCAATCGACACAAGATGAAACACGAGATGTTTGATCCGGCGGGCTGATCCGGCGTGTCGATAGGCGCGCAAATCGGCCGGCAACAATTTATTGCATTTCGGTCGGATTTTTGCGGTCATAATGTTCATGCTGACGTTGTATGCGGAGAACCTGCCCGCTAACCGAATGGAAAATCATGTTGAATAAATTCAAATTACTTTTCGCCTTGCTGCTCATCACAGTTGTCGCAGGATGCGCCGGTGGCCTGCAGCAGATATTGCCGAACTCGCTCACGCTGACCCCCGCTCAACTGCAGAATACCCTTGGCCGGGGTTTCCCCTTCACCAAGAATTATATGGGTCTGCTGGAAGTGACTTTCGCCAACCCGAAACTTTCCATGCAGCCGGAAACCAAGCGAATTCTGAGCGGAATAGAAGCCTCGTTCAGGAATCCGCTGACGGGTACGCCCTACTCGGGGAAGATGAATATCTCCAGCGCGCTGGGCTACGACCCGGTGACGCGTTCGGTATTGCTGAAGGAGCCGCAACTGGAAGGCCTGGAATTCCCCGGCATGTCTCCCGTCCTCGTCGGGCAACTTACCAAAGTGGCCAACCTGGTCGCGTACGAGAAGCTCAAGGAATACAAAATCCACAGCTTTCAGCCGGGCGAGCTGAACTTTTTCGGCGTACCTGTCGAGCCGAAGGGAATTGAAGTAACGGCAAACGGTTTGCTGGTCAGTCTGGCGAAGTAAAATCTTTTTGATAAGTAAAAAAGCCGCTTGCTGGTAAGCGGCTTTTCTATTGGTGAGTGGTTACCGAATCAGCTTCAGGCCCGGCGGCGCCGCGGCGAGGGTATGGGCGCTGAGCATGGCTTCGATATGTTCCGCCGGCCTTGGGTGTGAAAACAGGTAACCTTGGTATTCGTCGCAGGACGTCTGCTTGAGTACTTCAAGCTGCGCTTCAAGTTCGACACCTTCCGCGATAACTTTGTGTCCGAGAGAATGACCCATGCCGATTACGGCCTTGATAATGGCGAGGTCGCGCTGGCTTTTCAACATGCCGTTAATAAATGAACGGTCAATCTTGATCGCGTCGATCGGCATCCGCTCAAGATACGAGAGGTTGGAATAGCCCGTGCCAAAATCGTCAAGCGCAATCAATATGCCCATTTCCTGCAGTTTGCCGAGAAGCACCGCGGCCTGTTCCTGCTGGTCCATCAGGATGCTTTCTGTAATTTCAAACTCGAGCCAGCCCTTTTCGATACGGTGAACGGCCATGGCGTGTTTGACATCGTTCAGCAGGCTGGGCTCACGCATCTGGCGCACGGAAAGGTTGACCGAAATCGGCACGTTGAGAATTCCCATTTCGCGCCATTGACGCGTTTGCCGGCACGCCTCGTTGATCACCCAGTGCCCGATTTCGACAATCTGGCCGGAATCTTCGGCGATGAATATGAATTTGTCTGGCGAAACATTTCCCATATCGGGAGTTTGCCAGCGAATAAGTGCTTCAAGGCCAGAAATAATGCCGGTATGGATATCCACTTTCGGTTGATAGTGCAATGAGAATTCATTGCGTTGAATAGCGCCGCGCAGGCGTTTTTCCATCGACATGCGTTCGCTGGCAGATTCGATCATCTGATAATCGAACAGCGCGAACTGGTTACGGCCGGATTGTTTGACGCTGTACATGGCCATGTCAGCGTGTTGTATCAGCTGACCCGGCTCGGAGCCGTGGTCCGGGAAAATGCTCGCCCCTACGCTGCAGGAGAGTGTGACGTCCTCGCCGTTTGCGACAAACGGATCGGCCAGCGCCAGTTGAATATACATGACCATTTGGTCCAGATGCTCGGACGATGTCAGGTCGGGTATCACGCAGACGAATTCATCACCGCCGTAACGGCAAAGCAACGCATCCTGATTGAAAATGGCCTGGAGCCGAGCCGCTACAGCGCGCAGCACCAAGTCGCCGGCGTAATGTCCCATGCTGTCGTTGATCTGTTTGAAGCGGTCGAGGTCGATGAATAACACGGCCACTTTGGTGTTCTCGTAGCGTGCATGCACCAGCGTCTCGCGCAAGGAATCGAACAATACAGTACGATTGGCGCAATGCGTGAGCGGATCGCGCTCGGCCAGAAAGCGAACTTTTTCCTCTACCGAAATACGCTCGTTCACTTCCGATTCGAGTTTCTCGACGGTAACCAGCAGCTCACGCGTTCGTTCCTGTACGCGAACTTCGAGATCCTGCTTCACCTGCTCAAGCAGAATTCTTTCTTTTATCGACTGGTCGAGTTCGACTGAACTCTGCATTAGTTGCAGCGTACGGTTGGACGCTTCATGCACCAGATCCAATTTCAGGCGGTGATAATCCTTGTAGTGTTCCAGCGCCTTTCTGGCATCGCCGCGGGATTCATATATTTTTACCAGGCCCTGATGGCATCGATGCAGGCAGTCTTCCAACCTGAGATGCTTGCCGGTCTCGATGGCCAGAAGGAAATGACGCTCTGCATTTTCTTCGCGATGCATCGCCATTTCCAGTTCCCCGATATGGAGGTAAAGCCACGTCCGGATATCGGTACTGTTCAGCAGTATTGCTAAATCGAGCGCCTCATCAAGGCATTTTTTGGCGGATTCGAACTCGCTCTTTGCCGCATAAGCCATTCCTAGCTGCCCCATGCTAATTGAGAGCAACAACATTTTTTTCGACGCTCGAGCTATTCCTACGGCCTCGTGCAAATAGGGAATGCCCTCGGCAGCTCGCTTTTGATCGTTTAGCAGGCTGCCTAAATTGAACAGGCCATAACCTAAATCGACTTCACTTTCGGGTAATTCACGGTAAATTCTAATTGCTGCCTGCGTAAGCTCTATCGCCTTTTCCTGTTTGCCAGACCGGCTCATGGTAAGCGCCGTTCCCTGGAGAACTTTTGCTTCGCCATGCCTGTCGCCAAGACGTGCAAAAATTTCTCCTGCGTGAGAAATGTGTTGTTGGGCTTTTTCCAGCATATTGGCGACGGCACAAGCGCCGCCCAGATAATATAGTGCGTATGCCGATTGAGACTGCTCACCCAGCAAATCAAACCGACGGGCGGCGGATTCGAAATATGGTATCGCTCTCGGCGAACCCTCAACAATCTGAATATTCTGCGCGCAAATCATTTCTGCTCGCGCGAGCGCAAGCTCATCGCCGAGCACACCCGCCTGCTCAATTGCCTGCTGGCTGAACTGATAACCGCGCTCCGGGTCCGTTTCCTGAAGCGTGCTCGCGAGCGCCAATAGCAACTCCAGCCGATCGGTCGCTTCTGTTGCGGCGCGCAATTTTTCCTCCAGCTGGCTAGGTGATGGACTCATGTCATTTAACAAATGTTGTAATTACGTCTAATTTGCTGATTTCATCGCAATTGCCTCTGAAAACCCATTTACTTTAATGAAAACAATCGATTGCAATTATGTAGGTATGCGTACCTACCGAATAAGGTAGTAGAACACTGTAGAAAAAGGCTTCCCTATTCCTATCCTTGGTATAAAATATTTTCACGCCGGGGTTTGCGCCAACAATCCTCAGCGTCCAATTGATTTGAAACAATTTCTCGTTCAAATCATTCGGTAACGACGCACCCTAAACTTAACCGGCTCAGGAGCTAAAATATGAAATACACCGCTATTCTTTTCGCCTTATTGGTAGGTGCCGCATCCTTTTCAGCAAGCGCTATCGGTACACGCCCCATTGCTGAAAGCGTAAAAAAACCGCTTACCATCAGCATCGGAACAAGACCCGTCACAAAGTAATTCCGTTTACCGAATTACCATATGGAATTCTGTTAGCGCAAGCAACCAAATCTTCATTGCACGCCCATTAATGCTGTTAACCATAGTATTAATGGATTTGCTTCCCACGTCTGTTAAGCAGTTAACAATTGAACGCTCTTAAGCCGGCTTTGGTCGGCTTTATTTTTCCTTCCGTTCGCATGCTACCAATTGTGAATTTTGTTAAATTCGCCGTTTTTCGGTGAAGCGCCGGATTGCCCTCCAACTCTGCTTTTTGAACAATACGATTCACATATAATGGTGCGACGTTTCAATCAGACAAACGAACATGGATCTTGCGCTGCTGATCAAAGCCTTCATTCTCGGGATCGTTGAAGGCGCGACGGAATTTTTGCCTGTGTCGAGCACAGGACATCTGGTCATCGCCTCGCAATTGATGGGCATGAAGGACGAGCGCACGGATTTATTTTTGATTGTCATCCAGTTCGCGGCCATTCTTGCCGTTTGCTGGGAATATCGAGCACGAATTTTCAAGGCATTGAAAGGCATCCTCCGCGACGAACAATCGTCCAATCTTTCGCGCAATATTCTGGTCGCATTTTTGCCGCTGGCG
>JBAVXA010000027.1:0-26403 GCA_049698095.1 Burkholderiales bacterium
AGGGCAGGCCTGATGGTCGGCATGCAGGGGAATATCCGAACGACGACCATGCGCGCTTTCGGCGAAATGGAAATGGAAGGTATTCTCAAAGGTCTGGGCTGAAGCAAAACGTGGGGCGGCCTGGACAGCTTCACACCGTCTCGCGCATCCGGCGGGTATGTTGGCGCCGCATGATTGTCGCGCGCGGTTGGTTGGTTGCGCCATTTTTTTTGGCAGGAGGATAATATAAGGCCCCGACTATCACACAGGAAATGCCATGTCCAAAGATCGCATGCCGCCGATTCCGCTGGAGCAAATGAACGAGGTGCAGAAAAAATATGCGATGGAAATCATCGCCGGTCCGCGCGGCGCTCTGTACGGCCCGTTCATCCCGTTGATCCGCAGTCCGGAGTTGATGGACAGGGTGCAGCAGCTTGGTGAGTATTTACGTTTTCGCAGTGCTGTCGGCCGACGCCTCACCGAACTTGCTATTCTGGTCACCGCGCGCCATTGGAGACAGGAAGTCGAATGGGCGATTCATGCGCCGATAGCGGCGGACGTCGGCATCAAGCCGCAAGTGATTCACGCCATCGCCGACGGGCGTACGCCTTCCGATATGGCGGACGACGAGGAGACTGTTTATCGCTTTTGCAAGGAACTGCACCAGGAAAAAAATGTTTCCGACGCCTGCTACGAAAAAGCGAAGGAAAAATTCGGCGAACATGGCGTCATCGACCTGATGGGAATCTGCGGCTATTACGCGTTGCTGTCCATGGTGATGAACGGCGCACGCACCCGTGTGCCCGATGGCTTGCCCGACCCGCCGTTTCGAATGGCCGGCCAATAGAAACGATATATGCAGCGCTTAAACGGTTTTCTGTTGTGCCAGATATTGTTCCGCTTTTTCGAGCCAGGTTTGCAGGTTGTCGATCAGACCGGCCTGGCTGAACGCGCAGGCTTCGCCGGAAAATAGTTGACTCGACTCGGCGCGCATCAGTAACTCATCCAGCACTCGATGATATTTCTCCGGCAACTGAGGCAAAAGCGGGTTTTGTTCGCGCCATTGGCGCGTGAAATCGGCGGTTTTCAGTTTCCCTGCTCGCATTTGCTGAAGAGACGACCGCAATAGATTATCCATGAATAAATATTAAATAAATCAAATGGTTATAATAGTTCTTGCTCAGCGTACGTCAGTCCGTTGTTTGACTCGCACCGCGGAACCACCTACGCTGGACTACAATCTAATCGACTATAGGACAAGACGAAACATAAGGAGACAACCATGAAAAAATCAGCAACGTATTATTTGGTGGCCATAGCGGCCATGACGGTGGCGCTACCCGCCATGGCGACCACGACAGTGTCTTTCAACAAACCTGTGGAATTCACCGACATCGGATATTACAGCCAGGAATCCACCAGCGCGATGAACGTTTTGGAACAACATTTCAAAACGCTTAGTCAGCGTTACCTGGCGCCGAATCAGAATTTGAAAGTTAAAGTATTGGATGTCGATCTGGCCGGTCGCATCGACTACACCAGCCGCCGCTTCAACGACAAACGCGTCCTGCGCGGCATGGCTGATTGGCCGAGAATGAAATTCCATTACGTTCTCGAAACCGACGGCAAAGTGACTGCCGACAGCGAAGCCGATATTTCCGATATGGCTTATTTGAACCGGAGTACCAGCCACTACTCGGACGTCACCTATCCGTATGAGATGCGCATGCTGGAAGACTGGTTCAAAGCGACCCTAGCGCCAAGAAAATAATCTGCTGAATACGCTCATTGATACCCAGTTTCTGATGCTGGACGTGACGGAATCTGACTTTCGCGCGACTTCATCCCTGATGCTGCGTACCTGATCAAACATGCTGTTATGTTTAGCCGATTTGTTCAGTATGGTGCCGACTGCCCAACCTCGGTCGGTCGCAAGGCCCGATAATGGTTCGACTGACAGGTTAAAGGTCTCTGTCGGCTCATTAATATTATCTTTCAAGGTATCCACCTGAATCAGTAACGATGTGGCTCCCGCGCGGACTCCCGCCGTGCCGCCTGAACCCAAGGATTGGTAAGTCATACCGTTGTCATCGGAATATTTCAGCGTCGTTGAGTAATCGAGCGCGCCGGATGTTGTTCCATCAAGTAGGGTCACACGTACCGATGCGGCTTCAGTCGTCGCTGCGCTGAACGATACTTTAAACTTCGCTTTTTGACCTTCTTTTACTGTGTCGTCCGTGACTGATACGATTTTCGGTAAAGGAGGCACGTAGCGCGCAACGGAAAAATTCCGGAATGTTGAGCTTGAACTGTTTGCTGTATCGCCGCCGTATTCGCTTGTAATCCGATGGTTGCCTTCAGTAGTTCCGTTAGCGACGACTATCGTCGCGACGCCGTTAGCTAGGGGGGTACTTCCTATTATTGTTGAATCCAATTTGAAGACAACTGTTCCGGAAGGAGAAATCGGTCCGCTTGCAACAACAGTCGCTGTAACAGTAAAAGATTGACGGCTGAAAATAGGGAAAGGCAGAGTTACTGAAGTCGCGGTGAATTGTTTTTGTGGCCCGGGGTGCGTCACGACGGGTGTTACTGAAGATCTGAGAAAAATGAAACTATAGTTGCTAAGCAGAACGCTGGGGGTTGAACCGTTACCAAAACGGTGCGGGCCGGACAACGTTGCCTGATCCCCGTCGCTCGGAACCGCGAAGGTGCCTGCATCGCTGTAAAGGCCTGCCCCTGCACCTCTGTTCACGCGAAAGCTGGACGTGCTACCGATACTGCCGGCGTAGGTCAAAACGTCGATCTGTCCATCACCATCAAAGTCGGCAAAAACGGACGGCGTCCCATTGAGCGAGGTTACAAGGCCAAAAAGCCCTTGCCCGTTTCCGAGGTATGCCCGAGCGGGATAATCGGGATCCATATTCTGGGTCACAAAAAATCGGTTACGCGTAAGCAGAATAGCAACCTTTCCCTCTACCAACGTATTTTGTGCGACCAATTTGGTGAAGCTGTCAGTCGGCGCGTGAAAAGTATCGACAATCGTATCCACGAATGTCCCATTCGCAGCCCCAGTCATCAAATGCAACGATTGCTCATTTGCACTAGCAGCAGTCGGGTTATCGGCGATAAAAAGCATATCCTGGACGCCATCCTTGTTGACGTCGACGACAACCAGCGATTTGATGTCGGTCAGGGTTGAGCCGGCAGGTGATGAAACTGGTGTACTTGAGGAAGGGGAAGGGCTGAAGCCGCCACTGCCGTTGCCGAAATAAATCAGGATATTGAATCCGGTCTGGCTGGGTGCAACATAGTCCGCCTTGCCATCACTATTCATATCGGCATAAGCGCCGTTTCTGGTGGAAAACTGTCCTTCTGTCGCGTCGCTCGGTAGCCCGAGGACAGCGAAGGCAGGGTTGAAAGTGCCGTCACCGTTGCCGTAGAAAACCGCAGTTTTCGAAGGCCCTCTTGGCGAACCCGCAAGCTGCCCGTTATCGACATAAACGTCAAACAGGATTATGTCGGGTTTCCCGTCGCCATTAATGTCGGCCAGCTGTTTTACAAATCTGCCCTCGAGGTCCATCAATGAAGGCTGATAGGTGTAAAGGGTAGTGGCAAGACGACTGTTTCCTTGAAAAGAACCGTCTGTTGCATTAAGCGATGTCGTTAGTGCGACATTTACGTAACCCGAAATTGTGCTTCCCGAACCGTCAGGAAGAACAGGCATGCTTGTATCGAGGAAGACGCTGACAAGGTCGTCGCGTCCATCGCCGTTCAGATCGCCAACTGCATAACCGCGGACGCCGTCAACAGAAGGCGAAACCGGATAGAAACCTATTTGTCCGGAAAAGGCGGGCGCACTCACTGCGAGGATGACCAGTATCAACGCCAAAGAACGAAAATAACAGCGGAGCCAAACGGGCTTTGTTTTCATTTTCTTCCCCCTGGATTCTTCGTTTGGCCGATTGTTGCCTGCGAATTGTGAATTCTTGATGGTGCAGAGTACGTGGCTTCAGGAAAGAATGCTAGTACGCAGAAACAATATACAGTGTTCACCCCAGTGCAGTGTTTTTCCCTTTCCCAGGTTCAGTCCAGTGGGCCGTACGAATTTCCCGAAGCTGACGATTGCCTGCATTACCTTGCGCAAATCCTAAGGCGCACCGACAAATATTTCCGGGTCGATCATGGTTCCGTTCATAATGACCGACCAATGCAAATGCGGGCCGGATACGCGGCCGGTCATTCCCGATAGCGCGAGCGGTTGGCCCTTCGCCACGACGTCGCCTACATTCACGCTGATTTCGCTTAGATGACAATACATGGTGATGAGTCCCTGACCATGGTCGACAAACACAGTATTGCCGTTAAAAAAATAATCGCCGGTGTCGATGACTTTTCCGTTGGCTGCCGACAGGACCTGCGTGCCGGTGGGGATGGCGATGTCGAGGCCTGCGTGCGGATTGCGCGGCTGTCCGTTAAATATGCGGCGCAAGCCGAAGCGGCTGGATAACGGCCCGTCGGCGGGAAGCTGCAATTTCAAATCGACGTCGTCGATTTCGCGCCAGGTATTTTTAGCGATGTCGATTTTCGGCTGTTCGCTCTCGATGCGCGCCATGTCTTCCGGGTTCGGCTCGACTTTGCGCGGGTCCTTGATGGTGACGTGCTGCTCGGGATATTTTTTATCCGCTACGCGGAATTTTTTTTGCGTTGTCGTGCCGGACTGAATCGACAGTTCGTATTGCCCGGGCTTTAGGCTCAGGGGCAAACCGACCAGCGCCACCCATTGGCCGTTTTCGCGCGTGACCAATGCGCGCTTGCCGCGAAACGTTACCACGGGCGCCGCCGATTTGGCGCTGGCGAGCGGGATCACCGCGACACCCCCGGGAACGGACGACGATATCGGCAATGCCAGCACCGGAAATGAAACAAAAGCCAGCAGACCGCAGAACAACAATTTTTGCATGGTTCGATTGGAAATCAGCACGACAGACCATTGTAGCAAGCCGTACGCCTGGAGCAAACCGTCCGGCGTCATTGATACCTTGTTGCCTCGGCCGAACTCGGCGCGATTGCAGCGCTTTGCCGCTCGCGCCTGCCGCTGCGCAGGTTTTCAAGCTTGAACTCGAGCTGTGCCAGCGCCGCGAAGATATCCGCGCAACTTGCTTGCAGCTCGCGACCCGCATCGGTTAACCGAATCTGTTTGCCTGCCTGCTCGATTAAGGGCACGCCGACGCATTCCGTGAGTTTCTGTATGTGAACCGATACCGTCGGTTGCGCCAGGCAAAGTTCATCCGCGGCGCGAGTAAAACTGCGGAGGCGCGCAACCGCATCGAAGGTGCCGAGTTGCGTCAGGGTTCCGTGGCGAAAATAGCGGCGAAGTTTATTTCCAGTCATGGCAATTCTTTCAAAAAGTCAGCGTTTCGCAGTGCTAAAAGCACAACGGCCTTCACCTCGTACCGGTTGAAGGCCGTAAAAAAAGACCTTGCCAGCAGGGGCAAAGGTCTCGCTAACAACTTTAAAAGTTGCCGACTGGACCGGAGAATCGAAATTCCCGTATTGACGATCCAGTTGTTGCGGCCGGTTATCGGCCGCTATAGCTACTCCCCTTTGGAGGGAATGTTTGCTGGTTTGCAAACACTTCGCGATTATTATTCGGAATGCGCCGGTTGTCAACCGGCTCAGTGCAGCCCGAAATATTACCAAACGCAATACTTGGGCGCAAATCGTTATGTATTACGATTCTTCATGGTTTTACGTCGCCATGCAGGCACACTCGCTGAGTCGACGGTTTTCCGCGGCGTATCGATCCTCACCCGAGGGGAGTAGCTCCATTACAGCAGGGCCGTCATCACGGGTACATCCCCGGTCCTGCTGGCAATCCATAAAATCAGGGTTGCGAGCGAGACCTTGGCCGACATGGCAGTCTCGCCTTTGTTATGTCGGCAAGGATTTAACTCAATTCTTACCTATGACAATGGAGTAGCCAAATGGAACTGTTCTCACCTGATTTTTTTTCCGCGCTGCTGGCAATCGTCGTGATCGACCTGGTACTGGCAGGCGACAACGCCATTGTGATTGCGCTGGCGGCGCGCAACCTGCCGCCCCATTTGCGCAACAAGGCAATCGGCTGGGGTACCTTCGGCGCCATCGCGGTACGCACCGTGATGACCTTGCTGGTCGTCTGGTTGCTCAAGATTCCGGGCCTGCTGCTGGTCGGCGGCGCCGTTCTGCTTTGGATTGCCTACAAGCTGTTGATCAATCCCGATAACCACGGCGGTAACAAAATAGCGCCCGCATCGAATTTCTGGGGGGCAATGAAAACCATCGTAGTCGCCGATGCCGTGATGGGCCTGGACAATGTCCTGGCGGTGGCCGGGGCGGCGCACGGCAATTTTCTCCTTGTGGTGTTGGGTTTGTTAATCAGCATTCCGATTGTGATTTGGGGCAGTAAACTCATCCTCGGTTTTGTCGAGCGTTTTCCAGCCATCATCTATATAGGCGCCGCCGTGCTGGCATGGACCGGCGTGAAAATGCTGACCGGCGAGCCGCTGATAAAAGAATATGTCGCAGCAGCGGGATTTTATATCTACCTGCTTGACGCGATCGCGATTATTGCTGTCCTGCTCGCCGGATTCCGGGCTAACCACACCAAAGTTCGTCACCGCGTTGCCGAGCGGGTGGTTGATCTCGCCGCTGAACCGGCAGCTTCGGCGCCTGGCACTGATTTGCCACCGAATCGAAAAGGAGGGGATAACATGCTGAAAGTATTAGTCCCGGTCGACGGTTCGGCCAACTCGCTGCTTGCCGTGCGCCATGTGGTTAACCGCGTCATTGGAGGAGCGCGGCTTGAGGTGCATCTGCTCAATGTTCGCATGCCGTTTTCGCGACACATTTCGTACTTTGTCAATCGGCCCATGCGTGAAAGCTATTACCGCGACATGGGAATCCAGGCATTAAAGCCTGCGGGCGACCTGCTCAACCAGTACGGTATTCCCCATATACTCCATGTCGAGCTTGGTGCAAAAGCTGAAACTATCCAGCGGCTGGCGGCAAAATTGAAGGTGGACGAAATCGTTATCGGCACCGCCCGCAAAAACACCCTTACCCGGGTACTCGAGGATTCAGTGACCAGCAGAGTGCTTGAAACCGCCACAGTGCCGGTGGAGGTTATTGTCGGCGCCGACGCGTCGAGATGGGAACGCTATGGTCTGCCTGCCGGCATAGGCTCGGCAATCGCTGCGTTATTGATTGCGGCTGACTGAATATCCAGTCGCCGCATTGCAGATCAGAAACGGAAGCCGAGTTTCGCGCCGTAGGAATTTGCGTCGCCGGTGCGGTCAGCTTCGATTGCCACATTCGCCACGCCGAAATTGAAATTCACGCCAGCGAAAATCTTGGTCTGGCGGAAATTTTCGGCGCTGAGCTGGGACACTCCTTTGGGTGTACTGGAAACCCACACCTGGCCGATACCGGCATAAGGCTTCGCGACCAGAAATCCCTTTGAGATTGAAATATCGATTCCCTTGGTGTCAAAGTCCAGCTGATCAACACCCGATAGCTGGCTGAAGCTTGCTCGCAGCGCGAGGGCCGGCGTGGCAACGCTGCCCTCGAGCAGCGCATAACGAATCTCCGCTCCATATAGTTTGATGTTGGAACTCGGGACAGCCGAGAAAAAGCCGCCGATATCGAATACTCCCAAACCTTTATGCACATGCAATTTTGGTACTGGAAGCAGCGACGGCGCGTTGTTGCCTGTGGCGAGATCGAGAATGTCTTTGTTGCGGATGGAAGTGCCGGTCACTTCGACGCCGATATCAAAGCCGGTGATGCCGAGCGGTTCGCCGGGTGACAGCGGTTTGTAGCTCAGTGCCGAGCCGAGGTCTTCAGACAAGGAACGAAACTGCGGCTGGGTCTGGAGGTTTTGTAACTGGTCGAGCGCGGTGTCGGCGAAGGCGCAAAGCGATGTAACCGACGCGAGCATGAGGATGATGATTTTATGCATAACATTTCCTGAAAATATTGGATCAAAAATCAGTATGCCTCAGGCATGCGCCGATGGGGAGCAAAATATTTGCGCTGCAATAAACGATATAACTATATGATTTTATTAATATTTTTATAAATACGGGGAGATTATGAACGCGCGTCGCCGAATCTCGGCCGGAGAAGCTTGATCGACTTATCGCTCTGGTGTGAAACCGGCTCAGCTGATTTGTTTGAATGCGGCGAGAAATTTTTCGCGCCGCATCTGCAGTTCTTTGGGCAGATGATCCGCCAGTTTGTCGAACAATTCCTTATGTGAATCCAATTCCAGATCCCACTCGTCGTCGCTGATAGACATTATGTGGTCGAACTGGTGTTCGCTGAACTGGATGCCGCTCCAGTCGAGATCGCTGAACGTGGGGTGCATTCCCAGTGGCGACTGCACGGCGCTGGCCTTGCCCTCGCAACGCTCGATGATCCATTTCAAAACGCGCGCGTTATCGCCAAAACCCGGCCAGATAAATTTTCCGTCAGCGTCAGTGCGGAACCAGTTCACGCCGAAAATTTTCGGTGGATGGGAAAGCTTTTTACCCATGTTCAGCCAGTGATTGAAATAGTCCGCCATGTTGTAGCCGGCGAATGGCAGCATGGCGAACGGGTCGCGTCGTACCACGCCTTGTCGTCCGGCTGCCGCGGCGGTGGTTTCGCTGCCCATGGTAGCGGCGAGGTACACGCCGTCCTCCCATGACGCGGTTTCGGTTATCAGCGGCACGGTATTGCTGCGGCGGCCGCCAAATATGAACGCCGCAATCGGGACGCCGTCAGGATTGTCCCAGTCCGCATCCAGCGACGGACACTGCGTAGCGGGTGCAGTGAAGCGCGCGTTCGGATGCGCGGCCGTCCGTCCGCTTGCCGGCGTCCACGAGTTGCCCTGCCAATCGACGAGGTGCGCCGGTGGCGTCTTGCTCATGCCTTCCCACCACACGTCTCCGTCGTCGGTCAGCGCGACGTTGGTGAATATGACATTTTCATGCAGCGTATTCATCGCATTCGGATTTGATTGCATCGAGGTGCCGGGCGCCACGCCGAAATAGCCGGCCTCAGGATTGATTGCATACAAACGTCCGTCGCTGCCGGGCTTGATCCACGCGATGTCGTCACCGATCGTGGTAATTTTCCAGCCGTTCAATTCTTTCGGCGGAATCAACATGGCGAAATTGGTTTTGCCGCAGGCGCTGGGGAACGCTGCGGCGACGTAGGATTTCTTTCCTGCGGGGGAAGTGACGCCGAGAATCAGCATATGTTCGGCCAGCCAGCCTTGATCCCGCCCCATGGTGGAAGCAATACGCAGGGCGAAACATTTTTTGCCCAACAATGCATTGCCGCCGTAGCCCGAGCCGAACGACCAGATTTCCCGCGATTCGGGAAAATGCACAATATATTTATGCTCTTTGTTGCATGGCCAGGCGACATCCTTTTCGCCGTCCTTGAGCGGCGCACCGACGCTGTGCATGGCGGGAACGAAGGTGCCCGTCTCGCCGAGAACATCCAGCACCGCTCTGCCCATACGGGTCATGATCTTCATATTCACCACGACATAGGGGGAGTCGGAAATTTCCACGCCGATGTGGGCAATATGGCTTCCAAGCGGGCCCATGCTGAAAGGCACAACATACATTGTGCGGCCGCGCATGCAGCCGTTGAACAATTTGTTCAGAGTGGCGCGCATGTCAGACGGATCGGTCCAGTTATTCGTTGGCCCGGCATCGTCTTTGTTTTGGCTGCAGATAAAAGTGCGGTCTTCAACCCGCGCGACATCGGTCGGGTCGGACAGCGCGAGGTAGGAATTTCGGCGTTTCTCCGGATTGAGTTTTTTCAGCGTACCGGCTTTCACCATTTCCGCGCATAGCCGCTCGTACTCCTGCTCTGAGCCATCGCACCAGTAAATAGAATCCGGCTTGCACAGCAACGCCATGTCCTGCACCCATTGCAACAGGCGGGCGTTTTTTACGTAAGGCGGCGGCGCCCATTTGAGGTTCGACTGTAAGGAGGCTTGATTCATGGCGGAGTCCTGATGCTGAATGAAAACAGTGAGGGAGGCAAAAACGCCGTTTCATATGGTGAAATCGTAATGCTTATTATGACATAGCCGGACTTTCCCTACACGTTCAGGGCATGGGGGAAAGCGCGACTTTAGCTCAGGTATTCACCTTATATAATTTTTACATTTTTCGCAGATTATCGGATTTGTTGCCCGAATATTGGCTCAGCAGAAATACTGCTGGCACGCAATTGCAATATCAGCGACTTCCGGTTTGTTCCTGCGCGCGAGTTGATATATCATTAGACATTCCACTGCTGGCTTTTCCCATGACCAAGTATATTTTTGTGACCGGTGGCGTCGTGTCCTCATTAGGCAAGGGAATCGCCGCCGCCTCGCTCGCCGCGATTCTCGAGTCGCGCAAAATCAAAGTGACCATGATGAAGCTGGATCCCTACATCAATGTGGATCCCGGCACCATGAGCCCGTTTCAGCACGGAGAAGTTTTTGTCACTGAGGACGGCGCGGAAACCGATCTGGATTTGGGACATTACGAGCGCTTTATTCGCGCAAAAATGACCAGGCGCAACAATTTTACCACCGGCCAGATTTACGAAAATGTCATCAAGCGCGAACGCCGTGGCGACTACCTCGGCGGCACAGTGCAGGTGATTCCGCATATCACCGACGAAATCAAACTGAATATTAAGAATGGCGCGGGCGACGCCGATGTGGCGATCGTCGAAATCGGCGGCACCGTCGGCGACATCGAATCGCTGCCGTTTCTCGAAGCCATCCGCCAGATGGGTTTTGAGAACGGCCGTAACAATTCCTGCTACATTCATCTGACATTGGTGCCCTATCTTCCGACCGCCGGCGAAATCAAGACCAAGCCGACGCAACACTCGGTAAAGGAACTGCGCGAAATCGGAATTCAGCCCGACATATTGTTGCTGCGCGCCGACCGCCAGGTACCCGACGACGAGCGACGCAAAATTGCCCTGTTCACCAATGTGGTACCGGAAGCGGTCATATCCGCTTACGATACTGATTGCATTTACAAGATCCCGGGCATACTGCACGAACAAATGCTGGATGAAATCGTCTGCCACAAGCTCGGCATCATCGCACCCGCGGCTGATTTATCCGAATGGAAAAAATTGGTCTTCGCCCTCGAACATCCGGGCAACGAAGTCAACATCGCGATGGTCGGAAAGTATGTCGATCTCACCGAGTCGTACAAATCGCTGACGGAAGCGCTCACGCACGCGGGCATGCATACCAGCACCAAGGTGAATATTCATTACCTCGACTCGGAAGTTATCGAACGCGATGGGCCGGGAATGCTGGCCGGTATGGACGCGATTCTGGTGCCGGGCGGGTTCGGCAAGCGCGGTGTTGAAGGAAAAATTGCCGCGATACAGTTCGCGCGCGACTGTAAGATTCCCTACCTCGGTATTTGCCTTGGCATGCAGCTCGCCGTGATCGAATATGCGCGACATGTCGCCGGATTGGCAGACGCCAACAGCACGGAGTTCGACCCCGATACGCCGCATCCGGTCGTTGCCCTGATTACCGAATGGCAAAATCGCGATGGCAAGGTGCAGCAGCGCGACGCGAATTCCAATATGGGCGGTACCATGCGCCTCGGCGCGCAGCCGTGCGCTGTTGAGCCGAATTCTTTGGCGTATCGGATTTACGCCAAGACCGAGGTCAGTGAACGCCATCGCCATCGCTATGAAGTGAACAACCATTATTTGCCGCGGCTGGAAGCAGCCGGACTCAAAGTGAGCGCGCGAACGACGGCGGAGAAATTATGCGAAATGGTCGAGTTGAAAGACCACCCGTGGTTTTTCGGTTGCCAGTTCCACCCCGAATTCACTTCTACGCCGCGCGAGGGGCATCCATTGTTTATTTCGTACATCGAAGCGGCGGTTGAACATGCGCATAACCGTGCCGGGTCGATCACGTTGCCCGTCAAAATCGGCGCGACGCGTTAAGAATCATCAATGAAACTTTGCCATTTCGAAGCCGGCCTCGACCATCCATTATTTCTGATCGCCGGACCCTGTGTCATCGAGTCGCGTCAGATGGCGCTCGACACCGCAGGGCAGTTGAAAGAGATCTGCGCCGCCCTGAATATCCCCCTTATTTATAAGTCTTCGTACGACAAAGCCAACCGCAGTTCGGGTAAGTCGTTTCGCGGCCTCGGCATGGATCAGGGCCTGAACATCCTTGCGGAAGTCAAAAAACAGATCGGCGTGCCGGTGCTCACCGACATCCACGCGAGTGATGAAATCGAACAAGTAGCGAGCGTGGTCGACGTGTTGCAAACGCCGGCGTTTCTTTGCCGTCAGACCGACTTCATCCACGCGGTCGCGAAATCCGGCAAGCCGGTAAACATCAAAAAAGGGCAGTTCCTGGCGCCCCATGACATGAAAAACGTCGTCGACAAAGCGCGCGAAGCCAGCGGCAGCGCCAGCATCATGGTGTGCGAACGCGGCGTCAGCTTCGGCTATAACAACCTGGTGTCGGACATGCGTTCCCTTGCGATTATGCGCGAAACCAATTGCCCGGTGGTATTCGACGCCACGCATTCAGTGCAATTGCCGGGCGGCCAAGGCGATCGCAGCGGCGGGCAGCGCGAACACGTGCCGGTGCTGGCGCGCGCTGCGGTGGCGGTCGGCATTGCGGGCATATTCATGGAAACCCATCCCGATCCGGCGAAGGCGATGTCAGACGGACCCAACGCCTGGCCGCTGGGCATGATGAAAAATTTGCTCGAAACGTTGAAAGAAATTGATGTTCTGGTGAAACGACATGGATTTGCCGAGGCCGGGCTGTGATTCATCATATTGTGCTGTTCAAATTGAAAAGCGGCATCGAAAAAAATAGCGAGCAGGTCAATCAAGCCATTGTCGCCATGAAGCAGTTGCCGGCACGGGTGCCGCAGATCAGACAATGGACCAGCGGTGAAAATTTTACCCAACGGCCCGTGGCTTACGATTTCGGTTTGCATTCGACATTCGATCATCCAGATGATTTCGCGGCTTACGCGTTACACCCGGAACATGTCAAAGTAATCGAGACGTGGCGGGCGATAAGCGATTGGATCATCTGCGATTTTGCCGATTAGGCTTGTCAATAATATTCAATATAATCAAATAGTTAGGAAAAATTTATGAGCGCTATTGTCGATATCATCGCCCGCGAAATTCTCGATTCCCGCGGTAATCCCACTGTCGAGGCGGACGTATTGCTCGAGTCTGGCGTGATGGGCCGCGCCGCGGTGCCGTCCGGTGCATCGACCGGTTCGCGCGAAGCGATTGAATTGCGCGACGGCGACAAGCAACGCTATTTTGGTAAAGGCGTTTTGAAAGCAGTCGAGCATGTAAACACTGAAATCTGCGAAGCGCTGATCGGCCTCGATGCCAGCGAACAGGCGCATCTCGACAAAATCATGATCGAACTCGACGGCACGGAGAACAAAGCGCGTCTTGGCGCCAACGCGATTCTGGCGGTGTCGCTCGCAATTGCCAAGGCGTCCGCCGAAGAGAGCCATTTGCCCTTGTACCGTTACCTCGGCGGTTCTGCCGGCATGCAGTTGCCGGTGCCGATGATGAATGTGATCAACGGCGGGGCCCACGCCAATAACGGACTCGACATGCAGGAGTTCATGATCATCCCGGTCGGCGCGCAAAGTTTCCGCGAAGCCTTGCGTTGCGGAGCCGAAGTATTCCACACGCTGAAAAAAATCATCGACAAGCAGGGCATGTCGACCAGCGTCGGTGACGAGGGCGGATTCGCGCCCAACCTCCCGAATAACGAGGCCGCCTTGAAAATCATTTTGCAGGCAATTGAAACGGCCGGCTATTTGCCCGGCACTGATGTCGCCATCGGCCTCGATTGCGCCGGCTCGGAATTTTTCAAAAACGGAAAATACGAATTGCATGCAGATAAATTATCGCTCACGAGCAGGGAATTCACCGATTACCTCGCGACGTGGGTGGATAAATACCCGATCATCTCCATCGAAGACGGCATGGGCGAGCAGGATTGGGACGGCTGGAAAATCCTCACGCAAAAGCTCGGCAAGAACGTGCAGATCGTCGGCGATGACGTGTTCGTCACCAATACCAAAATCTTCCGCGAAGGCATCAAGCAAGGCATCGCCAATTCCATCCTGATCAAAATCAACCAGATCGGCACGCTGACGGAAACCTTTGCCGCCATCGAAATGGCCAAGCGCGCGGGATACACCTCGGTCATCTCGCACCGCTCGGGCGAAACCGAAGACAGCGCCATCGCAGACATCGCAGTCGGTTCCAACGCGCTGCAAATCAAAACCGGTTCGCTGTCGCGCTCCGACCGCATGGCGAAGTACAACCAGCTTTTACGCATCGAAGAAGAATTGGGCGACGTCGGCACCTACCCGGGCCGCGACGCGTATTACCAGCTGCGTTGATGACGCCCACACTTTTTAACCGCCAGCCATGCGCTACCTGACATTCGTCCTGCTGGCGCTGATTATCCTGCTGCAATATCCGCTCTGGCTGGGCAAAGGCAGCTGGCTGAGTGTGTGGAAAGTCGACGCCGAATTGACCGAACAAAAAGCAATTAACAAAAAACTCCAGGCGCGAAACAACGGCCTCGATGCCGAAGTACGCGACCTGAAACAAGGTTACGAGGCAATCGAGGAACGGGCGCGCTCGGAGCTGGGCATGGTCAAACCGGACGAAATATTTTTTCAGGTCGTCGAACCCGCTACCGCAACGCCCGCGCCGAGCAAAAAGAAATGAAACTGGCGTGCGCACTGCGCACGGAGACATTCCATAGTGTGCACTCTCGCACCAAATTGGTATCCAATATTTCAGGTCGAACGTAAAGTTATCGTGCGCGAGCGCATCCGACACGTTTTTCATTCTGCACTGAGCGAAAAATCTGCTTTCGAATATCGCGTGCGCACGGGCACTTACAAAACCTTTCTTACCGGCCGAAAAATATCCTTGTTGTCATAAAAACTTTCCAACTCATTATCAGCCGACCAACCCGGCACCCCCATAATCGGCAAGGGCGAAAAATCTTTTGCCGTTTTTATCTCGTCCATCAAGCGCGCAGCCAACAAATCATCCAAACCCATTAACTGCATATCTATTTGATTATTAAAGAAACTTTTATCAACCAAGAACACGCTAATCTTGCCCGTCATCGCCGCATAAGGCTGCAACGCCTTCTCATACAAGGCATGGCCGAAAATATAAAAACGCATATGCTTGAGCACATCGGCGCGGCGTTGCCAGAATAAAGTTTTCCATTCATGTTGCACCAGCAGTTGTGATAACTCGGAATCACTGCACGCCACAATCACGCCGCTCTCATCAAACAAAGTCATCGCATCCTGCACCGCAGAACGCGTCGCCTGCAGGCCGTGAAGATTCTGCTGCTGAACATGCCGCGCATTAATCGCCGCCTTCGCTTTAGGAAAGCGCATCCACACCAGCGCGTTAAATAAGTCATGCCACGAATTTTCCCGCGTTTGCACTTCGCCAAGCTCATAAATTCTTGGTTCGTAGCGATTACTCGGTTCATCATCATCGATAATGGGCGGGACGAAGCGGATGGGTTTGCCTGATGCTGCGACAATAGGCTGCGGTATTTTTGTTAGCAGTTGGTTGCAGTCTGTTTGTGACGGGAGCCCTTGTTCGTTTTGCGGGCAAACCCGATCTAGCTCCGCGACTGAAGTATGCAGCGGAAAAAATAATGAAGATTGAAGTAATGAATTGAAGTTCTTGAATAACGGCATGTGGTACAGAAGGTTAATTCGAGTAAAAATAAATTTACTCAATTCCCTTGAAATAAATTAAACAAATAATTATATCGAATATAACTATAATATTCGAAGCAATTCTTCATATATCGATGAGCTTTTACCTTTATTTTGAATATATAACGACCCAATCCTTATTATGGAAAACTCAAAAACCTTTCTTGCTATAGCACCAATAGTTGCGCTCGTAGTAGCAGTTGCATTTTTGCACGGCTACTGGAGTTTTTATGACATATTAATTTTTCCGTACCTCACTTTTAGTGAAATTGTTGCATATGCAGCAGCTCCACTTTTTGGCTTTCTAGTATTTATCGCGATTGGCATGTTTTTTGGTGTGGTCAGTGCCTTAACTAAAGATCGAAAACCCATAAGTAAAGTACGAGAAGTTCTAGAATTTTTGGTAGCGGGGGCAATTATTTTTTTGTTGATTTACTTTGGGTTACCTGAAAAATGGCTTTTCGTTCCTTTGGTGGTATTTGCATTGATCTCACTCCATTTTTTAGATAATAATTTCATACGTCAGCATTTCAAGGCATCTCCAAGAGTTTATTTGCTTGTCTTGCTAGCTATTTATTTTGTAATTGGTAGTTTTGGATATGGCCGTTATCAAGCTGAGAAATTAAGACAGAATAAGGTGGCAAACGTACAGGTAAATATTGAGGGTAATCTTGCTAATACACGTTTGCTGGGAAAGATTAATGGTTATTATTTTTTTCTCGATATGGATGGAAGAGTGAACCAGTATCCTGAGACATCAATTAAACAAATAACCTATCAGAAGCTATATTAATGTTCGAAACGAAAACTGTAGCCTTATTTATCCTGACAGCCCTAGCAGAAATCGTCGGTTGTTACTTGCCATATCTTTGGCTGAGCCGTGGTTATAGCGCTTGGCTGTTGTTGCCTGCGGCGCTGAGTCTAGCAGCGTTTGTGTGGTTGTTGACCTTGCATCCTTTTGCGGCGGGGCGGGTGTATGCGGCTTATGGTGGAGGGTATGTGGTTGTCGCATTAGATTGGTTGTGGGCGGTGGATGGTATTCACCCAACGAGTTGGGATTTGGTGGGTTCGTTGTTGGCGTTGGAGGGGATGGCGGTGATTATCTTTGCGCCGAGGCAAGGGTTGTAGTGGCTTTTAGTTTTCAGGAAAATCCCTCCTATTGGCTTCAACATAACATTCGCTATGCGCATGTTAGTTTCCACCGCAAGAAGCTGCTGTGCGGCGTCTTGTCTCCCTTTTTACAAAGGTAGAGACAAAGGCGTTTCCCATGTTGTTGAACGCGAGTAAAATTATTCTTCCGATATTTTGATGTATTTATTCCTTGAAAGGAGATGCCATGAGTACGATGGATATTGCCAACAAGCTGGTGAATTTTTGCAAGCAAGGTAAAAATGATGAGGCGTTGAATACGTTATACGCTGACGATGCGGTGAGCGTCGAAGCCGGAATGCCGCCGGGTATGGATCCCGAGGCGAAAGGCAAGACGGCGATTAAGGCCAAGGGTGACTGGTGGTTGGCCAACCATGAGGTGCATTCTGCTTCGGTGACCGGCCCGTGGCCGCATGGCGACAGGTTTATTGTCGGCTTTCAATTTGACGTGACCCATAAACCATCCGGGCAGAGAATGAAAATGGATGAGGTCGGCTTATATACAGTGCGCAATGGAAAAATTGTGCGCGAAGAATTTTTTTATAGCATGGGATAACCTTCTGGTGACTGCAAACCGCAGCATGGAGTTTTTCGAAACGCAGTTTCAAAAGCAGGCGCGCGAGCGGAGCCATCAACTGAACCCGTTCGAGTCGGACGTGTTGCCATATCTGCATGGAAGGGTGCTCGACTATGGCTGCGGCATGGGTAATCTGGCGATAGAAGCGGCGCGGCGCGGATGTTCAGTGGTCGCGCTCGATGCCAGCCCATCAGCCATCGACCATCTGAAACAACGCGCGTTGGCCGAGGGTTTGCCAGTCGACGCGAAAGTCGCCGATTTACGCGAATATCGCCTCAACGATAGTTTCGATTCCGTTGTGTCAATCGGTCTGCTGATGTTCTTCGAATGTCCGACTGCGTTCAAGGCACTGAGACAGCTCCAGTCGCGTGTCAACGAGGGCGGCCTCGCCGCCATCAATGTGCTGGTGGAGGGAACGACCTATCTCGATATGTTCGACCCGGAACACCATTGCCTGTTTTCCCTTGGGGAAATGGAATCGCGTTTTGCCGATTGGCGCATATTGAAATCAGAGTTCAAAGATTTCGATGCGCCGAATGGAAAAATAAAATCTTTTTCGACGGTGATTGCACAGAAACTGCGGACCTCGAAGTCCTCGTAACTAATTGATTATATTTAATTATTTTTAACGTTGAAAATATGAAAACGCTGGGTAACTCCGGCATTTTTTTAATTTGTCGTTCAAAATAGATAAGCGCACAATGTAGCGGCATATGCATCGAGCTCAGTGAAAAGCTTGTATTGAAATAAAATAGGGGAGGCCGGTTTGACGCAAACCGTGACGCTGCCGCTGTGGATATTTGTCATCATGCTCGCGCTTGTCATTGTCGGCGCGTTGCAATGGATGTTGTTGCCGAGTATGCGCTGGTATTTCCGGCGCAAGGTGCGTGGCGTCATCGACGAAATCAGCGTTCGCCTGAATATCGAGATACCGCAATTCAAACTCACTCGCCGGCAGGGATTGATTGATCAGCTGATGCTCGATCCGCGCATTCTCGCTGCAGTCGATGAACATATCGCCGAGCATAAGGTGCCGCGCAGTGTGGCGATGCAGCAGGTGAACCGTTATGCGCGCGAGATCGTGCCGGCGTTCAATGCATATGTTTATTTTCGCCTCGGTTATTGGTTATCAAAAAACTTTGCCCGTTTCGTTTACCGCGTTCGGCTGGGCTATACCGACAGCGAGTCGCTGGCCAGGATTAACCCGAAATCGACCGTAGTGTTCGTGATGAACCACCGCAGCAACATGGATTACATCCTCGTTTCTTTTCTTACCGCTGAGCGCGTCGCATTGAGCTACGCCGTCGGCGAGTGGGCGCGCATCTGGCCGTTGCAGGGATTGATCCGCGCCATGGGGGCTTATTTTGTCAGGCGCAATTCTGGCGATTCGCTTTACCGCATGGTATTGCAGCGCTATGTGCAATTGGCCACGGAGGGCGGAGTGCCGCAGGCGGTTTACCCCGAGGGCGGGCTCACTATCGATGGCAAGTTGCGCGCGCCGAAGCTTGGGCTGTTCGATTACATGCTGAAAAATTTCAATCCCTCTGGCGAGCGCGACCTGGTATTTATCCCTGTCGGTCTCAACTATGACCGCGTGATCGAAGATCGGACGTTGATCAGAAAAATGGATGACTCCGCGCCGCGTGGCAGTTTGTTGCGCACGCTGCGTATCACGGCGGGCTATATATCGCGTCAAATCCTGCTCACCTTGTTGGGGCGGCGTTACCGTTACGGCTATGCCTGCGTGAATTTTGGCAAGCCGATGTCAATGCGCGAATACGTAGCGGCCAACGGTATCGACTTCCGCAGCATGGATGAGGCGGGCCGGCGCGTCGCCGTCGCGCGGATCGGCGAGCTGCTGATGGCACGCATCGGCGAAATCATTCCGGTATTACCCGTGCCTCTGGTGGCAACCGTGTTGCTGCGCGACCCGCAGCGAGGTTTGTCTGATCTCGAGTTGAAAGCCGAGGTGCTGGATTTGATACAACGCATCGAGGCAAGCGGGGCGCATGTTTATCTGCCGCGCACCGACCGCGATTATGCGCTGAGCGTCGGCCTGCGCATGCTGACCCTGCGCCATCTGGTCGACGAGCAGGATGGTTTGTTCCGCGCCAATCCGGATGAGTTGCCGGTATTAAAGTATTACGCCAACTCGATTGCGCATATCTGCGCAGGGCTGGATCGGCCAACCGATGCTGTGCAGGCGGCGCTGCAGCGAAAAATCGTCCTTTGATTGGTTAAGCGCATTCGCATTGGTAGGCAAAAACGCCGGTATCACCGGCATTTTTGTCGCGGCATGATTCGATTTAGCGAACCATCATTCTGCGTTCGTTACCATTGTCGTCTCCAACTTCACGCTGGCGCCGATGATTTTCACCGGTTTCTTTGATCGCAGCGGTTGGTGCTGCTTGCGGGACCGGCTGACGAACCTGCGGTTGCGCTACCTGTTGCGGCGCGGCCTGCATGAGCGGCTGCGGCGCGCGCGCGACGGGTTCGACCGCGCGTAACACCGGGTTTCTCGGTGGCGCCTGATTCACGCCTGGCGGCTGATAGCCGCGATTCGCCTGATTGACTGGCGCTTGCGGTGCAGCTTGCATCAGCGGGCGCTGCGTTACGCCAGGCTGCACATTTACCGTCGGCTGGTTCATCAATGGTCTTCCTGCTTGCTGTGGGAGAACATTATTGAGTAGACCACCAGGCTGCGGATTCGCAGGCATGAGCTGACGTTGCAACGGATTGCCGTTTCGCGGTTGCGGCTCAGGCGGACGCCCAATCGGCGCGGGTTGGATAATTGGCGCCACCTGGCCCATCGCACGATTGACGATGCCGACGCGCGGGCGATCCAACCCGGGCGCCGGACTCATGCCTGAGCGCACCGGCGCTGGAGGCGCAATGGGATGGACGCGCGTGACCGGCGGCTTGATGCCCGAACTCAGCGCCTGATTCGCCGCGATAATCGGGTTGGTGAATCTGTCGCGCGGGACGATGGTCGTGTAGCCGCTGTGCGCGTAGGGGTGATCGCCGCGCCCCGGTTGATGACGATAGCCGCCATTGGCGATATTTACTCTTTGCAGGTAGGTATTGCTGCAATGGTAATAGGGCCGGTAGGGTTCGCCCCAACCGAGCGGGAACCAGCCGATCGCAGGCGCACTGCCGAAGGAAAAAGAAGCATTCCAGCCGGGCTCGCCGACGAACGCAACCAGTGCTGGTGCGTACACCGGGCGTGCATGGTAGCGGCCGGGCGCCCACGCCCAGAAGCCGTTGACCTGCACCCAGCGCCCGTAGTGAAATGGCGCGAACCCCCAGGGCGCATTATCGACCCAGGTCCAGCCCCAGGGCTGGACATTGACCCAACGCCCGTCCTGATACGGCGCCCAACCGGTCGAAACATAACTCGGCATCCAAACGTTGCCGTAGGTTGCGTCGCCACGCCATACGCCGTAATTGCCCAGCTCTTCGTAGCCGGTCATTTCCGGTGAAACGTATTGCGCCGTGCGCGAACGTTCATAATGGTTGTCGCGTTCGCGTGCCCAATCGTCGAATGCATCGCTTTGCGCGGTTTCGAGCGGGCGTGGATAATTATTGTAGTTGGAGAGGACGGTACTGGTGCCGGCATAAAGAATGGCGTCCTGCGCACCCGCAACCGAGACGCTTGCGGATCCCTGCAGCACGGTGACTCGCGTCGTCTGGGTGTCGGCATCGATACGGTAGCGACCGGCTGCGCGAATGATCGCTTGCGTTTGCGGAGTGGAGATGCGCACGGCGTCGCCGGAAGCGAGGCTGCGAACGCGCATGTTCAGCGAGCCCTGCACCAGGCGCGCGTCAATCAAGTTGTCCGTAATGCCGAGCAAATCAAGCTGGCTGTCGTCGGCGATGCGCAACGCGGTCGAACCGACCCGTACTTCAGCGCGACTGTAGCCGCGCGTGGCAATGGAGTTTTGCGACGTAACGGGATAGTTGATGCTGGCGTCGTGCCAGCCCGCCTGTTCGTCGTAGAAAAGGACCGAGCCCTCAATCAGGCTGACGCGCCCTGCGCGCGATGGCGGATCGACGTATTCGGCGACTGCCGTTAAAGGTGTGACAAAAGTCACCAACAAAGAAAAAAATAATAGTGTGCGATGTCTCATAATTGATACCCGATTAGGTTGCCTGCACTTCCTAAAACGTTTATCTGTTGCCGGCGTTGACGCTCGAAACTTTATTGCGGATGTACAGGTTGTTCGCCACCAGTGCTGCCAGCACCAGGGCAACCCCGGTGAATTCAACCAGATGAAATTTTTGCCCTTGCCAGAAGCCGATGGCGAAGACAATGACCGGTATCAGGTTGCCGAACAGCATCACGTTCAACGGACCCAGGCTTTGCACTGCAACATTCCAGCCGATAACGGCGAGAATTGATGCAAAAATAATCATGTAAAGCATTTCCCACTTCACTCTGACGATGGCTTGCAGGTCGGGGGCGTGGACATAACCCGTCAGCGTGAATGCCAGCGTGAGCGCAGCCACGGTTAGCATGGCCGGCGCACAGGTGAGTGCGGTGTAGCGCACGGGCGACCAGCCGGGAAAGCGCGCAGCGCCAAGTGTGTAAACTACCCAGCTCAGCGCGCCGAAAAATACCAATACATCGCCGAACAAACTGCCGCCGCTGAATGCATGCAACGGATCGCCGCGCGTGATCAGCAGCAATGCCCCGAACAGTGCAATCGCGACGCAGGCTAAGGTGAAATTTGCCGGCCGCATTTTTTTTATCGCCCAGTTGAAAAAAACCATCAGCAATGGTTGCAGCGCGGCAATGGTCGACGCGTGCGCCGGGGTCGAGCGGCTTAGTCCCTCAAACGCGAGCAGGCTGAAACCGGCGAATCCGAACGAGCCGTAAATTAACGCCGGCAAAAATTGACCTTCGAATTTGAGCCCGCCTTTGCCTTCCAGCATGGACAGTACAATGAGGAACACGCTCGCAGTAATGACATAGCGTAGCAGGGTCATGTAAAACGCGTCGATATGGCTGAGGATGACTTTCGCCACCGGGAACATGCCGCCCCAGGATAAGACGGCAATAAGCGCACCTGCGAAACCTAGAATAATATTTTTATTAATCAATTAGTTATTGTTATCTGCTATTGTTGAGTTGGGTCATACTAGTTCTTCATTGCTGGCGACAAAGAGAGCCGGCCCCTGGCACCGTTTTCGATTTGCGCCCGGTCGGTTGTCATCGGGATGTAATCCATCTCCACCCATCGTTTGGCAAAATCAGCGTAATGCGACGACAGGCGATTACCCGATTGCCCGGTGGAATGCATGTAGCGCGACTGATTCATGTCCGACAGATCATATATCGCACGTAAACTGGCCGCATGTCGATTGGCGAACGGTTGTGCCTCATTATTGATATTGTGGCGTCCGACGTTCACGCTGTAGCTGTCGCCCGGGGACGGAACGTCGATTTCAAAAATTTTCGCCAGCGTCGCCTGTTTGCTGAACGGGCGGTGTTCCGATAATGCGAAGTGCGCGTTACCCCAACGCCAATTATCCATTCTGCCGTAGCGTCGCCCGAGATCCGCGACTGCCAGATCGAGCGATCGACCCATCATCTCAGCGCAGGTTTCCACTTGTGGCGAGGCAACCAGATCACACCAGCGCGCCTGGCCGTTATCGTTTTTTAAGACGTGGTGCAGAAACAGCGCGCGCTGGTCCCACGCCTTGCCGAATAATTCTTCGCCCAATTCGTCGGCATAAACGAGTCGCGTGAGCTCGCGATACCAGGCAGAAAAAATCAGCGGCGCAGGGTCATTGCTGCGCATTTCCCCATCCCATTTTTTCACCAACTCATAGGCAATACGGCTGGTCTCGGTGGGATTAATCGAATCAAACAGCGGTTTGAAGTCAAATACCATTTGCGACTTCACGTCGGCCTGTATCGATGCGAACGTATCGACGCTATGAGGACTTTTGGCCTGTAGCAGTGCGCCGATGCGATCGGCACGGTAGGGCGCAAACCACTCGCCGGTGATGTAAAATTTGTAACCCGGCGGCGTTATTTTATGGTTCGCCGTCACCACCTGGCCGGTGGCGGGATTGAATTGCTGCGGCAATTGCTCGAACGGGATAAAACTTTCCCAGTCGTACATTGCATCCCATCCAGGGGACGGTGCCAGCCCATTGATCAGGTTGCCCGGCTTGCGCACGGGCACGCGGCCCGGCGCAATGAATCCTATGTTACCGTCGATGTCGGCATACACCATGTTTTGTTGCGGCGAATGAAAATCGCGCGCCGCTTTCAAAAACTCCGTCCAGTTGACGGCACGATTCATTTTTACGCCGGCCTGAAATGACAGGTCATCGTCGCGTAGCGTGGTCCATTGAAATGCAATGACATGGCCTTTCGGTGCCGCCGCGCCGATCGACGAAGACACGTCAGAAACAATCGGGCCGTGGCGCGATATGCGCACCGGCAGATTGATATCGGGTTTATTCTTTACCTTGATAATTTCATTGATTACCTGGAACGGGTATGAGCCTGTGGGAGTAATGTAGTTCGACGGATTCGCAGCGTCGATTTTTTCTACAAACAGATCCTGCACGTCAGGGTTGGTGTTTGTGAAACCCCAGGCGATACGGTCGTTGCGGCCTAGAACAACATTCGGCACCCCAGGCAAAGTCGCGCCGATCACATTCAGCCCCGGCGCCGACAGGTGCGCGAAATACCAGATGGCCGGCGACGACAAAGATAAATGCGGATCGTTAGCGAGCAGCGGTTTGCCGGAGATGGTTTTGGTCCCGTTTACCACCCAGTTATTGGAGCCGGCGCCCTCCGGCAAACTTTGCGGCGCAGTCGCGGCGAGGTGTGTCGCTTCTTTTTGCAGCCCGGCATAAAGTTTTTTCATGTCAGGTATCACCATCGGTGCATCGCCCGGGTAAGGGGGAATGAATTCGGCAATTTGCTGTGAGGATAATTTTTGCGTCAACTGCATGCGCAATAATTCGTTGCGCCAGTTGCCGCCCAGATCCCACGCCATCATTTTGACCCAGCCGATGGTGTCCGCCGGCGTCCACGGTTCGGGGCGAACGCCGAGCAGCAGAAATTCCGGCGGCAGCGTGCGCGTGTTGGTTTTGATAAAAGCATTCACGCCGGCCACATAGGCGTTGAGCGTACCCGTGGTTTCCTTGTCGAGATTTTTTTGTGTTGCCTCCGCAAAGCGGCGGATGCCCAGTGTGCGAAGGAATTTGTCGGTATCCAACGCCGACTCGCCGAGAATTTCAGCCAGACGACCGTTGGCGATGCGCCGGTTCATTTCCATCTGCCATAGGCGGTCCTGCGCGTGGACGTAACCGAGGGCAAAGTGCGCGTCAGCAACGCTGTCGCCGAAAATATGCGGCACACCATAGCGGTCGCGCACGATCTGCGCACCGGACTGCAGGCCGGGCAACGCAAGATTCCCATCGACGACCGGCAGTGAGCGCGACACGTAAACATATCCTGCTTCTGCGATGAGTACTGATATGGAAGCTAGCATAATGGCGATATAGTAAATTCTTTTCATGCGCACTTAACTCCGCTGGCTGACGGTGCCGGACGTCCTACCGCTTTGATAGGCGTCAAGTCGCGGATGCATGACCGCGCGCCAGAGCGGCGGCACGAGGGCGAGCAACACCATTCCCGAGTAACCGGTGGGTAACTGCGGGCTCGCATTCGTCGAGGCTAGCGCTTGATAGCGTTTCGACGCAAACATATGGTGGTCAGCATGGCGCTGGAGATTGAATAAAATGCCATTAGTCAGCAAAGCGCTGGAATCCCATGCATGCGCGGCGCCGAACGGTTCAAGTTTGCCGTTTATATCGCGCTTGCGCGTTAAGCCATAATGTTCAATATAATCAACAAGTTCTAGTAAAGTGAAGGCGACAACAGATTGGCCGAAATAGTAGGCGCTGGCCTGCCAGCCGAATCCGGCGCCCAATAGCACTGCGATGAGCAGCGGGAGGGCGGTGAACCAAAGCATCTGGTTGTGCCAGCCGAACGGCGCATAGCCGAATTGTTTCAGGCGCGCGAACTCCAGCGTCCATGCATGCGTGTAGGTGCCGCTGACCGCGCGCAAAATGAAGGCGTAAATACTTTCATCCCGGCGCGCAGTGGCCGGGTCCTCATAGGTGCCGACGCGGACGTGGTGGCCGCGATTATGCTCGATATAAAAGTGCCCGTAGCAGACGCTTACCAGCAGGATTTTCGACAGCGTGCGCTCAAACGCGGATTTCCTGTGCCCGAGGTCGTGTGCCGCGGTGATGCCAAGGGCGCCGCTGGCGTAGCCGACACTCAGCATGATGCCGACACGGATGTCGGCGGGAACATCCGGCAAGCAGACCATCCACGCTCCCCACACCTGAACTGCCAGTTGAACCGGCACATACACCATGGGAATCAGGCGGTAAAAACTTTGTTGTTCCAGCCTGAATGTTTCCGCGGCGTCGGGGCGCGAGTAACGCGCGCCGATTGCCAGATCCAGAAGCGGGATTAGCAATAGCGGTAACAGCGCAACTGTGTGAAAGTGGCCTGAGTAAAAAGCTGACACCGGAATGAGCGGCATTCCGATTCCGAGAAGAAAGATAAGACGATCCACTTATTCCTCGTCTGACTTGAAAAGAAACGGCGCACCTGGCACCGGCCATTGAAATTACACGATGGTTAACGTAATGTCCCTGCAACCCGCGCTACTCTGCAGGATCCCTCAAGGAATTACCATTGTATAACTCGAAAGCCGTTCCTGCATCTGAGAAAGACGTCGCGCCGCGAAATGTACGGAATCTTGTCAAATTGCGTGCCCTGTGGCGCTTTGTTTCGCCTTATCGAAAACGTCTTGC
>JBAVXA010000028.1:0-7208 GCA_049698095.1 Burkholderiales bacterium
GCTGTAGTTGGCATTACCCGCCTGATTCGCGCGGATGGTACAGGTCCCTGTCGTCACGCCCGTGATGGTCGAGCCGTTGGTGCCGCCGTGCGTACAGACGGCCGGGGTGGCGCTGGTGAAGATGACCGGCAGACCGGACGGACCACCCGTCGCGCTAACCGTGCCATTGCCGCCAACGCTCACGGCCGGCGCTGCACCAAAGGTGATGGCCTGGGTGCCGAGCACCCCGTTTCCAATAAGAGGTAAATTATGCGGAGTCGTCGGTGCATTGGAACTGAAACCAAGGCCCCCGGAACGTTGGCCCGCCACTGTCGGCGTGAAGGTGACGCTGATGGTGCAATTTCCGTTTGGAGCAATCGCAGCGCCACAGGTATTGGTTTGCGCGTAATCGCCGGTAATAGCTATCACCGAAACATTGAGTGGCGCGGTGCCGCTGTTGGTAACTGTGACATCGAGCTTGGCGCTGGTTGTGCCCAACTGCTGATCGGGAAAACTCAGCAGGGTTGCGGGCGTGAGGGTAACGGCAGGCACGCCAACCACGCTGATGGTTTGCTGCACGTCCGGCGCGGGGCTGTAGGTGGCATTACCCGCCTGCTTCGCGGTGAGCGTGCAGGTGCCCGCGCCGATAAAATTCGCCGTGTTGCCGGACATGGTGCAGACATTCGCCGGAGCCGCGGTGTAGGTGACGGTCAGGCCGGAACTCGCAGTGGCGGTCAGCAATTCGGTTTGACCGATATTTTTCGGCGACGCAACAGCAGGAAACGTGATGGTCTGGCTGTTGAGCGGCCCGGTTCTGGTAAGTGTGACGTCGTTGTTGGTGCCACCCTTGTAGCTGATGGTGAATTGCAGACCTGCTTGCGTGAATACCGCTCCTTCAGCTAATCCGGAAAATGTACCGCTTACGAGGTCGGAGCCGTTATTAAGTATAAATGTCAAAACCTGCCCGAGGCTTGGCGCGCAGCTGCCCAGGCTGAAATTGAGCGTTCCTGCCAGCGTTACGGTACCGGTAACATTGAGCTTGCCAACCGCGCATGCGGCGTCCGCCGCAACGTCTAGCGCCCCACCCAAGGACTGGGTGAAATTCCCCGTGTTCACGGTGATGGGGGATGCAAATTGAATCACGCCGCCCGCGTTGGTAACGGCACCGCTGCCGAGTGCACCAGCGGCGCCAAGCCGCAAGATGCCCGCGTTGACCGTCGTGGTGCCCGTTCTGCTGCTCGCCGCGTTCAACACCAATGTGCCGCCGGCTCCATCTTTAACCAGACTGTACGCGCCGTTGATTGCCCGGTTGACGGTCTGCGTATTTCCTACGTCGGTGGAAAATCGGATGGTACCCGTGCCGGTTACCGTTCCGCCTGCGCCTAGTGTGAGGTCGCCGGCGAAAGTAAAGTTTGCCAGCGCAAAAGTGGAACCGGCACCAACAGTAAGGCCGGACGCCCCGCCGTTTGCGATGGTGAGAGTCGATAGCCGAACATCGGAAGTATTGCCGACGCTGAAAATTGCGCTCGCCCCGCCGCCATCAACGGTCAGCGCCACCGGGTTGGTGACATTGATGTTGGTGAAGTTGTCGATCGACGGCAGTGCGCTTAAAAGCGTGATCGTACCTGAGGCGGCGGCATCAACGACGATTTCATGCGGCGCCACCGCTATTGCCGTCGGATCCGCGTTGCTATCGAGAATGGCCTGGCGCAGCGAACCGGGTCCGGCGTCCAGGGTATTTTTTACGTCGAATGTAGTCGCCGTGGCCAGCGCGGGAATCACCAGGAACGCCAAGGCGATCGCGAATCGGCGCATCAAACTTTTCGCATTCTGGTGAAGGCCATCGAATTGGATGGTCATGCGCTTCGGAGAAAAAAATGTCGCGAATTGATTCATTAATAATGCTCCAGCGTACGCTGGCGGTCGTGGCTGGAATTCAGCCGGCTATGCGCCAATGTAGTAACACGTGCTTAACGCATAGATTAGTGAAAAAACCTCGACTTGGCAGTAAGGTGAACACCCCATTATTGCGGCTAATTGAAGAAAAATTAAATCTAATATAATCAATTAGTTAAATATTGCGTTTAATGTGATATATCTGGTCGCCGAAAACGAAGCAGGCGTGAAGCTGAATGTGGCGGGAGAGATTGACGGGCAATGATGGTGCCTGGAGCCGGAATCGAACCGGCATGCCGGTTTGACCCAGCGACGGATTTTAAGTCCGTTGTGTCTACCTATTTCACCATCCAGGCTGTGCTGCCGAATTGGAGGCGGGGGTCGGAATCGAACCGGCGTACACGGCTTTGCAGGCCGCTGCATGACCACTCTGCCACCCCGCCATTGACACTTGAATCAGGTTTTCGCAAACCGTTGCTGCCAAAATTACAAAGGGGAAAGCAAATGCTTTCCCCCGGAATGTGGAGCGGGAGAAGAGTCTCGAACTCTCGACCTCAACCTTGGCAAGGTTGCGCTCTACCAACTGAGCTACTCCCGCAAAAACAAACGCCATTATTCAAGAAACGCCCTCTGTTGTCAATGTAAGCGCCGGCGTGCTGAAGATTCACTCGCCCGGCTTTTTGCGTTTTTTTGGCGCTGCCATCTTGAGGTAATAGAACATCGACCACAAAGTGAGAATCGCGGCAATCACGATTAACACCGAGCCGATGCGGTGCGTGTCAAACCAGCCGCCGAATAGCTTTTCATGAATCAGCAGTAAACTGATGGCAATCATCTGCGAAGCGGTTTTCATTTTGCCGATCAACGAAACAGCCACGCTCTTGCTGCGGCCGATCTTTGCCATCCACTCGCGCAGCGCCGAAATGGTGATTTCGCGGCCGATGATGATAAATGCAATAAGCACGTCAACTCGATCGAGCCAGACCAGAATAATCAGCGCGCCGGCGACCATCAATTTGTCCGCAACCGGATCGAGAAATGCGCCGAACGCCGACATCTGGTTGAGCACTCGCGCGAGATAGCCGTCGAACCAATCGGTGATTGCCGCCAATATGAACAAACCGGCGGCGATAAAATTGGCCTCGCGCGGCGTTATCCAGTCGCCCTGGAAATAGAATATCGCCATGAACAGCGGGATCATGGCAATGCGCAGCCAGGTGAGCAGATTGGGCAGATTAAGCGGCATGAACGATTTGTGAAGCTTGAATTACCCAGAGTTAGTGTAGTTGTTGGTAGATTTTTTCCGCCAGCGCCCTGCTGATTCCGTCAACCGTCGCCAGATCGTCAATACTGGCGGATTGCACGCCTTTTAAACCGCCGAAACGCGTCAGCAAACGTTGCCGGCGCTTCGGTCCCACGGCGTCGATTTCGTCCAGCGCCGACACCGTCCGCGCTTTGCCGCGGCGGGCACGATGGCCGGTGATGGCAAACCGGTGCGCCTCGTCGCGGATTTGCTGAATCAAATGCAGCGCCGGGTCGTCGGGTTGTAATTGTATCGGTTTTTTCGGCGCGGGAAAAATAAGTTGCTCCATTCCCGCTTTGCGCTCGACACCTTTCGCAACGCCAATCAAGTCGATATCGCTCAAACCCAGATCCGCCATGACCTCTTCAGCGATATGAAGTTGACCGAGACCGCCGTCGATCAACACCAAATCCGGAACAGCGCCCTCACCTGAGGCAATCTTTTTATAACGGCGCGTCAGCACATCGCGCATCGCGGCGTAATCGTCACCCGGCGCGATGCCGCTGATGTTGAAACGGCGATATTGGCTGGCCTGCATATCGCCGTGGTCGAACACGACGCACGATGCAACCGTCGCCTCGCCCATGGTATGGCTGATATCAAAACATTCGATTCGTTGCAAGGTTGGCATGTCGAGTAGCCTCTGCAACGCCTGTACGCGTGCCTGCTGCGAATTTTTCTGCGCGAGCTTTTCGTTCAGCGCCAGCAACGCATTTTTCTGCGCCATTTCGAGCCAGACGCGCTTCTCACCTGTCGCACGCGTGAGAATTTTTACCTTGTGCCCCGCCATGTCGCTCAGCATTTGCTGCAGCGCGTCGCTTTCCTCGTCGGTATTGACCACCAGCAACGGCGGTACGCCGCGATCTTCGTAATGCTGGCTGATAAATGCCTGCATGATGTCGGCATCATCGAATCCCTCGGCATTTTGCGGAAACAGCGATTTGTCGCCGAGGTGGCGGCCGCCGCGCACCATCACCAGGTTGACGCATGCCATGCCGAAGGCGCTTGCAACGGCGATCACGTCGGCGTCACGCGTATCGGCTGATTCGACAAATTGTTTGGCCAATACCTGTTGCAGGTTCTGGATCTGGTCGCGCAGCTGCGCCGCCTGCTCGTAATGCTGGTCCAGCGCCGCCTTTTCCATTTCCGCCGTCAGCGCGCCGATCACATCTTTTTCGCGACCCTGCAAAAACAGGCGCGCGTTATCGATGTCATTTTTGTATTCGGCCTCGCTGATTTTTCCGACGCACGGAGCGGAGCACAAGTGGATCTGATGCAGCAGGCAGGGGCGCGAACGATGGCTGAACACACCGTCGTCGCAGGTGCGCAATTTGAACACTTTCTGCAACGTTTGCACGCTCTGCTTGGCCGCCCAGCCATTGGGAAACGGCCCGAAGTATTGATTGCGTTTATCCAGGCTGCCGCGATAGGTGCGGATCTGCGGAAACTTGCGCCCGGTAAGCATGATATAGGGATAACTCTTGTCGTCGCGGAACAGGATGTTGTAGCGCGGCGTCAACCCCTTGATCAGGTTGTTTTCCAGTATCAGCGCTTCTGATTCGGAGCGCGTTACCGTGAATTCAATGCGCGCGATCTGCGCCACCATCAGGCTGATGCGCGGGCTTTGCAGGTTCTTCTGGAAATACGAGGCGACCCGCTTTCTCAGGTCTTTCGCTTTGCCGACGTACAGCACTTCATCTTTTGCGCCCAGCATGCGGTACACGCCGGGCAATCCGGGCAACGTCGGCAGAAACGCTGCGTAATCGTAACTCATTATTTATATTGACTTTTTTATTACCCTGAAAACGTCCTCGAACATTTCCGGAGTAAGGCGCCTGGTGTTGGTGTTGTAACGGCTGCAATGATAACTGTCGATGAGCTTCATACCGCGCGGCAGATCGTATTGAGCGCCATGCGCGAACGGAAAGTTCCTGATCTTGATATCCAGTGCCATCAACACTGCCTTGTGTGCGACGCCGCCCAGCGCGAGAATCCACGTGTCGTTTTTCATTGCCGCAAGTTCGCTGCGCAGAAATCCGTTGCATTGTTTGATTTCGCCGGTCTCCGGCTTGTTCCCCGGCGGCAGGCATTTCACCGCATTGGTAATGCGGCAGTTGATCAGCCGAAGTCTGGGGTCGGCGCGCACATGGTTGGGAAAAACCGAGTCGTCGCGCACTGTCGTTGGCTGCGAGGCGTAGCCGAACTTATGTAACGTTTCGTAAAGCAGAATCCCGGCAAAGTCCCCGGTGAACGGCCTGCCGGTCTGGTTCGCGCCGTGCATCCCTGGCGCGAGGCCAACGATCAGCAGACGCGGATTGTCGGCGCCGAACGGTGGAACCGGCCTGGCGAAATATTTGGGATAGTCGCATTTTACTTCGTCGAGAAAATCCGCCAGACGCGGGCACGCACGGCAATCGATGGAAAATTTTCCAGCATCATTCATGCTTAATGTTTGTGCCCATGCGCCGGTTTTTTATCTGACGGCACGGCACGAATCGGAATTCTGGTGGTGTAAGGTTGCGTAATCCCTTGCGCTGTTTCCGGCTGCAGCGTCACATGCTCAATGCCGTATTCGCGTCTCAGCATATGCCGAATCGACTCCAGCGTCTTCGCCCAATTATCCATATTATTCAATGAGATATGAGACGACAAGGCGACCTGCCCTGATGCCAGGGTCCAAATGTGCAAATCATGCACCGAGCTTACGCCGGCTGTTTTTGCCATGCGCTCGCCGATCGCTTGCAGGTCCAGATAATGCGGCACGCCTTCCATCAATACATGCAACGCTTCGCGCAATAAATTCAGCGTCGAAACAAGAATAAGCAGTGCAACGAAAATCGACAATAGCGGGTCGATCGGCAGCCAGCCGGTAAAATAAATCACGGCACCGGCGACCAGCGCCGCAACCGATCCGAGCATATCGCCCATCACATGCAGAAGTGCCGCTCGGGTATTCAGGTTGTGCTCGCCGCGGCTGAGCATGACCGCAACGATAATATTCACCAACAAACCGATGAAGGCAATAACCATCACGGTGAAGCCCTGCACAGATTCCGGCGCTTGCAGGCGCTTCACCGCCTCGACCACAATGTAAACAATGACGCCAAGCATAAGCAGGCCGTTAACGCTAGCGGCGATGACTTCCGCACGCACCAGGCCATATGAATGCCGCGCCGAAGCGGGCCGCATGGCGAGCTGCGCCGCCAGCGCAGCGAGGCCGAGCGACAGCGCGTCGGAGAACATGTGCCCCGCGTCGGACAGGAGCGCGAGTGAATGCGATACCCAACCGCCGACCGCCTCGACCAGCGAAAAACCAAGGGTGAACAACAACGCGACCAGAAGAATATTCCTGTTGCTATTGGCGTGATCATGGCCGCCGTGCAAGTGGTCATGCGCTGGCCCCGCATGGTCATGCGTACCGTGGCCGTGTTTGTCTGTGTACTGGGCCATGGTTAATTTCCGCTCACGCAGCTCGCGCTTTGCTGCCGGCAACAAATTTTCTCACCGCTGCCACACGCGTTTGATACGCAAGCCGGTTGCCGAGTTCGTCAATATTCGGCGCGTCGTCACGGCCCTTCATGCGCTTAAGTCGCGCCGCGCTTTTCGCCGGCATTTTGTAATGCAGGCCGGCCAGCAATTCATCTGTCGCATCGGGCGCGTTGCACATCAGCACCATGTCGCAGCCGGCATTCAGCGCGGCTTGCGCGCGCTGAATCGCACCACCCGCGACGCTCGCGCCTTCCATGCTCAAATCATCGCTGAAAATCACGCCATCGAATTGCATCTGTTTGCGCAGAATTTCCTTCAGCCATAAGCGTGAAAACCCTGCCGGCTGCGCATCGACCTGCGGATAAATGACATGCGCCGGCATCACCGCCGCCATTCCCGCGCGGGCCATTTTGTAAAACGGCATCAAATCATCACGGTTAATCGCGTCGAACTCGCGCTCATCCACGGGTATCTCGTGATGCGAGTCTGCGCGCACATAACCGTGTCCGGGAAAATGCTTGCCGACGGTTTGCATGCCCGC
>JBAVXA010000029.1:0-8516 GCA_049698095.1 Burkholderiales bacterium
TTGGGATTCAGCCAGTTGTTGTTCCTTTACATCGTGGTGAAATGCATCCGCAGCGGCGAAAAAGCCAAACCGTTGCAGTGGGAAGGCGCAGATTCAATCGAGTGGACGATGCTGCCCACTCCGGCGCCATACCATAGCTTTGCCACGCCGCCGCTGATCAAATAATGCAGATCGGGCAAATGGATATCAAGCGAAAAAATTTGTTAACCGCGCTGGTGTTGCTGGTTTTTGTCGCCGGCGTGTTTATTTATACGGTGACAACCCTGCGCTGATTATGCAAACCGCCGACGACCTGCAATTGCAAAACCGCGCCTTGCTGCGCAAGCTTTTGATCATTTCCCTGATCATGCTCGGGTTCGGCTTTGCCTTGGTCCCGTTTTATAAAAAAATCTGCGAAGTTACGGGAATAAACCAGGCTCGTACCGCGCAGATTCTGCCCGCCAATACGCAAGTGGATTTAACGCGCAACATCAGTATGGAATTCCTCGCTACGGCGAATCAGAACATGCCGCTTGAATTCAGCGCCATGCAAGCCGGCGTCAAGCTGCACCCGGGCGAGCTGGTGACGATAAATTATCGGGTCGTCAATCAGACCGACCGCACCCTGCTGGCGCAGGCTGTACCGAGTTTCAGTCCAGCTTTGGCGGGCAAGTACGTCAAAAAGCAGGCTTGTTTTTGCTTCAGCAAACAGACTTTCGCGCCGCACGAAGTACGCGTAATGCCGGTCACGTTTGTCGTCAGCAATGATTTGCCCGAGGAAATGACAACGATTTCCCTGTCGTACACATTTTTCGATGTCACAACAGAAGCGACCAAATCCTGATGGCAAACAAAGTCGGCATGCTGGCGGCATTCAGGGCGGTGTTTTGGAGCTTTCTCGGGATTAGAAAAAAAACGGATTACCACACCGATGCGCAGACCCTGTCGGCAAAGCAAGTGATCGTCGCAGGTATCGTTGCCGGGCTGTTATTCGTTTTCTCGTTGTTGGCAGTGGTTTTTCTGGTTTTGCGCTTTGCCAAATAGATTGCATAATTAATTCAGATATAAAGGGAGATTCTCGTGAGCGATCAAGCAGGCGGATATTTCATACCGCAGCCCTCTAGCTGGCCCATCAAGGGTTCGGCAGCTTTACTAACGTTGGCAACGGGATTTTTGTTATTCCTCTACGGCAACAAAGCCGTCGGGTTCCCTGTAATCGGTCTGGGCTTTGCCATCCTGATCTACATGCTGTTCGGCTGGTTTGGCGCGGTCATTCGCGAAAGCGAAGGCGGGAAATATGACGCCCAGGTCGACATGTCTTTTCGCTGGAGCATGGGCTGGTTTATTTTTTCCGAGGTCATGTTCTTTGCGGCATTTTTCGGCGCGCTTTTTTATGCGCGGCAGATGTCCTTGCCTTGGCTGGCTGATACCGACAATAGCCTGCTCTGGCCCGGCTTCAAAGGCCAATGGCCTTCCACCGGTCCCGCCATCCTGCAGGAATTTTCTCCCGTATCTGCTTGGGGCATACCGGCGCTGAATACCTTTTTATTGTTAGCGTCGGGCGTCACGATCACCTTCGCGCATCACGCGTTGAAAGCTAATCATCGCAAGCCGCTCATCTGGTGGATGGTCGCAACCGTCGCGCTGGGTATCACCTTCCTCGGTTTCCAGATTTATGAATACGGCGTCTTGCCGTTTGGTTTGGGCGCAGGCATATACGGCGCAACCTTTTACATGCTCACCGGCTTTCACGGTTTCCACGTGACACTCGGTACCATTATGTTGATCATCATTTTATTCCGCTGCATCAAAGGCCATTTCAAACCGGAGCATCATTTTGGCTTCGAGGCGGTCGCCTGGTATTGGCACTTTGTCGACGTGGTTTGGCTGATCCTATTTGTATTCGTTTATTGGCTATAACCACGCCACAATGAAAATGAAAACGCCGCTCGATGCGGCGTTTTCATTCGGTAGGTGAAAAAATGTCGATTGGCGCTAGCGCGTCGCAGGTATCCAGCCGAAGTAAAAACCCGCCATCAGAAATAAAAAAATACCCATCGAAAACGCTACCCGATAAGTCAATGCCTTTACCGCACGCTTTGAATTGCCTTTGTCTTTCATGACGAAATACAGGCCGCTGAAAAGACTGACCAAAACCATGAGTAACAGAACGACCACGATGATTTTCATTTATTCATGCTCCTCGAATGGATTCAGTGTAGCCGCGCGCTAGCTGTTTGTCAGTATGCAAATTGGCCGATTCCAATTCTCCCCATCATTGTTACCGACACTCGCCGCCATTGCAGCGATAGCGCTGACCGCGTCGCTGGGTCGCTGGCAACTTAATCGCGCGGCAGAAAAACAAGCATTGCAAACCGAATACGAAGTGAAAGCAAAACAACCGGCGGAAGATTACGGTAATAAAAATAATTCAATTGAATCAATACGTTACAAAAATATTGTGGTTAGGGGTGAATTCGACCGCCAAGCGGAAATTTTTCTCGACAATAAGTTTCACCTCGACAAACCTGGCTATCATGTCATCACGCCGCTACGAATGGCGGACAATAGATATATTCTGGTGAATCGCGGTTGGGTCGCGCGCGAAACTGATTACCGTAATATTCCGACTGTCAAAATACCGCAAGGTTCGGTGACTATCGAAGGTGTCGCCGTACCGCCGAGCGGGAAATACCTCGAACTATCGACGCAAACCGTTGAAGGCAAGGTGTGGCAAAACCTGGTGTTGAGCCGTTACATTGAGCAGACAAAACTATCCGTCGAACCGCTGGTCATTCAACAACAGAACGATACCGGCGACGGTCTGCAACGCGTGGTGGAGCGTCCGGACGTCGGTATCGCCAAACATCAGGGTTACGCATTCCAATGGTTTGCGTTGAGCATTGGAATATTTATTACCTATATCGCCACCAACACAAAGAGAATCAAGCCATCATGAGCCCGCGCACCAAATTAGTTCTGTTATTCATATTGTTTTCGTCGCCAATTGCAGCATCGTACGTCATGTATTATTTTTACAAGCCCGACAAAAGTATCAACTATGGTGAGCTGATGACGGTGGCGCCGCTGCCCGATCCGGCACTGCAGACTGACGACAACAAACCAACGAAACTGAGCGACCTGCGCGGCAAATGGCTGATGCTGACCGTTGATAGCGGTCAATGCGCCGCGGCGTGTGCCAATAAACTCTACGTCATGCGCCAGGTGCGCCTGGCGCAGGGAAAGTATATGGATCGCATCGAGCGGGTCATGCTGATCGACGATGCCGCCGCGCTGAATGGGCAAAGCAAAACTGACTATGCCGATACCCATTTTCTGCGCGCGCAGAATAGCGAACTGCTGCGCAATCTCCCGGCGCAGGCGATACAACGCGATCATATTTATCTTATCGACCCTCTGGGCAACCTGGTTTTGCGATATCCGCGCGACCCGGACCCGCGTAAAATGATCAAGGATTTCTCCCGCCTTCTGACGGTATCAAAAATTGGCTAGTGTGATGCAAGACGTCTATCGCAAACTTATTGTCGCCGCAGCTTGTTTAACCTTCGGCATTATCGTGCTCGGCGCGTTCGTCCGCCTATCCGACGCGGGCCTGGGCTGCCCCGATTGGCCGGGCTGTTACGGGAATTTAGGCGTTCCAAATGAGCCGCATGAAATTTCAAAAGCCGAGTCAGCGTTCCCGGGGAAGCCGGTTGAAATAGCCAAGGGCTGGATCGAGATGGTGCATCGCTATTTCGCCACGGGATTGGGGTTCATCATCCTGATCATTGCATTTCTGGCATACCGGAAACGCCGGCAATTACGACAAGCCATTGGCCTGCCCCTGGCGCTGGTTGGCGTGGTGATATTTCAGGGCATGCTCGGCATGTGGACCGTCACGTTGTTACTCAAGCCCGCAATTGTGACGGCGCATCTGATCGGCGGCATGACCACGCTGGCGCTGCTGAGCTGGCTCGCCCTGCGTCAGTATGAGCTGGCGGGTCTGCCGCGTATAATGGTGGCGTCGGGTCTGGCGTTGCATGCTCGCGTCGCGCTCGCCGTGCTTGCCTGCCAGATCGCTCTGGGCGGCTGGGTCAGCACCAACTATGCGGCGATGGCATGTATCGATTTTCCGACCTGCAACGCCAGTTTCATGCCGAAAATGGATTTTGCGAACGCGTTTCATGTCTTCAGAGAACTCGGCATGACGGCGCAAGGACAATTGCTATCCAGCGAAGCGTTGACCGCGATCCACTGGAGCCATCGGCTGGGCGCATTGGTCGTAAGCGCCGTGTTGCTTACGCTCGCACTGAGGTTGCTGAAAGTAACGCCGTTGAAAAAGGTCGGGCGCATGCTGTTGATAGTGCTGGTATTACAAATTACCCTGGGAATCACCATCGTGCTGTTTAGTCTGCCTTTGCCATTAGCCGTCATGCATAATGCCTTCGCTGCGCTGCTGCTGGTCGTTCTGGTGATGATTAACTTTCGAATGTCTGACGTTAGTCCGGCGAGCGAATTGGCGAATGCCTGATTCATGAGCAACGCGTCCATCATCGACAAACCCGCCAATTTGTTCGCGCAATTTTACGTGTTGACCAAACCTCGCGTGGTGACCCTCATCGTCTTCACGGCGATGATCGGCATGTTCCTCGCGACGCCAAAAATGGTCCCGTTGCAGATATTAATTGCCGCCACGATTGGCATCTGGCTGGTGGCCGGCGCTGCCGCGGCGATCAATTGCCTGGTCGAGCAGAAAATTGACGCGAAAATGGCGCGCACCCGCACGCGCGCCACCGCGCGCGGCGAAATCACCAACACGCAGACCCTCACCCTTTCCGCCATCATCGGCAGTGCGGGGATGGCGCTGCTGTATTTCGCGGTAAATCCATTGACCATGTGGCTCACGTTCGCCACGTTCATTGGTTACGCCATTATTTACACCGTGGTGTTGAAGCCGCTCACCCCGCAAAACATCGTCATCGGCGGCGCATCGGGCGCGATGCCGCCCGTATTGGGCTGGGCCGCGGTGACCGGCGACGTACCGCTGCAGGCCTTATTATTATTCCTGATTATTTTCGCCTGGACGCCGCCGCATTTCTGGGCGCTCGCGCTGTATCGCAAAAACGAATATGCCAAAGCCGGTCTGCCCATGTTGCCGGTCACGCACGGCGACGACTTTACCAAACTGCACGTGTTGTTCTACACCTTGATACTGACGGCAGTGACATTGCTGCCGTTCGCCGTTGGAATGAGCGGGAAGATTTATTTATTCAGTGCGTTGATATTGGACGGCGTTTTTCTTTACTATGCCGTGCAAATCCTGCGCAATTACAGCGACGCATTGTCAAAGACAACCTTCAAATATTCCATCCTTTATTTGTCCCTTCTGTTCGCGGCGTTGTTAATCGATCATTATTTTCCTTTCTGAGGGTTTTCCCGTGCGCAGAATTCTGTTCGTGTTGTCGATTTGCTTGCTCGCAGCGTGCAGCCAGAAGAATCCCCAGTTCAACGCAATTGACATCACCGGTGCGGGTTACGCAAAAGATTTCAAACTGACCGACCACACGGGCAAAGTCCGCACCATCGCCGACTTCAATGGCAAGGTCGTTGCGCTGTTTTTCGGCTATACCCAATGCCCTGATGTTTGCCCAACGACCATGTCCGATATGGCGCAGGTCATGAAAAAGCTCGGCAAGGATTCCGAACGCGTGCAGGTTCTGTTTGTCACCCTGGATCCAAGGCGCGACACCCCTGAATTACTATCGCAATACGTCCCCAGTTTTCATCCGGGCTTCCTGGGCTTGACCGGCGACGAAGACGCGATCAAAAAAGCCGCAAAAGATTTCAAAATCTACGCGCAGCAAGTCGAAGGCAAAACGCCAGGCAGCTACACCATCGACCACACGGCAGGCACGTTCGTGTTTGATCCGAGTGGAAGGTTACGCTTGTTCGTCAGCTACGGCATGGCGCCGGACAAAATTACGGCGGATGTGAAACAGTTACTCAAAGGCTAAGAAAAACGTAGGGCGGATTAGCGCAGCATAATCCGCCGAATGTGCCCCGTCATTCCCGCGCAGGCGGGAATCCAGTAAAATAAAGTGTTATCTTCAATATGTTTTGATATTGAAGCAGATAGTTGCTACTAAGATTTCTGGATTCCCGCCTGCGCGGGAATGACGGTAGAAGGGTAGTAAATATGCTCGCACACAAAGCGCTTAAAGCTCGTGCTTTGGCGAAACCAAATGTAAAAATCGAATATAAAAAACTCGAAGAAGAGTTCGCATTATTCGACCGGTCTCTGAAAGCAAAAGTAGGGCGCAATGAGCTTGGCGAATTGCGCCGCATGAAATCTAAGAGTGCTACAAAATAGTGGCCAAGTAAATTTCCAAATTCACATTCGGTGTAAGTCGCTACGCTCATTACACCCTACGAGTTCTGCGGATTTGAAGCAACTACTTAAGGGTTAATTTTTATCTGCTTACAGCGTCAATGGGTAAAACGAATTACGGGTATCTTTCAGTGAGTGCTACAAATTCAAGTTTGGTTATTTTTCAGTTCATGAAAAAGCGCGCCATGCTGATTGCTGTGGTCGTTGCCCTGTTTGTTGTGAGTATTGGGATTGCCGTTTTATTATTCTGGCCAATGCTTTCGCTTTGGCTTTTTTTGGCTACATTAAACCTTTCTGCTCCTGAGCAAGATGCAGCTAAGGCGTTGGCAGATGGTAGGCCTATTTGTTACAGCGTGAATGGCTATTCAAGACATTTTCCAGGAGTAAAAACCGATGCTGGGCGTCAATTCTGTCAAGGAGTAGAAATTAATATTGCGGGAACTGCAGATGCGATGATTGGCTCTAGGCATGCGTTACTTGATTCGCAGGCAAACCAATATGCCGCTCGTTTCAATACGCAAATTTTATTAGTATCGAAAGTAGTCAACGAATAATTACGGCGCTTTTTCTGTCACTGTTCTCATTGTTTTTAGTAGATGAAGGTATAAATAAAAAATGGCAGCCATCAGGCTGCCATTTTTGTTTCTCAGTGATGTAAATTACTGCACCGTCAAAGCCGTTTTCATTTTCTGCATCGCCTTCACTTCAATCTGACGAATCCGCTCAGCTGACACACCAAACTCATCTGCCAGATCATGCAAGGTCGCTTGATCTTTTTCGCGCAGCCAACGGGCTTCGATGATTTTGCGGCTGCGGTCGTCGAGTTGGGAGAGGGCGGATTTTAGGCCGGCGTCGCTGTTGATTTCGGTCTCGATGGTTTCGAGTTGCGTTGAAGGTTCGCTGTCGTCGGTTAAATACGCAATCGGGCTGACCCAGTTTTCGTCGTCGTCGTTCATCGGCTCGAGCGAAATATCCTGTCCGCTTAAGCGCGTTTCCATTTCGGTGACTTCTTCCGGCTTGACGCCGAGTTGTTTGGCGACCGATTGCGTTTCTGTCGGTGACAATGCGCCGAAGCCGGGCTTCATGCTGCGCAGGTTAAAAAATAATTTGCGTTGTGCTTTGGTGGTGGCGATTTTCACCAAGCGCCAGTTGCGCAGGATAAATTCGTGCATCTCGGCCTTGATCCAGTGCATGGCGAAGGACACCAGGCGCACGCCGCGCTCGGGGTCGAAACGTTTGACGGCTTTCATCAAGCCGATATTGCCTTCCTGAATCAAGTCCGCCTGCGGCAAGCCGTAGCCACGGTAATTACGCGCAATGGATACGACCAGTCTTAAATGCGACATGACGAGCTGGCGCGCGGCGTCCACATCGCCCGTGCTTGCGTGACGCCGACCCAGTTCGGTTTCTTCTTCCTGAGAAAGCAAAGGAATACGGTTCACAAACTGGACATAATTCTCCAGACTTCCAACAGCGGAAGGAACAGGAAAAGTCATTGCAGTCATTGTTAAGTCTCCCATAACAAGTGCCACTTTAGCACTCTGGTGGTAAGAGTGCCAAGGGCAGGGAAAGTTCCACTACTTTAATCAATAAAATCAATTGGTTATGTTTATGCCTGACGGAGGATTTGCTTGCTTAGGTGCTCGGAAAGCCGCAAAGCAAGGGCGGTAATCATGATGGTCGGGAAGTTGCAGCCGCCCGTGGGGAATACCGAGCTCCCGGCAATATAAAAATTCGACATGCCATGCACCCTGCAATTGTGATCGACCACGCCCAGTTTCGGCGAATCGTGCATGCGCGTGGTGCCCATGTGATGCCAGGTGCCTTTTTCCATATCGGCCGGCCAGTCGCGACCCTCCAGCGGGGCTTCACGTTCAACATTCCAGATTCCCTGCGCTTCGAGTTCGTCGGCGGCAATGTTGAAAGTGCGGTCGAACGTCCGCTTTACCAGCTCGCTCAGGCGCCAATCGACTTTGACCCGCGGCATGCCGAGCGCATCGCGTTGATCGCTTAATGTAATACGACTTTCGGCCTGCGGATCGGATTCGCAAATCGCCATCAGCTTCATATATTTCACCCAGCCTTGCGGCTGGAGAAACCGTGTTGCGACGAATGTGGTCGTATCGATCGGGTGCAAAAGCAGGGTAAG